>NZ_JBEPOO010000001.1:1823127-2126982 GCF_040546815.1 Devosia sp. 2618
CGTGTTGTCGGCCTGGTTGGCGCATCGACAATCGGCCGGCTGGTCGCCAAACTTCTTCAGCCATTCGATCTGACCGTGCTTATTGCCGATCCCTACCTTAGCGCCGAAGAGGCCGCTGAAATGGGCGTCGAGAAGGTGTCTCTTGACGCGCTGTTCGAGCGTTCAGATTGCATTTCGCTGCATGCGCCACTCCTGCCGGAAACCCATAATTTGGTCGATGCCAAACGCATAAATTCCATGAAACCAGGCGCAACGCTGATCAACACCGCCCGTGGGGCATTGGTCGATCAGGCTGCTTTGATTGACGCTCTGCAGCGCGATCACATCCAGGCCGTCGTCGACACGACGTGGCCTGAGGTGCCGGATGGGGACAGTCCATTATGGTCCCTTCCCAACCTGCTGCTAACGCCGCACATTGCCGGATCGGGTTCCACGGAGTTGCACCGCCATGGCAATGGTGTCATTTCGGCCATTCGGGCTTTTCTGCAGGGTGAAGCCGTGCCCGGCCGGGTCGAACTTCGCCAGCTTGACCGTATCGCCTGAGCATTCGATTTGAGGGACGCAATGATAAACGATGACCACGCCGTCTCAGACAGTGCGCTTGCCGACGACGCAGCTGAAGCGCCGAAATTGAACCAGATCGATATTGCGCGCCGCGCAGGCGTCTCCGTGTCCACCGTGTCGCGCGTTTTGTCATCGGCACCGGGGGTCGGCGCATCAACCCGTTCGCATGTGCTGAGCGTGGCGCAAGCGGCAGGCTACGTCGCTGACAAGCGTGCACCGCGCGCCGGCGAAGCCAGAGGACCGGTGCTGGTCTTCTGCCCCGGTCATTATCTGTCCGGCGTCTCCAGCTACTACTATCTCGGTTTTCTGCAGGGCATTCGCGCCGAGCTCGACGCTGTCGGCCAGGCAATCGAACTGTGCTGCATACCCGAAGACAACAGTGAAGCCCGCGACCGGATTGTCGACCAGGTGCTCGAAGAAAACCCAGAGTCCGGCTGTATCCTGCTTGGCGAACCTGCAACGCTCCTCTTGGAGCGATTGACCAAAGTCGGCCGCGCCTGCGTGCTACTGAACGTGCAAGGCGGCCCCGATGCCGGCGCTGACCGCTTCGTACCGGACAATCTGGCGGGTGGCCGCGCGGCAGCAGATTGCCTTTACGAACACGGCCATCGCACGTTTTGCTACTTCTCCTTCCCAACCAAATCCCGCACGCTTTGGGCCCGGCGAAGCGGTTTTCTGGAACGTCTTGCAGAGCTTGGCGTGCCTGAAGGTGACTGCGAGATCATCGAACTCGGAGCAAACGACCCGATGGTTGCCGAGACCCAGCTGCGCGCCTTCGTCGCCAAGCATCCTCGCCTACCCACCGGGCTGTTCTGCCTCAATGACCTTATCGCGCTCGGCGTCTATTCGGCGCTGATCGAGGCCGGCGTCCGAGTGCCGCGTGACGTCTCGATCATCGGCTTTGACGACTTTCCGCACGCCTCCATCATCGGGCCAGGCCTGACAACCCTGCACGTTCCCTGCGACGAGATGGGTCGCGCTGCAGCACGTCAGATCATTGACCGCATGGAAAATGCCGAGCTGCATGAAAAGACAGTGATCTTCCGCCCACGTCTGATCCTTCGTGGTTCCGTCGCAACTCCGAGCCCGCGCGCATGAGTCTGATGCCCGGCCTGTGTTCGGTTGCGTTGCGGCACCTTGATCCTCAGCAAGTCGTGAACTGCGCCATAGCCGGCAAGGCGGCTGGCATCGAATGGGAAGCGCGCATTCACGTGCCTCCGGGCGACCGGGACAAAGCCCATCGCGCAGCCGGACTGACGGCCGATGCGGGGCTATCGATCCCCTCCTACGGTGCCTATGCACGGGCCGGCTCAGCCGATGCGCGCGACGATTTTGTTGCGTGCCTGATCAGCGCCGAATCGCTCGGTGCACCAATGATCAGGGTCTGGGCCGGCAGTACCGAAGGGCTGTCAGGCGCAGAACGCGACGATGCGGCTAAGCGCGTCGCTTCGGACCTGGCCGACTTCTGCGACCGCGCGTCAGACATCGGCAAAATAGTCTCGCTGGAGTTTCATCCCGGCACCTTCACCGAGGACGCTCGATCAACGTTGGACCTCATCGAGCGCGTCGGCCGCGCAAACCTACTCTCACACTGGCAACCCGACTACGGCCAATCGCTACCAGCGGCATCAAACGCGCTCACCGCCATCCTGCCTGTGCTCAGTCACCTACATGTCTTCTATTGGACCAAGGAACACCTACGCCTGCCCCTTTCCGAAGGCCGGAGCTACTGGCAGGCTTTGCTAGGCACAACCTCAAAGGCAAGCTCATCGCTTCCGTTCATGCGGTTCGCGATGCTTGAATTCTCGCAGAATGACGACCCGGGCAATGTGGTCGCCGACCTGCTCATACTGCACAGCATTCTGAAGGATTCTTGAGCCTAATGCCCAGCAATGCGCCGGGCATCCTGCAGGACTTCAAGGACTGTGTCGATATCTGACCGATTGTTGTAGCAGTGCAGCCCCATCCGCAACTGGCCACGGCGCAAGGTACTAACGACGCCAGCCTCCGTTAGAACCTCGTGGCACCGCGTCATCCTAGGATCAGCGGAATAGCCATGACCACCAGCGTCGACTTCGCCCAGCGTGATGACGTGCGATGGAAGACGCGGCGCGAAGACCGGCAGGCCCAGACGGTTGAGGCCGTCGCGAAGCTCATCGGCAAGCTCCAGCACATGCGCCTCGATCGCTCGCGTTCCCAACTCCAGCAGCATGGTCAGCGAGGCCTCAGCAGCGTAGGCGCCAGCGAGGTTGTAGCTGCCAAGTTCAAAGCGTCCCGCATCCGGTCGCGGGCGATAATCGTAGGTTCCCATTGCTGAGGCATCGTCGTTTTCGGCGTCAGCGCCTGTGCGCGACATGTGAACAGGCATCAGCCGGTCGAGCCAATTGCGTTTCACATACAGGAAACCATAGCCATAAAGGCCGAGCAGGCCTTTGCTGGTGGACGTAGCGAAGCCATCGATCGGTTCATTGGAAAAGTCATGGTGCAGGATGCCGGCAGACTGAACACCATCGACGAGCAGAAAAATACCCCGCTTGCGACACTCCGTTCCCAACGCAGTGATATCTGTTCGCTCACCGGGGGCAAAACTCACCGAGGCGACCGATACCAATCGCGTTCTGCTATCCATGGCGGCGATCATTGCATCGACGTCAATGCGTCCCGCGACGCCGCGCACGTTGCGCAACTCGATGCCCCGCCGTTGTTGGTGGAGCCATGGGTAGATGTTGTTGGGGTGCTCAGCCCCCAAGGCCAGCAAGACATTATCCCCCTCCGCAAATGGGAAGGCCGTCGCTACGCTATTCAAGCCGTCGGAAACATTGCGCGTCACAGCAATCTCATCGGGAGTGGCACCAACCATTTCCGCAAAGAGGCGGCGAGACGATGTGACTTTCTCTTCGTGTCCAACCCGGTTAGTTGAGGCATGGGTAAGATGATCAAGAAACCTGTCGACGCCCTGGCGTATGGGATCAGCCAAAATCATCTTGTCGCAGATGGACAAATAGGTGGTCTCGGCGACAGCGGGAAAAAGCGCACGCAGTTCAGGAGAACCACATAGGAGCGCAGAATTGTTCGCGAGCACTGGTCTCGATGCGGTCATCGATCATGATCCCCAATCTTAGGTGAGTGTCAGCTGGCTCGCGCAAGAATGGCGCAGGCCTGCTCCAGCATGTCGTCGTGATGGCTCCGGAAATTGGCGCGGCTTACCGGGTAAGGCACATCCGGCACGGCCGGATTGCTTTCGAGAACCTGGCCATTGGGGCGGACGGTGTTGCCGCAGCTCCATTCAAAACCAACAATTGGCTTGCCGGTGGGTAGCGTTAGCACCTCAGTTCCAACCCAGGTCTTGGAGAAACCTCCAAGCGGCATGCCGATATGGGCGACACACATCCTGTTGTCAGAGATTTGGGCGGCAACCTGATCGATATGCGATCCGCTGAAGGGCATGGTCAGCATCACCATCGAGCCCGTGAAATGAACCGGTGCGGGCTCCAGCCAACCGTCCCCAGTCATAGGCTGGTGCGCACACTTGAAAGGCACAAGCGGTGTCGAACCGCCTTCACCCAACGATGCACGCACAGCGTTCAGCAACCAGTCGCGGCGCCATCCGACAGCTTCCAATTGGCCAGCATTCAATTTGCCGCCAGCGACGGCTTCCGCATCCTCGTTCAGGACTTCATCGATGATCGATGGCACTACGTCGCTGCGACGAAGGTCACCTAGATTGATGCGAAAACGCTTCTTTGCCAGCACGCGGAGAAGATAGCCGCCATAGTCGCCGCCGCGGCATCTGGTGGCATCAAAGACTATGTCGTGGGACAGCAGGTCGTGCGTCTCGCAGAATGCCATCAAGGCATCGACGTCGTTGCAGAGGTTTGGTCCAAAGCCAAGCCAATCCAGAGCAATGACACGCGCCGTTCGTGAGCGATAGAGGCGACAGCTCTCCCATTCGGCGACAAGGGTCCAGGCTGAATAGCGTTGGGGCTTTGGAAGCGAGAATGCGGCGGAAGGACCGTATTTCAGGTCCACCCCAATGGGCTCGTCGTCCGTCTCAAAGGTCAGCTTCAGACTTTCACCATAGTGAGGCAGCTCGCTCCCTTGCCGCACCACGTGATGCGGCAGGTGGTACCAGAAAAATGCGGGCACCGAGTAGCAATGATAGGGTTCAACGGCGGTCGCGTAGTCGGCGAATGGTACGTCGTTTACCGCGAGAAGCCGCGCGCCAACGGACAGGTTCTCAGGCAGTGCAACGGACTTGTCCTTCGCTGCCAGAAACAGGAAAGGCTGGTCCTCGGTGAAATCAGTGGCCAGCTCTATGCCAACGCGAAGCGCTTCGCACTCTTGAAGCGCTCCATAGTTGCGTATCTGGTTTCTGCTCAGTTCATCGGGCACGGGCAATCCGTCGGTCACCGGCTGCACGCGGAGATGTCGATCATGCCGCGTATTGGACAGCAGGGTTAGCGCATACCAGAGCTCGGCCGGTGTGCTCGCATCGAGCAACTGGTTGCGGTAGCGCCCCATGTCGCGTGGTACATCAATGTCGAACAGACGGTTTTTCGCCGGAGAAATCGCCTGCCGCCGCAGCGTCGCAGCGACCAGATGGTCAAACATTGCGCTACGGTCGTCGCGAGTGCCAATCAGGTCCGCGCTTTCGGTGTCGTCCCAACGGCTGTCCGTCATGCTGCAACTCCAACAACCGGACAGGCGTGCCGATGCGTTCCCGGTGCGCCGATCAGGGAAGGCACCCGTCCCGCACATTCGGGACGATGCATCCCACACCGCGTATGGAAGGCACAGCCTGACGGCATGTTGAGTGGAGATGGCACCTCACCAGGCACGGGCAGAAACACCTGATTGCGGCGCGATAGCTTGGGCGCGTTCTCGAGCAAGGCGCGGGTGTAGGGATGGCGCGGATTGGCGAAAACTTCGGCAGCAGGCCCCTCCTCCACCACACGGCCCAGATACATCACCATGATGCGATCCGAGATATGCCGTAACACGCCGAGGTCATGGCTGATGAAGGCATAGGTCAGACCAAACTTGTCCTTGAGGTCCATGAAGAGGTTCAGGATCTGCGCCTGGATGGAAACGTCCAGAGCAGCCACGGACTCATCACAGACAATGGTTTCAGGTTGGAGTGCCAGCACACGCGCAATATTGATGCGTTGACGCTGTCCGCCTGAAAACTGGTGTGGGTATCGCGACATCGCGTCAGCCGGCATACCCACTGTCTCCAGTTGTGCCGCGACAAAGTCCTTCAACTCGCGTCGACTGACGAGACCATGCAAAAGGGGGCCTTCGCCAATCAGGTCCTTGACCTGCAAGCGCGGATTGAGCACCGAGCCAGAATCCTGAAAGATCATCTGCAATTTCAGATGTCTCGGGCGCCGCGAGCGCATCACAGGCTCCCCACGATAGGTCACTGTCCCATTCGACGGGCGCATCAGACCAACCATGGCTCGTCCCAGCGTTGACTTGCCGCAGCCGGATTCTCCGGCAATGCCAAGCACCTCGCCGCGGCGAAGGCTCAGGTCAACGCCATTGAGCGCCCGTACACGCGCCGGAGGCTTGCGCTTGCCGCGCAGCAGGCGAACACCTTTGTCGACCCAATCCTCGTGACGGCCAAAGATATGCTGAATGCCCTGCATTTCGAGCAGGGTCTCCATCTGATGTTCGGCCGTCATGACAATGCACTTTCTTGTGGGTTCCAGCACCTGACGGCGCGGCGACCGAGATCGCGCGCCAGCAGGGGCGGCGGCGCTATGCACTCCTGAGTGGCTTTGTGGCAGCGTGGCCGGAAGGCGCAGCCGTCGGGCAGACTAAGCAGCGATGGCGTGTTGCCGGGAATCTGGCGGAGACGGCGATCCGAGGCCACCTCGCCCTCTCCTGGGATCGACGTGATCAGCCCGCGTGTATAGGGATGGTTAGGGTTGTCGAGCAGGGCGTCTGTCTCGCCGAATTCAACAACCTTGCCTGCGTACATCACGGCAACATTTTGCGCCAATCCGGCGACCACTGCCAGGTCGTGGGTGATCCATATCCACGCAGTACCGGTCTCTCGGGCGAGTTTTTGTACCTCGGCCAGAATTTGAACCTGGGTGGTTACGTCAAGTGCGGTCGTAGGCTCATCGGCGATGATCAGGTCGGGTTCGTTGATCAAGGCAATCGCGATGGCGATGCGCTGCCGCATCCCGCCCGAGAACTCGTGCGGAAACGCCTGCATGCGCTGTTCCGGGTCAGGGATACCAACGCGTTGCATGACGTCTACTGCGCGCCGCTCCGCCTCGGACCGGGCGACGGGCCGATGTGCCAAGACCGTCTCGATCAGTTGCGTGCCGATCCTAAGGGACGGGTTCAGCGACATCATCGGATCTTGCATGATCATTGCGATCCGATTGCCACGCAGTTGGCGTAGTTGCTTTTCCGACAGTGCATTGAGCAACAACTCGCCGCCTTGGGCGTCGCGCAGTATGATCTCGCCACCGGTGATCTTACCGGGTTCGTCCAACACACCGAGAATTGAGTAACCGGTGATGGTTTTTCCCGAACCGGACTCCCCGACCAAGCCGAGCACCTCGCCGCGATTGACGGAGAAGCTGACGTCATCGACGGCACGCACCACGCCATTCTTGGTGAAGAAATGAGTTTGCAGGTTACGGACTTCGAGCAGAGGCAAATTCATCGCTTCAACCTCGGATTGAACATGTCCCGCAGACGGTCGGACATGAGGCTCAAGGCAAAAACTGTGAGGCCAAGCGCGATCCCCGGCGCGAGGCTGATCCAGTATTTTCCGCCCAATAGGTAGCCAAAGCCGTTGGAGATCAGCATGCCAAGCGACGGTTGCGTCACCGGCATACCCAGCCCGAGGAAGGACAAGGAGGCCTCGATAGAAACGGCCGAGGCCAGCTGAATGGAGGCGATGACCATGAGCGGTGGCAGGCAGTTTGGTAGAATATGCCGCCATAGAATGCGGAAGGTCGGCACCTGGGCGAGTTGCGCGGCCAGCACATATTCACGGGATCGCTCGACCAGTGCCGAGGCCCGAACGTTGCGGGCAAAATAAGCCCATTGAACCACCGCCAAGGCGAAAATGGTCTTGTCGATGCCACGGCCAAAGGTAACCATCAGCATCATCGCAACCAAAATGGTCGGAAAGCTCATCTGAATGTCGACAATGCGCATGATCAGAGAGTCTACCCAGCGGCCCGCATAGGCAGAGACCAGCCCCATCAGTGTGCCGAAAACCAGCGCGATGCCCAGGCTCGAGAGCGCAACCATGAAACTGGCGCGCAAACCAAACAGCAGCGCCGACAGCATGTCACGACCATTGGCGTCGGTGCCCAGAACATAGACTTGCCCCATGCCGCCGATTGAACCGGGTGGTAGTTCACTGTCCATGAAATCGACCTGCATCAGGTCATAGGGGTTCTGCGGCGCAACAACGGGCGCCAGAAAGGCGATGGCGATCAGGATCACCGTGATCACAATGCCAAAAACCGCAGCATAGCTTTCAGAGTACTCCGCCCAGAACCGACCGATGGGGTGGGCGGCGAGACGCGCGCGCAGCGAGGGAGTGGTGGTCGCAATCATCCTTGCAGCGCCTCGCGCGTCCGCGGGTCGAGCACGATGTAAAGGATGTCAACGATGAGATTGATGATAACGAAAGTGAAGGTGAAGATGATCATATAGGCAACCACAACTGGCCGATCGAGCATGTTGATGGAGTCAATCAGCAGCTTGCCGATACCCGGCCAGGCGAAGACAGTCTCGGTGATGATGGATCCCGCTATCAGCCCGCCAATCTCAAGCCCGATGATCGTAACGATCGGGATCATGACATTGCGCAGGGCATGAACGGTAACGATGCGGCGCGTGGGCAGGCCCTTGATGCGCGCCAGCTTGATGTAGTCGAGCAGCATCACTTCCTGCATCCCCGACTTGGCAAGACGGAACATCAGCGCCATGTTCCCGATGGCAAGCGTCACTGCAGGCATGATCAGATGAACCAGACCATCGCGGGTCAGAAAGCTCCAAGCGACACCGTTAATCTCCACGGTCTGCCCACGCCCAATTGCGGGCAATATAGGCAACCAGACTGCCAGGCAGAGCAGCAGCATCAGGCCGAACCAGAAGTTGGGCAGGCTGAAGCCAAGGACCGAGATGACGCTACCACCACGCGAAAAGCGGCTCTTTGGAAAAACCCCGGCAATGATGCCTAATGGCAGGCCGATACCCACAGAGATCAGCAGCGATGCAATGGTCATTTCGAGAGTCGCCGGCAGACGCTGCAAGATCATCGTCGAGACAGGCAGGCTGGTCACATAGGAGCGACCAAAATCACCGGAGAACAGCCTCTCCATGTAGCGCCAGTACTGCACCCAGAGCGACTGGTCCAATCCGAGGCGCTCAGTGGCTGCCTGGATTTGGGCGGCGGTGGCGGACTCGTCAGCCAACACCTCCATCGGATTGCCGATCATGTAGATGCCGGCAAAGGTAATGAAACTCAACACCAGCAGGGTCAGGACAGACTGAAACAGTCTGCGAATGATCATTTCGGTCATAGAGCCCCCCTGCTCTGCGTGCCTATAGCGGATAGGACGCGGCGCCCATGGCACCGCATCCCGGTTTAATTACTCAGCAGGCCGAGCGAACAGCGCATTGCTGACATTGGCGCGCGATGGGGTGTAGACCACCGAAGCATTGGAGGCCCAAGTGGCCTTGCGGTTGTAAAGCGGGATCAGGCCGTAATCGTCCACGATCACGATCTCCATTGCCCGCTGCAACAGAGCTGCACGTGCAGCATCGTCAACGGTCGCCGAAGCCTCGACCACCAAGGCATCCACCTCAGCGTTCGAGTAACGTCCACGGTTGGACGTCCCGATACCCTTGTCGTGGTCGCGCGTACCTGCAATGCCACGGATCGTATAGGCGGCTTCGCCCGTCGAGGTGCCCCATGAATGGATCATGTGCGCAAACTCGAAATCGTTGGTCTTGGGAATGAAGACCGCATGCGGCATGGTCTCGACAGTTGTCTGCACACCCGCCCGCGTCCACATCTGCGCAACGGCCTGAATGGCGCGTGCCCGCATCGTGTCATCGTTTGAAGTTGTCAGGACGATCTTGAAACCCTCCGGATAGCCCGCCTCCGCCAACAGTGCCTTGGCGCCTTCTACGTTGTAGGGCTCCACCGGAATGTTGGGGTTGAAGCCGAACATGCCCTCTGGCACCAGTTGGCTGGCCGGATAGGCGTCGTTCGAGAGTCCGCGCTCGACCAGACCAACACGGTCAATCGCCATCGAGAGTGCGTGTCGGACACGCTGGTCCAGCATTGGATTGACCGGCAGATCGTTGCCGGAAAGATCGGTCGCCTGGCCAGGAATTGGCTTTTCGTGCTCAACGTCCAGCGCGATGAATGCGATGCTGCTGGTGCCTGTTGACCAGAGCTTCATGTCTGGCTTCGCGCTGATGGCGGCAAAATCTGTGACGGGAACGTCGGAAATGAGATCAACGTCACCTGCCAGAAGCGCTGCGACGCGGGCTGGATCAGACCCGATTACACGCTGGGTGACCGTTTCCCAAGCTGGCGTATCGCCCCAATAGGCGTCGTTACGGGCAAACTCGTAGACTTCGCCGATACGTGCCGAGACAAACTTGTAAGGCCCGGTGCCGATCATGGCTTCGCCAGTGACGTAATCGTCCGTGGCCTTGCCCTCGCCGACTGCGCGCGAAACGATCTGCACGTCCGCCAGGTTGATCGGCAGGTTTGGCGCTGCGCCCTTGGTGACGATTTCCAGCGTGTGCTCGTCTATCGCGCGATAGGACTCGATGTCAGCCAGGCGCGCCGTAAAGGGGCTGGGGCTGTCGGTAATCGTTGGTACGCGCTCAAAGCTGAAGATCACGTCGTCAGCGGTGAACGGCTTGCCGTCGTGGAAGGTCACGCCCTGGCGCAGATGAAAGGTCCAGACGCCGTCTTCGGTCACATCCCAGCTTTCCGCAAGCGCGGCGTGCGGCTGCATGAATTCGTCTTTCCAGGTCAGTCCCTCGAAGACCTGACCAGTCATCGATATATTGGAGCTATTGGCATGGAAGTGCGGGTCGATCGAGGTTGGCGCCGAGGCCATACCCATCACGAGATCCTGCGCCAGCAGTGGCGATGTTCCGAGCGCAGCAAGGAGCACAAGGCCCGATGCGGAGCGCGCTAGACGCTTACGAGAGGAGGCAAAGAACGACATCGTGGGCACCTTTCTGTAACTCAAGCTATTGAAGAAAGCGACGCAGGACCCGGATGTCTGAAACATCCTCCAGTCCAAAAACACAATCGAAGAAGGCATCTGTGCGCTCGCCAAGCAGCGAACCCACAAGGTCTCGCGCCTTGAGCACGACATCAGCGCGATCCATTGGCAGTTCCACCACACCCTTTACGGCGTAGGTGCGGCGCTCGACGGTCCGGCCGTCGACGAGCTTTGCCCGAACGATGGCCTGCCGAATGGGCTTGGCATCAGCCAGCTCCTCTGACGGCAGCAGCGCGATCTTGGCCTTCATCGCCACCACCGCCGGATCAGTCATCCGGGTATAGTCGTGCGATGCGTGGAAGCCAAAACGGCCGTCGACCAACATCAGCGCCAGACAATGGCGGCAGTTGATATCGGGAACGCCGCGATCCTCGACCACATCGAGCACATGCGACGGCAGCAGCACTTCCACCGACACGACGGTGTCGCGGTCAACCCCCTCCTCGGCCATCAAGTACTCAAGCGAGTCCAGCGCCGCCTGAATTGGCGAGCCCACGCACCACTTCTTGATATTGGTCAGTATGATCTCGTACCGGCTCCCCAGCCCGTCAACGAGCAGGTTGCGCTGCGGCGCATCCGAGAATGCATCCATGAAATTGCCGCGCCCGTGGATCACGTCGTCGGTGCCATTGAAACCGTGCGCAATCATCGCAGCCGCAGCCACACCATTCCGCGCCGGCAGACCGCCAAAATGGAATGCCTTTTCCATGTGGTCGACATCGCGCATCCAAGTGGCAATGCCGGATGTCTGCTGTGCGACGTTGGAAAACACGTAACGCATCCGCTCTGCGTCTATGCCGTAAAGCGCGCCTGCAGCTGCCGCAGCGCCCCAGCTCCCGCCAATCGAATAAGGCCCGTGACCTCGGGCATAGATATGGTCTGGGCCAAGGGCCAGGTTCATGCGGGCATAGTAGTCGTAACCAAGCACGACCGCTTTGAGGAAGTCCACGCCTGAACGACCGTTGTGTTCAGCGGCGGCAAGGGCTGCAGGAACGATGGCGCAGCCAGGGTGCCCGATAGCAGCCGGGTGGCTATCGTCGGTTTCATCAGCATGAGCGATCATGCCGTTGATCATCGCTGCGTCTGCGGGGTGTAACAGCCGATCACTGCCCACGACGCTAGCCCCTTCCACTGAGCCGAGCGTATTGGAATACGACAAAGCCATCTCTCCAACATGCAGATGCACGCCGGTGATCATGGCACAGAGGGTATCGAGGATATGATGCTTGGCCTTTTCGACAACAGCGTCTGGCAAAGGCAGCTCCAACGCAACTGCCGCGTAGTTGGCCATCGGAACGATTTCGGTTTCGGTGCCAACGGGGGCAAATTGTGTAGAGGCGAGCATCGTTAGAATGGATTCTCCGTTGGCACACGTCGTGGAGAAAAACCTACTGTGTGTTTGCACGCCTGTTCCAACCCATATATGGAATAGTGTTATTCCAAAAAGTGCATAGACGTGAGTTTCCCCGATAATGGACCTGGGCTGGATCGAAGATTTCCGCACGCTTGTTGAAGCCCGAAGCTTCAGCCTGTCGGCGCGTCAACGCAGCATCAGCCAATCTGCTTTCTCAAAGCGCATACGCTCACTGGAGCGCGTTCTGGGCGGAGAACTGGTCCAACGAAAGCATCTGCCGATTGAACTGACGCCACTTGGCGAGCAGTTCTACAAGGACAGTGAAGCGATCATCGCCGCCATCGGCGTAGCGTTGGACAACGCCACGCGTCTCGAAGAGAAGGGCCAGAATGAGATTACCTTCTCGTCCGCAAGCAGCCTGGCACAGTCATTTTATCCGCAATGGATCACGCACAAGAAGGCCATGATGCCGGGGATCATCCCTTTGATGATCTCATCGCGCAGCTGGAACGAGGACAGCATTGCCTTGCAGCAAGGCCAAGTCGATTTCTTCATGACCTATTGTTCCGACCAGCAGCCAACGGCCTTTGACCGTCCCGAGTTCGACTATCGTGTACTAGGTACCGAGCACATCATTCCAGTCAGTGCCCCAGACCGGAGTGGGCGCCTACCTCTATTTGACCTCGACCGCGACGTACCCGGCGCAATTCCCTATCTGGCCCGCCTGCCCGGTTCTTACATCGGGCATATGGTCGACGTGCTGATAGACAATCTGCACGCCCCCACCGTTCGTGCCTTTGCCGGCACCAACGGGGAAAACCTGCTTGGTCTGTTGATCCACGGCAACGGCATTAGCTGGATGCCCAAGGACCGCATCAGCGCCCAGCTCGATAACCGCACCCTCCTGCCCGCTGGCGGGCCTCGGTGGCACATGAAAGTCCAGGTCCGCCTCTACCGCCGCGCGCGCCGAGAACGCCCGATCCTCGAGAAGTTCTGGAACGCAATTGGCACCGACGGAGACGAATTTCCAGTGCGGCAATAGTGACGCGCCCGATGCTTCATCTGATGTAGCGGCACATTCGCGCGCCGCCACATAGGTTTTGCCCATACGCTCAGTGCGCTTCGGGTTGGGGGACTTTGGTGTCGCTCATTTTGTAGCGGAATTTGGTGTCGGTGAGGCCGGCGGCGTCGGAGAGTTCGGCGGCGAAGAGTTGGGCGGTCAGTATGTCGAGGATGGCCTGGGCGATCAGGTTGTCGACTTTTGGCACCTTGACGACCGTCAGGTATTCGCCGTTCTGCACGCCATCAGCGGTGGTGATGAGGAGCGTTGGGCAGGCGATGCCGTCGAGATGCTGTGCCAGTTCGATCTCACGACCAGCGCCAAACACCACGACACCGGTGCTCGAATCCATCGATTCCATTGGCCCATGCAGGTAGTGGCGGGTGTCGTAGGCCGCCGCTGGGATACGCGAGGCTTCGCGGATCAGCAGTGAAGCGCCATCGGCGGTGCCGAGGGCCGCGCCGGCACCGACACAGTCGATGGCGCGACGGTTGCGGAAGGTTTCGCCGAGGCGGGACATGTGGTCTGCAGCGTCCGACAGCACGTCACGCGCCAGCTCCGGGATCGGGGCAAAGGCGTCGGCGTCTTCGCCGAGCAGCTTCTCAAACGCGATGCCCATGGCCAGCAGCGTCGCGGTGTAGCCCGTGCTTGATGGCGTGGCGTCGCCGCCATTGTTGAGGCGGAGATGAAGGTTGGCTGCCTTGGCGAGCGGGCTCTGCGGATCGTTGGTGATGGCGAGGCGTGCGGCGGCCGGCAGGCGCTCCAGCGCTGCCACCGTCTCGACACTGCGGCCACGATGCGACAGGCCGACCAGCGCGTCGCAGAGATCGCGGCCGTCATACATATCCACCGAGCGGATGGCGAAGGCGCGACGGTCCTTGGTCTGCAGTTCGGCGGCGCCGACGACAGCGGCGACAAAGCTCGCGCCAATGCCGGTGATGCCGATAACCGGTTTGTCCAAAATGGAAACATCGAGACCGGCCAGTTCGGCGCGGCCGGCGCTGTAGGTGTCAGCCAGCGCCTCGGGCTGGCGGGCGATGGTGGCGCGATAGCTCATCAAATATATCCTTGCTTGAGGAGGTCAGGCCTAGTGCGAGCGTCAGTTCGCAGTGGCGTGGGTGGATGACGTGGCGAGACGCGCGGCGAGGCGGCATGCCCCTTCCACTGGTCTGCCGGAAAAAAGGCGTGGCGTGATCTGCGGGGTCGAGGCCGCGAGGCCATCGACGAAGGCCTGCCACAGGCGCGGCTGGGAGACGATGACGCTACCGCCTGCCACCGCGTGGGTGGCGCGGGCACCACGGCGATGTAGATGACCAGCAAGCTCGGCAAGGGCGTTGCCGCCTTGACGGATCACCTCGGCTGCCAGTTCTGAGCCGCTTTCGGCGGCATCGAATACGGCCACGGCAAGTGCGCCGACGGCCGTAGCATTGCCCAACTGCGCCAACACCGTGCCAAGGCGCGGCACCGACTTCAGTTCGAGCGCTTCAATGATCGCTTCGACCAGCGGCTCGCCCCGCGCGCCGCCTCTGTCGAAGTGTGCCGCAACCGTGCGGACTGCGTCGCGGACCAGTCCGCCAGCGCCGCCATCGTCGCTGATGATCCAGCCCCAGCCGCCGGCGGTCATCATTTCGCTATCGGGGCCACGGCAGACGGCAATCGAGCCAGTGCCGGCGACCACGCCGATCTGGCCGGGCAGGTTCAGCGCCAGCGGCATCAATTCGGCGTCGTTGACCACTTCCACAGGGCTCGTTGTGCGGGCCGAAATGGCAGACTGCAACGCGAGGCATTCTGAGGCATCGTCACAACCATGCGCACCGACGCCGATGGCGGCGATGGGTGCGCCGTCGGCCAGTTGCAGCATCATGCCGATCAGGCTGGTTGCGTCATCGTTCCAGCTGCGCACGCGCCAATCGGCGCTCGGCACCAGCAGGTCGCGCTCGATGCCACCCGCCAATGGAATGGCGCGCAGATGGGTTTTGGTGCCGCCGATGTCGACGCCCACGATGAGGGCATCGGCGCCGTGAATAAAGGGAGCGGTCATTACCGAACCAAGCCCCTGCCCCGAAGCCGCAGACCATCGGCCGCAAACAACAGCGCGCGCTCGAAGTCCAAGGCAACGCGCGCCGTGTGGCCAAGGCGACCAGCGTCGCGGCCGGCACGCACGATTATGCGGGTGTTGTCGGGCAGATCGAGATGCACAAAGCTTTCGGCGCCCAGCTCCTCGACGATAACGACTTTGCCTTCAAGGACGAGGCCAGCTGGAGCGGCTCCCTCAGCCACGAGCCGCAAATGCTCGGGGCGAATGCCAATGGACACCGGACCGGGCGTGGCCGCGATATCGGCAATCGGCAATACCGCTGAACCACCACCCCCAATACTTTTGAGATGAGCCCCAGCTGCGTCTGCACTCACCAGCGTCGCTGGCAGGAAGTTCATCTTGGGCGATCCGACAAAGCCCGCGACGAACTGGTTGTCCGGGTCGTCATAGAGGGCTAATGGCGCGCCGGCCTGCTGAATACGGCCACCGCTCATCACCACCATCTTGTCGGCCAGCGTCATGGCTTCGACCTGATCGTGGGTCACGTAGATCATGGTCGTGCCGAGCCGACGATGCAGGTCCATCAATTCGGCGCGCATCTGCACCCGCAGCTCCGCATCCAGGTTTGACAGCGGCTCATCGAACAGGAAAACCCGCGGTTCGCGCACGATGGCGCGGCCAATGGCGACACGCTGCTTCTGACCACCAGAAAGCTGGCCGGGCTTGCGTTCAAGCAGCTTGTCGAGCTGCAGGATGCCGGCCGCCTGCTGCACACGACCGGCAATGAAATCGCGCGTCTTGTGCGCCATGCGCAGGCCGAACGAAACGTTCTGGAACGTCGTCATATGCGGGTAGAGCGCATAGGACTGGAACACCATGGCGACGCCGCGCAAGGCGGGCTCCACGTCGTTGACGACCTCGTTTTCGATCGAGATGGTGCCGGCGCTGACGTCCTCAAGGCCCGAGATCATGCGCAGCAAAGTGGATTTGCCGCAGCCCGAAGGGCCGACGAAAACCACGAACTGGCCCTGTTCGATGTCGAGGTTGATGTCGAGGTTGATGTTCTCTAGAATCTTGGTGTTACCAAAGGTCTTGGAGACGGCTGAAATGTCGATGAAAGGCATGTGCGTGCTCCGATTAGCCCTTGGTTCCCGACATCGCGATGCCTTCGACGATCTTGCGCTGGAAGATCAGGAAGAAGAGCAGCGGCGGGATTGCGGCCAGAAGATTTGCGGTCATCACCGTATCGACGGTGTGGTGCGAAAGAGGCGAATTGAACATGCCAACCACTTGGCCGACCGTGTACATTTCAGGGCGCGTGCCGATGATCAGCGGCCACATGTAGTTGCCCCAGGTCTGGATGAAGGTCAGGATGGCCAGGGTGATCATGGCGTTGCGGCAGAGTGGCAGCGCCACGTGCCAATAGATCTGGAAGTGCCCCGCCCCATCGAGCCGTGCCGCCTCGATCATTTCCTTGGGCACGGCCCGCATGAACTGCACCAGCATGAACAGGCCGAAGGCTGATGCCAGGCCGGGCACGACAAGACCCTGCATGGTATTGAGCCAGCCCAGTCGCGTGGTCAGCAGGTAGGTCGGGATGATCGTGACCGCCGTTGGCACCATCAGCGCGAGCATGACGATGCCGAACATGACGCGGCGACCGGGAAAATTGAACAGCGAGAACTCGAACGCGGCAAGCGATGCGATCACCAGCACGCCGACAATGGTCAGCAGCGCATAAGAGATCGAGATGACGTAGGCGCCCAGATACCCGGTTTCGGTAAAGATCATGCCGATCTTGTCGATGCCGGCGCTGAACGATGTCGGCCACAACCGGGGGTTGAGCGAAACGGGCTCACCGGGCTGCGAAAAAACGACGTTGAACATCCACCAGATCGGGAACACGGCGATGATGGCGATGACGATGGCCAGCGTCCATTTGAGGACAGTCCAGATGGTGATCGGGCTGCGCATGGTGGTGGTGCGGCTCATTTGCGTTCACTCCATGCGCGCAGCGCAAACATCAGTGCGGTGACGAAGACGATGGCGACGGTGAGCAGGAAGCCATAGGCGGCGGCTTCGCCGAACTTCACGCCACCAAAGGCGCGGCCCATCATGTCCATCACCGGGAACAGCAGCGCATTGCGGCGGCCGCCATAGGAGGTGAAGGACGAGCCGGTCAGCAGCCATGGCTTGTCGAACACCTGCATGGCCGAGATCAGGCCATAGGTGAAAACGAAGAACAGCACGGGCCCAAGCATGGGGATGGTGATGTGCCTGATCTGCTGCAGCTTGGTTGCGCCATCGAGGCGCGCAGCCTCATAAAGCTCGGTGGGAATGTTCTTGAGGCCAGCCAGGATGATGACCATGTTGAAGCCCGCCGACACCCAGATATCCACCGCGATCAGCGCGTAGATCATGGTTCCGGTGTCATTGAGGAAGTTGATCGAGGGCACGCCGAACCAGCCCAGGATCATGTTCAGCAGGCCAAAATTCGGGGCGTAGATCCAGCGCCAGATAGTGGCAGCGAGAAAGGCCGGCAGCACCACGGGCATGAAAAAGGCATTGCGGAAGAAGTTCGCCCAGCGGCCGGTAAAACTATCGACCAGCAGTGCCAGACCAAGCGCCACGAAGATGCCGAGCGGCACCGTGATGGCGATGTAAAAGAACAGGTTGCCCATAGCGCGCAGGAACTCGCGCGACACAAGGATGCGGTCGTAATTGCCGAAGCCAACGAATTCCGGCGCCTTGACGCCGTTCCAGTCGTGGAAGCTGTAAAACAGGCCACTGAGGATCGGATAGAGGAAGAATGCCACGAACAATATCATGAACGGGGCAACCATCAGGTAATGCGGCAAGTAGCGACGGAACGACATGAACAGCCTCTGTCTGTGCTGCGGCCGACCGCAAAAGTCGGCCGCAGTTGTGTATTAGACTCGACCGATTAGTTAGCCAGGCAGTCGTTCAGTTCGGCGATCATTTCCTTGGCGCCTTCGGCGGGCGTGTATTCGCCGTCGCTGGTGGCCGAGGCGTAGTCGATCACTGTCGAATTGTAGCAGCTGGGCACGGAGTCCACGAAGTAAGGCGCGGCAAGGTTCATGGCGCCATGGGCGGCTTCAACCGACACCTTGATCAGCGGCAGAGCGCTAACTTCGGGGTCGGCCATGGCTGCGGCGTTTGCATTGTAACGCGACAGCAGCTTGGCCCAACGTGCCATCTGGGTCTTTTCGGTGATGAACGACGCGAACTCAAAGGCGACGTCTTCGTTTGGACCAGGCGCCACACCGACGATTTCGTAGCTCCGCACGCCGCCGGTCTTGCCAGCGGTGTCGCCGGGGATCAGCACGAAGTCATACTTGAGGCCGCTGGTCTTGGCGGCTTCAGCATAGGTTGGGTTTACCCATGGCCCGATAGTGTGAAAGGCCAGCTGGTTGGAGATAAAAAGATCCTTGGTGGCCTGGTCATTGCGGCTGGTGCCGGTGTTGAGCGGAACCATATCGACGAACTTCTGCAGCACCTTGGTCATCGTCGCTTCGTCGATGCGGGTGGTGCGGTTGTCCCAGTTAAAGCCCCAGGTATCCGAGTTGCCCGAGGTCGCGTAGATTTCGCCGATCGAGTTGAACACCAGTGTTTCGTCAGGGATGGCGTACATGCCGGCTTCCTTGACCTTCTGCATCTGGGCAAACCATTCGTCCCAGGTCGCAGGCGGCGTCGTGGTGTCGACGCCGGCCTTTTCGAGCACGGTCAGGTTGCGGAACAGCAGCGAACCAAAGCCGGTATAGGGCAGGCAGTAGAGCTCGTCTGGCTTGGGCATACAGGTGTCGAGCGCGTCCTTGTCGAACTGGTTGCGCACGTCTTCCGGCAGGGCCATGAACTTGTCATAGATATTGGCGAGAGCGCCGACTTCGACGAGCTGCGCGCCGATATGCTGGGCGTTCATGAACACGTCGGGGACGTTGCCGCTGGCAGCACCGGCGACCTGACCGGCGGTGAGATCGTCATCGCCTTTGCCGGTGATGTTGATCTTGACGCCAGGATGGGCGTCGGCAAATTCCTTGATGAACTCCTGCTGCAGGGCAAGCGCGTCGCCCTGGGCGAAATCTGAATAGACCCAATATTCCAGGGTCACATCCTGCGCAAATGCGGCTCCGCCGCACCCGACTGCCAGCAGAGTAGCGCCAGCGATTGCCGCACGCAGTGTGGTGTAGGTCCTCATGAAGTCCTCCTATCGCTCCAGCCGTCTATGGCTCGCCTCCCCGGACGATGAGCGTTAGGCATCCTAACTAATTAATGATCGAGAGCAATAGGCTTCATCAATTGGGCACTGATTTCGCTGTTTCAGATGGTTTCGCCGAGTGCGAGCATCAGCCCGCGTTCAATGGCGAGGCGCTCTATCCCGAGCGCGGTGGCGTCAGAGCCCAAGGTGCTGCTGCGTATCTCGGCCGCGTATGAAAGTCGGGCAACCGTCTCGCTCACACCGGGCAGCAGCAAAGGCGACGACCCAAATCCGCCGCCAAGCACCACGACGCCCGGATCGACCACACTGACGCAGGAGGCAACAATGGCTCCGATATCAGCGGCATGCCTTTCGACATGGCGCTGGGCCCCTGCTCCGCCGCTTGCGGCAAGCAGCAACAGCTCCGGCGTATCGACCGGCGGGTCGCCGTCATCGGCCGACCAATCGGCATGCACGCGCCCCATCAGGGCCTCGGTGCCCAGATAGTGCTCTACCTCGCCCGGCCGTGGCTCCGCGCCGGGTGCGAAGGGGAAGGCAAGATGACCGATTTCGCCAGCAGCCCCATAGCGACCGCGGATCAACTGGCCGCCCAAGATCAGCCCCATGCCAATCTTGAGGCCGATCTGGATATAGGAGAACGTTTCCTCGCCCTGCGCGGCGCCATAGTGCATTTCAGCCACGGCGGCGCAGTTGACGTTGTTCTCGAGCACCACCGTCACATTCTCGGGCGGCGTGAACTCGGTGAAAATAACATTCTGCCGGCTCGCCTCGGCATCCCCATCGGGGCCTACCACGCGCGTCGGCACCGCAATGCCCAATGTCGACAGCGGTCCCCATTCCGGCCGCGTCGCTGCCAGAGCTGCAGCCACCTCAGCGGCCACCACGCGGCTGACCTCGGCGTTGACCTCGAACTGCCGCATCGGCAGGCGCTGCACATGGCTGTAGAGCAGTCTACGATCAAGGGTGGAAACGCGAACCCTTACGGAGGTCGAGCCGGCATCGACCGCCATCACGTGCCCAGCCTGTGGACCAACGCGATATTGCGAAGCGCTGCGCCCCAGCGGCCCGCGCACCGCGCCGATCATTTCGACGTAGCCCAGTTCCTCAAGCTCAGCGATAGCCGCGGACATTGTCGGTCGTGACAGTCCGAGCACCGACCCGATATGCGGCCGGGTCGAGGGCCCATCGAGCACCAAAGTACGGAAAACCGCCTTGGAGCTACCCGTAATCGAAAGACTCGCGGCCACTGCCTCAGTCCACACTAATGGGCTTCCTCAAACTGGAATGATTGCGCGTCCATCCACGTCTGACCAACTTTAGGAGCATTGTCCAGCGCGGGAAGTAGCGATTGTGGCCTTAGCAACGAGACGGGCCGGCCATGCCGTTTCACAATCGGAAGGCCGCCAGCACCTTAGGCGCGAGAAAAAACTCGGCGAAAAACCGCCGAGCTTCATATGCTGGAACCACGAGGAACCCGCTTTTACTTCGCGGCCATCGCCCCGACCTTCGACGGGTCGAGCTGTGATGGCCGCCCTGGCAGGTCCAGTTTGGCAGCCCGCGGTGCGGAGCTCGAAATTACTTTGCCGCCCTTGATCACGGCCAGGCGCGTAGCTTTGAGGCGGATGGCTTCGATGGGGTCGGCGGCTTGGAGGAGGACCATGTCGGCTTTGCAGCCGACGTCGAGGCCGTAGCCGTCGAGATGGAGGATTTTTGCCGGACCGGTCGTTACGGCGGCAAAGCATTGGCGCATGGCGTCGCGGCCGGTCATCTGGGCGACGTGCAGGCCCATGTTCGCGACTTCAAGCATATCGGCCTGACCCAGCGAATACCAGGGGTCCATCATGCAATCCTGACCGAAGGCGGCGATGATGCCATAGGACAGGATTTCGGGGAAACGGTTCATGCCACGCCGCTTGGGATAGCTATCGTGGCGGCCCTGGATGACGATGTTGATATTGGGATTGGCGATGGCGGCGACGCCCGCCTCGGCCATCAATGGCAGGAGCTTGGACACATAGTAATTGTCCATCGAGTGCATCGAGGTCAGGTGCGAGCCGGTCACCCTGCCCCCCAGGTCCAGGCGCTGAGTTTCGTAGCTGAGGGTTTCGATGTGCCGGCTGAGCGGATCGTCCGTCTCGTCACAATGGAGGTCGACCAGCAGGCCGCGCTCGGCGGCGATTTCGCAGAGCGCTTTAACGCTTGCCGCGCCATCGGCCATGGTGCGTTCGAAATGCGGAATGCCGCCAACGACGTCGACACCCATATCGAGCGCGCGGGTCAGCAGATCGACAGCGCCGGGATAGCGGTAATAGCCGTCCTGTGGGAATGCCACCAGCTGCAGGTCAATATAAGGCGCAACAAGCCGTTTGACCTCAAGCAGCGCTTCGACGCCGAGCAGGCGATCATCGCAGATATCGACATGGGTGCGGATGGCTAGCAGGCCCTGCGACACGGCCAGATCGCAATAGGCCAGCGCGCGCTCGATGACGGCTTCCTGCGTCAGCAGCGGCTTGAGTTCGCCCCAGATCTTGATTCCATCGAGCAGCAATCCGCTTTCGTTGAGGCGCGGCTGGCCCAGTGACAGGGTGGCATCCATGTGGAAATGGCAATCAACGAAAGGTGGCGCGACGAGCTGGCCGGCCGCGTCGATGGTCTGGCCGGTGTCGCCACCGAGATTGGCTTCGACAGCGGCAATGCGGCCAGCGGAAACGCCGATATCGACGCCTGTCCGACCGTCAGGCAGCGTGGCATTGGTGATTTTCAGATCGAACAAGACAGCCTCATTTCAATAGATTTCAAAACGCCTTAGTGCCGCTGGCCCTTAAACCAGGGCTGCAGCAAGGCGCGTGGATAGTCAGCCCGACGCGCAACGACGACGAGCGCGACGATAGACAAGAGATAGGGCAGCATCAGGAAAACCTGTCCGGGCACGACCTGCCCGATCTGGGCCTGCAGTCGAATCTGGAAGGCGTCGAAAGCGCCAAACAAAAGCGCGCCGAGCAGCGCCTTGCCGGGCTGCCAGGAGGCGAACACCACCAGCGCGATGCAGATCCAGCCACGGCCATTGACCATGCCGAAAAAGAACGCGTCAAAGGCTGACATGGTCAGGAACGCGCCGCCCAAAGCCATCAGCGCCGAGCCGACGACGACGGCGCCGATGCGCAGGCCGCGCACCGAAAGACCCTGTGCCTCGACGGCTGCCGGATTGTCGCCCACGGCGCGGACCGCCAGTCCGAGCGGCGTCCGATACAGCACGAAGGCCACAACGGCGACGAGCGCCAGCGCGAGGAAGGTCATCGGCGTTTGCTGGAACAGTGCTGGGCCGATGAACGGCAGATCGCTCAGGCCCGGTATCGAGACGGGCTGAAACGGCACGATGCGCGGCGGCGTCGAGACGTTTGGCAATGCGGTGCGGTAGGTGAAATAGCTGGCGCTGGTTGCGAGCAGAGTTATGCCGATGCCCGAGACGTGTTGCGACAGTCCCAGCACCACGGTCAGGATGGCATGCAGCAGTCCAAACAGGCCGCCCGCCAGCGCGGCGACAAGAATGCCGCCCGACAGGCCCGCACCCAGATAGACGGCGAGCCAACCGGCCATGGCGCCGGCGACGAAAATGCCTTCGATGCCCAGATTCAGCACCCCTGCCCGCTCGCAGATCAGTGCGCCCAGCACACCGAAAATCAGCGGCGTGGCGATGCGGATGGCGGCGGCCCAGAAATTGGCGGACATCAGAATGTCGATGGCTTCCATGTCAGGCCCCCGCGACCGGTTTGACGGTTTTCTCGTAGCGCACGCGGAACCGCAGGAAGAAGCTGCCGACCAGAACGCTCAGCAGCGATAGCGCCACCACCAGATCAGCCAGATAGCTGGAAATGCCGGTGGCGCGGCTCATCGAGTCGGCGCCGACGAACACCGCAGCGACAAAGACTGCGGCAAACACCGCGCCGATGGGCGACAGCCCGGCCAACATGGCGACCACGATGCCGGTATAGCCAAAGCCGGGCGACAGATCGGCTGAGAGATAGCCCTTTACGCCGGCCACTTCGCCAACCCCGGCCAGGCCTGCCAGGCCGCCGGAGATCAGCGCGACCTTGAGCATTGTCGCATTGACTGGAATACCCGCGAAGCGGGCGGCGGCGCGGTTTTCGCCGACGGCACGGATTTCAAAGCCGAGTACGGTTTTGCGTACGATGACCCAGAGCACGATGGCGGCAGCCAGCCCGACGATCAGGCCGAAATGCACGCGCATGCGCGGCAGCAGTTTGGGATAATCCGCCGCGTCGATCAGCGCCACCGATTGCGGCCAGCCCATCGACAACGGATCGCGCAGCGGGCCTTCGACCAGCATCTGGATGAAGAGAATAACGACGAAGTTCAGCAGCAGCGTGATCACCACCTCGTCGGCGCCAAAGCGCTGCTTGAGGATGGCCGGAACGACCATCATCAGCCCGCCTGCCACAAAGCCTGCAATCATCACCGTCGGGATCATCAATGCTGGCGGCAGGTGCAGCAGGCCGCTGCCGACCAGAACGGCCGCAAGCGCGCCGATATAGAGCTGGCCTTCAGCGCCGATGTTCCACAGCTTGGCGCGGAAGGCGACGACAGCGGCGAGGCCGGTCAGGATCAATGGCGTGGCGCGATTGAGCGTTTCGGAGAAGGCAAACATCGACCCGAACGCGCCCTGCACGATCAGCAGATAGGCTTCGAGTGGCGAGCGACCGGCCAGCGACACGGGAATGGCGACCAGCAGCAGAGCAGCGAGTGCTGCCAGCAGCGAAACGGTGATTTTGAGCGATACGGGCGCGTCGGCGCGGGGTTCGAGGCGGAAACTCATGCGGAGATTGCCTCGCTGGTTCCGGCCTGTCCGGCCATCAACAGCCCAACCGTTCCGCGATCCAGCGCGTCGGATGGACCGGCATCGGCGACCTCACCGGCATGCACCACCAGGAAGCGGTCGGCCAGTGCAAACAACTCGTCGAGGTCTTCGGAAATCACCATCACGGCTGCGCCGCCGTCTCTCGCTGCGATGATGCGGCGATGCACTTCGGCCTGCGCGCCAACATCGAGGCCGCGCGTTGGTTGATTGGCGAGAATGACACGCGGCGAACGCTCCAGAACGCGGGCAAGAATGAGTTTTTGCACATTGCCGCCCGACAACAGCCGCGCCTCGGCGTCTGGCCCAGGGCAGCGAATGTCATAGCCAGCAATCGCCGCGGTCGCGCGCTCCTGCATGGCCTTGCGATTGAGCAGGCCGAAGCGGGAGAAATCGCCGCCGCGCACATCCTCAATGGCGATATTGTCGGCCACGCTCATGGTGCCGACAACGCCGTCATGCTGGCGATCCTCGGGCATGCGCGCCACGCCCGAAGCGACCAGCGCGCGTGGATCGGCTTTGGTGATGGCCCGGTCGTAAAACAGCACATCGCCGCTATGGGGAATGGCAAGGCCCGACATCAAGGCGGCAATTGCCGCCTGCCCGTTGCCCGAAACGCCGGCAACGCCGACGATCTCGCCAGCCCGCAGGGCAAAGCTGGCATTGGCAAGCGCCGAACGCGCCTCGCCACGCCCGAGCGACACGTCACGAAACTCTACCAGTGTTTCCTTGGGGATCGGCGCGGTGCGGGTCACCTCGGCCACGGCCTTGCCCACCATCAGATCGGCAATCGCGCGGCGATCGGCATCGGCCGTCACCAGCTCACCGGCCTTTTTACCACCGCGAAGCACGACAATACGGTTGGACACCGCCAGCACTTCGCCCAGCTTGTGCGAGATGAAAATGACACCCAGGCCGCGCGCCGCCAACCGCCGCAACACGGCGAACAGGCCGTCGGATTCCTGCGGTGTCAGAACCGCCGTGGGCTCATCGAGAATGAGCACACGCACATCGCGATAGAGCGCCTTGAGGATTTCGACGCGTTGCTTTTCGCCAACCGTCAGCGCGGCGACCTTGCGGTCGAGATCGACCTCAAGCCCGCTTTCCGCAATGATCTGTTCCACCTTGTGGCGAGCAACGCGACCGCTGGTCGGGCGCAGCAGGGACTCGGTTCCGAGGCGGATATTGTCGAGACCGGAGAGGTTCTCAGCGAGGGCGAAATGCTGGTGCACCATGCCGACACCGGCCGCCAGCGCTGCGCCGGGCGATCCGGGTGGCAGCACATTGCCCGCGACGCGGACGGTGCCTTCGTCCTGCACATAATGGCCGAACAGGATATTCATCAGCGTGGTCTTGCCCGCGCCGTTCTCGCCCAGTAGCGCCAGGATTTCTCCACGCTTGAGGTCGAGATCGAGCGCGTCATTGGCCACCAGCGCGCCGAAACGCTTGGTGATGCCCTCGAGCGAGAGCACGATTTCGGCCTGCTGATCCTGCATGTCCGTCCCTAAAGAAAGGCCGGGCGCTGCGAACGCCCGGCCATTTATCCTACATGTTCGATTTTGGTTCGGCGTCGTTGATCTCAACAGCAAAGGCACCCGATTTGATCTCGGCTTCCTTGGCGTCGGCCGCAGCGATGGCTTCAGGCCCGGCCAGTGCGGCGTCGGCCACAAGGCTCGAACCACCATACTTCATGAAGGCGTAGATGCCGTAGTCAGACGCGGTGAAGGTGTCTGCCTTAACATCTGCAATCGCCTTGTCGATCATCGGCTCACCGTGCCAAAGGGCGCTGGCCAGGATCGTACCGGGATAGTCGGTCGCCGTATCGATGACGTTGCCGATGGCCAAAATGCCGCGTTCCTTGGCCGCGTCGGACACGCCGAAACGCTCGGCATAGAGAATGTCGGCGCCGGCATCGACCATGGCGAATGCGGCTTCCTTGGCCTTCGGCGGATCATACCAGGAGTTGATGAAGCTAACCGAGAACTTGACGTTCGGGTTCACCGACAATGCGCCCGCCATGAAGGCGTTCATCAGGCGGTTCACTTCGGGAATGGCGTAGCCGCCGACCATGCCGATCATGTTGGACTTGGTCTTGGAGCCTGCGATCATGCCGGTCAGGTAGCTTGGCTCCTGAATGAAATTGTCGAAAGTGGCAAAGTTCGGTTCGACGGGCGGCAGCGATGAGCCCATCAGGAAGTCGATCTCGGGGTACTCGGCGGCCACCGCGCGGGCGGGCTGCTCTACGCCGAATGCTTCACCGACCATCAGCGCAACGCCCTGCTCGGCATATTCGCGCATGACGCGCTCATAGTCGGTGTTGGAGACGTTTTCTGAGTAGACGTAATCGATCTCGCCGCGCTCCTCGGCAGCTTTGAGCGCGTTGTGCAGGCGGCTCGCCCACTGTTGTTCGACCGGCACGGTCCAGACGGCGGCCACCTTGAGCGCGTCCTGCGCCCAGGCCATGCCGCCCATCGTCAGCGCCGTGCCCAGCGCCAATGCAGCGACCATCGTGCGGCGACTAATCTTTGCAAATTCAGTCATTTGGCTCCCCGATCTGTTTAAAAAAACGCCCATGCTTTCCTGCTGCCTATCTAGCAGGCAAGCCAATAGTCTTGGCAAGTCGGAAAGCATGGTTTTCTGCCTCATGGCAATTGGCAGTGCTTTCTTTCCACACCTGTCTCGGCACGAGCAATGAACACTAGATTGTTGTTGGCTCGGCAACTTCGTCGACCGCAAAGTCAGCAAGCCGTGCCGAACAGGCGTCGTAGAAGCCACCGAGCCCCGGCTCGATCAGGATGGCAGCGGCTCGGCAGCGGACCAGAGCAGCATCACCGCCACTGCGCCACGCCGCCAGCAGCGCCGCGTGTTCCGATTGCAGCGCCTTGAACGCCGCCGACGCGGCCAACTCTGCCGAACCCACCAACAGATGAACCGCCTCCGGCTGGCTGACGCCCTTGAGGGCGATGGCGCCTGCATCAAGATATGCGAGGTCAGGCGCGGCGGCGCGGGTGTCGGCCGTCACCAGAATGTCGTAGCCGACGATCCGGCAAGCGCCCTCTAATCGACTTGCCACGTTCACAGTGTCGCCGATGCAGGAATAGTTGAAGCGTTCTTCAAAGCCCATATTCCCGACCAGCGCCTGCCCGGTCGCAAGGCCAATGCCGATGGCGATGGGTTCGATGCCGACCTGCGTGGCGTTCAGCCTCCGCAGCGCCGCGCGCATATCGAGTGCTGCCTCGCAGGCGTGGCGGGCGTGTTGAGGCACCGCTACTGGGGCATTCCAGAACGCCATCACCGCGTCGCCCATGAACTTGTCGATGGTGCCCTTGTGCCCGATGATCGCGGCGCCCAAAGCCGCAAACAGTCGGTTGAGGATGGCGACCAGTTCTGCCGGCGCGGTGCGTTCGCTGAGCGCTGTGAAATTGCGCACGTCGGAGAACATCACCGTCATGTCGCGCAGATCGCCACCCAGCTTGAGCAGATCGTCATTGGCGTCGATCTGGGTCAGTAGCGATGGCTCGACATAATGCGCAAAGGCCCGGCGAATGCGGCGCTTGTCATTGTCGGTTATGGCGAACTGGAAGAAGGCCATGGCGGCATAAGTCACAAGCGTCGCAAACAATGCAAAGCTCGGATCGAGCAGCACGCCGTATTGCGCAAAGGCGAGCCATGCGACAGCGGCAATGGCGATGGCGATGGCACCTGTCGCGACAAGCCCGACCAACGGCCCGCTCAACAGCAGCAGGATCACCACCGCCACGCAACACAGGGCGATCAGCAGCAGTTCCAGCCCGCCAACCCAATCCGCCCGCTGCAGAAAAGTGCCGCTCAGCATCTGCTCGAGCGCCTGCAGGTGTATCGACACCCCCGGCACTGCCTCACCGAGTGGACTGGCACGGATATCCAGCAGCCCAGCCGCCGAGGTCCCCACAAGCACGACGTGACCGGCCAACATTGGCGCGAGGCTCGCGTAACTATCGGCGAGCAATTGGCGCGCTGACACATAGGTTTCAGGCCCGAGCGGCCGGTAGTAGAGCCACATGTCGCCGGTCGGTCCCGTGGGAATATCGAATGCTCCGACCCGCAGCCCGCTGACACTGCCACCGGCCTCACCCAGTACCACAATGGTCGTCTCACCCTGCGCCACTCGCAGCGCTTCGACCGACAGCGTTGGCACCGGCGCCACGCCGTTCGACCACAGCAATGGTAACCGACGCGCTACCCCTGCCCCGGTCCTTTCGAGGCTGGCCACGCCCAGGCCTGATGCCGCCTCAAGCAGGATCGGCAGTGGCGCGGCAACACCGTCGAGTTGCGGCAGCGCGGCCAAAGTGTCCGCCCCGGTCATGGCATAGCCCGCCTTGGGCGCAGGCGCCGTCTCGCCGCGCCCCGACCGGCTCATCACCAGGATAGATGGGCTATCGGCAAGTGCCGCCGCGAATAGCGCATCGTAATTATCGCCGCTGCCCAGAATGCTGGAAGGCGACAGGCGATCGGGCTCGGGAAACAGCACGTCAAACGCGACGGTGGCTGCGCCCAGTTCGGTCAGCCGCTTGGTGATGGTCGCAATGACTTCACGCGACCACGGCCATTGCCCGATTTCGGCGAGAGAGTCCTCGTCGATATCGATAATGAGCACCGGCAAATCCTGCGGTGCGGCGCGTGGCTTGATCTGCTGGAAAACATCGAATGTCGTTTCGCGGGCCACTTGCACCGCGTAGGGATCAGCCGCCCGCAAAGCCACCAGCGCAGCAACGACCACCGCTCCAAATACCAGTGCGCCAACCCGCCGCCGCCACATCGGTCAGGTCAACGATCCAAAAAAGCGCAACGTCGCTGCAACATCTCGGCATTGCCACGCGCCACCGCTCGCTTTGTCGCCGTAAGGTTCCACCAACGCTTTCGCCCCCGCATGCGGGCCTCACCCGCCAAGCCAGCTTAGGAACGCCCATCCCCAAGCGCAAACGAAAAGGCTCGCCTCATCAATCCAGCTTATCCCCGCGCCCAAAACCTCCGGTATCTTTTGTGCATCTCCCGCCAGAGCGCGATCATGACGAGTGATGAGCGGAGAGACAGCCGGGGGGCCTGGGTCGCCACGCTCCCGCACGGATGTTGACGACCGGCCTGCACGGAATGAAGCGACAGGGGCGAACGATCATGCCTCATCGCCGAAGCCGCGCATAAAATCCCGAGAGGGTGGTAGGGGGATGCATGTGTGACAAATCCCGGCATGGTGGCGAGGCGTCTGTCTCTTTCCTTCCTACTCCCTACGAGGCAGATGTCTCGCCATCATCGCTTGCTTGATCACCGCGCCGGCGGGCGCGTTGGCACGCATAATTATTCCCCACTGTTCGCGGACGACGCACAGTTACACCCTTGTGTCCACTTGCAGGGGCCCACCGCCTCCCCTATGTTCATCGTCGCGGGACGATAGTTCCGCATAGTTCTCAGGGCGGGGTGCAATTCCCCACCGGCGGTAAGGGCAGCGATGCCTAAGCCCGCGAGCGCTCGGCGAAAGCTGGGGTCAGCAGATCCGGTTCAATTCCGGAGCCGACGGTATAGTCCGGATGAAAGAGAACGGGACCAACGCTGGCTTTGCCTGCGTCCGCACCCATGTCTATGGGCGGGCAAGGCGCCTGCGAGACTTCCCGTAACCCTGAGGAAACTGGTTACGGAAAGGACTACACATGAACCAGGTTTCCTCTGCTCCCCAAAACGGCGCCACCACGGGCGCAATCCTGATGGTCGTCGCGGCCTTCGCCTTTGCCGGGTCGAACGTGCTTCAGTCCGTGCTGCCCTGGCAGTATGGCATCAGCTCCACCGGCATGGCGTTTTGGCAATATGTCATCGCCTCGGTACTGGCTTTGCCGCTGATCCTGCGCATTGGCGTGCGCAATCTGCGCACCACCCAGCCGCTGGCTCATGAAATCCGCGCCTTCGCTTCAGCGCTGGGCGTCCACGTCTTCGTCTATGGCTTCGCCTCGGGCGTGCCGATCTGGCAGATGGTGACGCTGCTGTCGACCGGCCCACTATTCATCATTCTCGGTTCGACCCTGTTCCTGGGCGAGCGTGCCACCACGGCTCGTCTTGCCGCGGCGCTGGCCGGCTTTATCGGCGCCATCATCATTTCGGGCGTTGGTGCCGAAGGCCTGACCTGGGCCACGCTGGTGCCAATCGCAGCCGCTGCGCTTTGGGCCGCAACCGACGTGCTGACCAAATATCTCGCCCGCACCGAAAAGCCGGAAACGCTGACAATTTCCCTGCTGGTGCTGATGACGCCGAACCACCTGCTGATCCTGCTGGCCGTTAATGCGGTCGGCTGGTTGGCCCCTACCCTGTTGCCAGCTGGCGTAACCACCGGGTTCCCGTTCGCGCTTCCAGCCGGCAACGGATTGTGGCTGTTGCTGCTGCTCGGTGCGCTCACCGCCGCCGCGCAATACCTGCTGAGCGTGGCCTACAAAATGGCAGACGCCACCTATCTGCAGCCCTTCGGCGATCTCAAGGTTGCCCTGGGCGGCCTGATGGGCTGGATCTTCCTCGGCCAGCTGCCAGGCGTCTTGTTCTGGCCGGGGACGCTGCTGATCATCGGCGCATCGGTCTTCCTGTTCTGGGTCGAAGCCGACAAGCGTCAGAAACTCAGCCTCGCCTAAAGACTTCCGGTCATCCCCGCCTCAAGCGGGGGTGACCGTATTCAACAGCTACACGGTCACCCAGCGCTGCTCCTGATGGCTCTGCGCCATGGCATGCACCGCCCGCTCGATTTTGAGCCCCGTATCAAAGTCGATCACCCGCGCCGGCTCCCCGCCAATGGCGCGCAGCAATTCGTGACACTCAATGATTTTGAGATCATTGAAGCCCAGCCCGTGCCCGGCGGTCGGGATGAACCGATCATAAGGCCCATGCTGCGGAGCCGTCAGAATGGTTCGGAAGCCCTGTTCGGTGGGCTTGTCTGACGTCACATAGAGCTGCAGTTCGTTCATCCGCTCCTGATCGTAGGTGATCGTGCCTTTGCTGCCGAAAATCTGCACGGCAATGCGCCCCTTGCGCCCCCAGGCCGAGCGATTTAGCGCCATGACGCCGCTTATCCCCTTGCCCAGTTCAAACAGTACACTGGCAATGTCGAAGGTTTCGACCGTCCGGCGCACACCCTCCTTTGTCGGGCGATCCGCAAAAGGCTTGGAGAGATGCGTCATCACTTTCGTCACCGGACAAAACAGCACCTGCAACAGGCTCAACGGATGCACGCCGAAATCGTCGAGCGCGCCATAGCCGGAGCTGGCTTCACTCTTCCAGTAAAACAACGCCTCGGGATCGGCCATGAAGTCTTCGTCCATTTCGAGTCGGACATGGTTCACCGTGCCGATCGTGCCGTCGGCGAGGATAGCGCCGATCTGGCGGATAAGCGGGTTCTGAATGTAATTGTAGCCCAAGACGGCCACTTTACCGGAGGTCTTGGCCGCTGCCGCCATGCGCTCCGCATCGGCAAACGCCACCGCCATCGGCTTTTCGCACCAGACATGTTTGCCCGCTTCCAACGCGGCAATCGCCATTTCGGCGTGGAAGGCATTGGGCGTCGTCACCGACACCACATCGACCTCGGGGTCCACGATCAGTTCGCGCCAGTCGCCGGTGGCCTTGTCAAAGCCAAATTCTTCGGCCTTTTTGGCGGCGATCTCAGCATTTACTTCTGCAAGGTGGACGAGCCGGGGTTTTGGGCCATCTCCGAACACCGCTTTGACGCCGTTCCACGCCAGTGCATGGCATTTTCCCATATAGCCGGTGCCGATAAGTCCCACGCCAATCGAAGATTTCATTCCGCCCTCCAGTAATTTTGAAATGAATAGTCCATTTCAACCACTTTCGGAATAGACTTTCTAACAAGACTTGATTGGTGAGCAGGATTGAGGATTATGGTGCCAAACCGTGAGTAGAAGACATGCCCGACCCGAATGCAAAAGTTCAGCCGCCACAAGATTTTGACACGCTGCGCGCCGCCATTCTGGAGCGTCGGGCCGAGCTGCCCAAGCGCCTGACCCAAGTAGCAGCCTATGCGCTCGACAACCCTGACGAGATCGCTTTCGGCACCGCCGCGAGCATCGCCATTTCAGCCGATGTGCAGCCTTCGACGCTGGTACGGTTCGCCCAGCATTTTGGGTTTGATGGCTTTTCAGGCCTACAACTGCTGTTCCGCGCGCGGTTACGTGAACGTACGTCGTCCTATGAGGAACGACTGCGCTCGCTCGAGAACGGTGGCGAAGCGCTGGCCGAGAGCACCAATATATTCAACGGCTTCGTCTCGGCCGCGCATCGCTCGCTCGATGCTCTGTCCGCCGCAGTCGATCCCGAGGCGTTTGACCGCGCGGTCAATCTTCTCGCCAAGGCCGACACCATCTATCTCGTCGCCAAGCGCCGCTCGTATCCCATCAGCAGCTACATGGCCTATGCCTTTGGCAAATTGCGAGTGAAGTGCCAACTGGTCGGCACCGCCGCCGGTATCGACGATGACCTTCTGGCCATGGCAACGCCGAAAGACGCGGTGTTCGCCGTCAGCTTCTCCCCCTATGCGTCGGAAAGCGCCACCCAGGCACGCACCCTCTCCGCACGCGGCATTCCCGTCGTGTCGCTGACCGATTCGTCGTTCTCGCCGCTGGCCGAGTGTTCGCGCGTCTGGTTCGAGGTGGTTGAAGCCGACCACGCCGGTTTCCGCTCACTTTCCGCCAGCATGGCGTTTGCCATGGCACTAACCGTCAGCATCGCAGAGGCCCGTCGGCGCGGTTAACACAGGTCACTCAAGCAGAATTCCAGAGATAGAATATACATTCTAGATTGACGACGCGGCGGAACCCATGTTTCATATTGTTCTGTAGCCGAAGCCAACTAGGAGACTGGCGTGACCAATGCGCATCCGCAGGAAGAGACGTTGCCGCTTGACGTCATCACGATCGGACGCGCGTCCGTTGACCTCTATGGTCAGCAGATCGGCACCCGCCTCGAAGACGTTGGCAGTTTTGCAAAATCCGTCGGCGGCTGCCCAACCAATATCGCCGTCGGCACCGCCAGGCTTGGCCTCAAGTCGGCGCTGATTACTCGTGTCGGCAATGAACAAATGGGGCGCTTCATCCGCGAACAGTTGGTTCGCGAAGGTGTTGAGACGCGCGGCATCGTAATCGATCCGGACCGCCTTACCTCGCTGGTCCTCCTCTCGGTCGAAAACGAACATTCGTTCCCGCTGATCTTTTACCGCGACAATTGCGCCGACAGCGCGCTGAACGAAGGCGATATCGACGAGGACTTCGTGCGCTCTTCCCGTTCGGTGCTGGTGACCGGCACCCACTTCGCCAAGCCGCACACCGACGCCGCCCAACGCAGGGCCATCCGAATCGCCAAGGCCAATGGCGCCAAGGTCATCCTCGATATCGACTATCGGCCTAATCTGTGGGGCCTCGCCGGTCACGATGCTGGCGACAGCCGCTACATCGCCTCGGACAAAGTGTCGTCCCATATGCAGACCGTATTGCCCGATTGCGACCTCATTGTCGGTACTGAAGAAGAGGTTCTCATCGCCTCCGGCGCGTCCGACCTCCTCACCGCGCTCAGGGCGATCCGCTCCCTGTCCTCCGGCACTATTGTCCTGAAGCGCGGCCCCATGGGATGCATCGTCTATGACGGCGCCATTCCCGACGATCTGGAACAAGGCATTGTCGGCGAGGGATTCCCTATCGAGGTCTACAATGTGCTCGGCGCCGGCGACGCTTTTATGAGTGGTTTCCTGCGCGGCTGGCTGCGCGGCGAACCCCATTCCACCAGCGCGACCTGGGCCAATGCCTGCGGCGCCTTCGCAGTCAGCCGACTGCTGTGCGCGCCGGAAATACCGACCTGGCAGGAACTGAGCTACTTCCTCGACCACGGCAGCCCCGAACGGGCACTGCGCAAAGACGCAGCGATCAATCACATTCACTGGGCGACCACCCGCCGCCGCCCGATCCCAAGCCTGCGGGCGTTAGCCATCGACCATCGCAGCCAGCTCGAAGACCTCTGCAAGGACGATCCGAGCCTGCTACAGCGCCTGCCGGCCTTCAAGGTGCTTGCCGTGCAGGCGGCGACCCGAGTGGCCAACGGCCGTCCAGGCTTTGGCATGTTGCTCGACGACAAATATGGCCGCGATGCACTTTATGCCGCCAGCGCCTACAAGGATTTCTGGATCGGCAAGCCGATCGAACTCCCCGGCTCCCGGCCGTTGCAGTTTGAGTTCAGTCAGGACCTTGGTTCGCGACTGATCGACTGGCCGGTCGACCACTGCATCAAGGTGCTGTGCTTCTACCACCCCGAAGACGCGCCCGAACTCAAGCAAACCCAGATCGAGAAGCTCCGCACCGCCTTCGAAGCAGCGCGCAAGGTGGGCCGCGAATTGCTGATCGAGATCATCGCCAGCAAGCATGGCGCTATGGCCGATGACACGATCAGCCGCGCCATGACCGAGATCTATGATCTCGGTATCAAGCCCGATTGGTGGAAATTAGAACCGCAAGCCAATACAGCCGCCTGGGCCGCAATAGACGCTGTCATCGAAGCCCGCGATCCACTCTGCCGTGGCGTGGTCCTGCTGGGACTGGAAGCACCGCAGGATATACTGGAAGCCGGCTTTGCCGCCGCGCGAACCTCACAACGGGTAAAAGGCTTCGCCGTCGGTCGCACGATTTTCGGGGAGTCAGCAAAAAACTGGCTGGCCAGTACTATCAGCGACGAGCAGGCGGTGGCGGAAATGGCGACCAAGTTCGGCGCGCTGGTCGATATCTGGGACGGGCTATAGGAAGCCCGGACAACCAACCTCATGGTAAGCCCATGAGGTTGATCTGGCACAATGTTGCCGAGGGCCATCCCCGATACGCTAGGGATGCGGTCTACTGATATAATGGCGCCCGGCGCCGCTAGTATTGAGGGATGAGAGCATGAGCCAGGACACTATTCGACTGACCATGGCGCAGGCCGTGGCGCGGTTTCTGACCATGCAGAAGACCGTCATCGACGGCGAGGTCGTGCCAATCTTTGGCGGCGTGTTCGCCATTTTCGGCCATGGCAATGTGGCCGGCATCGGCGAGGCGCTCTACGGCATCAAGGACACGCTGCCGACTTATCGCGCCCAGAACGAGCAGGGCATGGCTCACGCTGCTATCGCCTTCGCTAAAGCCAGTTTCCGCCGCCGCTTCATGGCCTGCACCACGTCCATTGGTCCCGGCGCGCTCAACATGGTCACGGCCGCCGCCCTCGCCCATGTGAACCGCCTACCGGTGCTATTCCTGCCCGGCGACGTCTTTGCCAACCGACTGCCTGACCCGGTCCTGCAGCAGATCGAAGACTTCGGCGACGGCACGGTTTCGGCCAATGACTGTTTCCGACCGGTCAGCCGCTACTACGACCGCATTACCCGGCCCGAACAGATCATCCCTGCCCTGCGCCGTGCCATGGCCGTGCTGACCGATCCGGCTGAATGTGGCCCGGTGACGCTGTCGCTGTGCCAGGATGTGCAGGCAGAGGCCTATGACTATCCGGTGAGTTTCTTTGCCGAAACCATTTGGGGCGCTCGCCGCATCATGCCCGATGCCGACGAGTTCACCACGGCCGCCGCCGCTCTGCTGCATGCCGACAAACCAGTGATCATCGCCGGCGGCGGCGTGCTCTATTCGGAAGCCAGCAAGGCGCTCCGCACCTTTGCCGAACGCTATGGCGTTCCGGTGCTGGAAACGCAGGCCGGAAAATCCAGCCTGCCGCACGATCATCCGCTCAATATGGGTTCGGTTGGCGTTACGGGTACCTCCGCATCCAACACGCTGGCCGAAGAGGCCGATGTGGTCCTCGCCATCGGCACGCGGCTGCAGGATTTCACTACCGGCTCCTGGGCGCTGTTCAAGAACGACAACCTCAAGATCATTGGGCTCAATGTTCAGGTCTTCGACGCACACAAGCACCGGGCGCTGCCGCTGGTTGCCGACGCACGGGCTGGCCTTGAAGCGCTTAATGCTGCGCTGGCGGGTTGGCAGGCTGACCCGGATTGGACCAACCGCGCCAAGGCAGGCAAGGACGACTGGCTGGTCGCGGCCGATCAGGCAACCGCCGCCACCAATGTCGAACTACCCTCAGACGCCCAGGTGATCGGCGCCGTGCAGCGCGCTCGAGAAAACTCGATCGTCGTCTGCGCGGCTGGCGGCCTGCCGGGCGAATTGCACAAGCTTTGGAAGGCCGCGCGTCCCGGCAGCTATCATATGGAATATGGCTTCTCGACCATGGGCTACGAGATCGCCGGCGGCCTCGGCGTCAAGCTTGCGCGGCCGGATGACGACGTCGTCGTGATGGTCGGCGACGGCAGCTATCTGATGCTCAATTCCGAGATCGTCAGCTCGATCATGCTCGGCGCCAAGTTGACCATCGTGCTGCTCGACAATGCGGGCTACGGCTGCATCAACCGGCTGCAGATGGCCACCGGCGGCGCCAACTTCAACAATCTGTTGAAGGATACCCAGCATGTCACGCTGCCAAGAATCGATTTTGCCGCCCACGCCGCCTCAATGGGCGCCCTGACCCGCAAAGTCGGCTCGATTGCCGAACTGGAAACCGCGCTGCAGGAAACCGAGAGCGCCGATCGTACGACGGTGATCGTCATCGATACCGATCCGCTGATCACCACCGACGAAGGCGGACACTGGTGGGATGTCGCCGTGCCCGAGGTGAGTGATCGTCCACAGGTCAACGCGGCGCGCGAAGCCTATGTGGCGGCGCTCAGGGGCCAGCGGGCGGGATAACTGGGACACGCCCTCGTGGTTCGAGGCTCGCGAAGTGCTCGCACCTCACCTTGAGGGCTACTCACGAACTTGCGCCCAACAGCCCTCATGGTGAGGCGGGAGCGCAGCGACCCTCGAACCACGAGGGCGTGGAAGTGGATGGAGAATGAATTGAAAGCCAAACTCGGCATGTCGCCCATCGCGTGGTGGAACGATGATCTGGTGGAATTCAGCGACGATGTTTCGCTGGAGGAATGTCTGCGCCAGTCGCGGTCGGCCGGTTTCACAGGCATGGAAAAAGGCCGCCGCTTCCCCGACGATCCAGCGGTCATGCTGCCCATCCTGCGTGCTGCCGACGTTACGCTCTGCGGCGGCTGGTTCTCGGGCACACTGGTCGACGAAGACCTCTCGGCCAACAAGGACCACATTGCGCCAATGATCGAGCTGTTCAAGGCCGTCGACGCACCATGCATCGTCTATGGCGAAGTCGGCCGCTCGATCCAGGGCCGTCGCGAAATCCCGCTGGCGCAAAAGCCAAAGCTCTCCGATGACGAGATGAAGGCCTATGCCCGCAAGCTCACCACGTTTGGCGAATGGTGCGCCGAACAGGGCATGCCTCTTTCCTATCACCACCATATGGCCGCCGTGGTCGAGACCGAGGCCGAGCTCGACGCCTTCATGGCGCATTCGGGCGAAGGCATTCCACTGCTGCTCGATGCTGGGCATCTGGCGTTTGCCGGCGGCGACGTTCTACGCGCCATCGACAACCACCATGCCCGCATCAACCACGTGCATGTGAAAGACATTCGCCGCGCGGTGATCGATGGTCTTGATCGCAGCAAGCAGAGCTTTCTCGATGCGGTAGCGCTGGGCGCGTTCACCGTGCCCGGCGACGGATCGCTCGATTTCGCGGCCATCGTGCAAAGATTTGCCGACTATGGCTATGAGGGCTGGTTTGTCGTTGAGGCTGAGCAGGATCCGAAGGCCAATCCGCCGCTTCGCATGGCGCAGGTCGGACATGCCGAACTTTTGCGCGTGATGACTGCAGCCGGATACACTGTACAGACGCAGGGGTTTCCGCAGGGGTGAGTTTTCTCACCGTCTTATGCTAGACCATGCGCCAGGCGATTTAACTTACGAAAGCGGGCGCATGGCTCTAAAAGAAAACGACGTCAAATGGTTTCGTCCCCTGTGGATCCGGATCTGCCTCGCGGTGTTTCTGACCGCTTGGCTGGCCTGGGAGCTGTTCTTTACCAAGGACCAGTTCTGGGCGCTGCTCGTAGGCGCTGCCCTGGCCTATTCGCTCTACAATTTCTTCTACGCTTTCCCCAAGGAAGATCCCGCCGATGAGCAAATCTCACCTCCGCGTCCGCCCGAAGGGAACGACGGGTCTGGTTCATGACGTCACGCCGGCTTCAGCTGGTTGGACTTATGTGGGCTTTGCGCTTCACAAGCTCTCCGAAGGCAAGGTAACCGCCGGCGAGACCGGGGCGCAGGAGCTCTGTCTGGTGCTGGTCAGCGGCAAGGCACGCATTTCGGTTGATGGCGAGGATTTCGGCGTCATCGGCGATCGTATGTCGCCGTTCGATGGCGCGCCATGGGCGGTCTATGTGCCCATGGGCAGCGATTGGGCGGCCGATGCTGTAACCGATGTCGAACTGGCGGTTTGCGCAGCGCCGGGCGGCGGCAACTATCCCGCAAAGATTATCGCCCCCGGTACCCATCCGCGCATCAGCCGCGGCAAGGGCGCCAATGTGCGCCACGTCTACAATATCATGCCCGAGGACGACCTTTCGGCCCATTCCCTGCTCGTCGTGGAAGTGATCACGCCGCAGGGCAACACCTCGTCCTACCCGCCGCACAAGCACGATCAGGACAATCTGCCCCACGAAAGCCTCTTGGAAGAGACCTATTTCCACCGGCTCAATCCGTCGCAGGGCTTTGCCATGCAGCGCGTCTATACCGACGACCGCAGTCTCGATGAGGCCGTGGTGATCGAGGATGGCGACGTGACGCTGGTGCCCAAGGGTTATCACCCGGTGGCGACGACGGCGGGCTATGACCTCTATTATCTCAACGTGATGGCAGGGCCGAAGCGGGTGTGGAAATTCCACAATGCCGCTGAACATGAGTGGCTGTTGAAGTAGTGGCACGCCCTCGTGGTTCGAGGGCGTGGCGGGCCGCTACCGCCCCTGGAAAATCGACGTATCCGCCAGCACACCCAAAATCTCGCTGACCTTGACCGCCCTGCCCTCCTGCACCGATTTCAACGCGGCCTCGGCCAGTGCCAGAGCTATCAGGCCATCAAGCCCGCTTGGTGTTGCCGGAGATTTTGATTCAACCGAGTCGATGAAGGCACTGATTTCGCGAGCATATGCCTCGATGTAGCGCGTCATGAAGAAGTCGTGCAGCGGCGGCCGCGTGTACCCCGTGGCGTTCGCAACCTCGATCGACACAGGACGCTGGTTCTCGGCCGACACCGAACCCTTGGACCCATGCACCTCGATGCGCTGATCGTAGCCATAGGTGGCGCGGCGCGAGTTCGAGATGGTGGCATGCTTGCCCGAGGCCGTTGACAGCATAACCGACGCGCTGTCGAAATCGCCAGCCTCACCGATGGCCGGATCGACCAGCACGGAGGCCTGGGCCGAGACCGTGTCGATTTCCTCGCCGAGCAGATACCGCGCCATGTCGAAATCATGGATGGTCATGTCGCGGAAAATGCCGCCGGAGCGCTTGATGTAGTCGACAGGCGGTGCGCCGGGATCACGCGAGACAATGGTGACCATTTCCACCGCCCCGATCTCGCCCTTGGCGATCACATCATGCACGGCCTGAAAATGCGGGTCAAAACGACGGTTGAAGCCAACCATCAGCGTGCCGGCTTCCGCATCAACCACCTTGAGGCAGGCCTTTACGCGCTCGATGTTGAGGTCGATCGGCTTCTCGCAAAAGATCGCCTTGCCGGCCCGGGTGAACTGCTCGATCAGGTCGGCATGGGTATCGGTTGGGGTGCAGATGACGACCGCATCGATGTCGCTTGCAGCCACGATTTGCTCGATTGTGCGAACCTCACAGCCATACTGGCTGGCAATGTCCCTGGCCGCCTGATCGACGGCATCAGCCACGGCAACCAGCTGCGCCTGAGGATTGGACGACACGGCCTTGGCGTGCACTTTACCAATGCGACCAGCACCAAGCAGGCCGAAGCGAACGGTCATTTGTAGTCTCCGATTATCGAAAATACGCGACGGTGGACTATACGGTACCACCAAGCGATGCGCTGAGCTCTGCCATTTCAGCGCCGCCAGCCATCATGTCCTGCAACTGTTCCGCAGAGATCTCCCCACGATTGGCCGTGCCCAGCGTCTTGCCGCGATTGAGCACCGTGAAGCGGTCCCCTACAGCCAAAGCATGGCGCACATTATGGGTGATGAAGACGATACCAATGCCGGTCTTGCGCACCCGATCAATGGTGGCCAAGACGTTCGCCGTCTGGCGCACGCCAAGCGCCGACGTTGGTTCATCGAGGATCAGAACCTTGGCACCAAAATAGACGGCGCGAGCAATAGCGACGGTCTGGCGCTCACCGCCGGATAGCGTCCCCACGGCCTGATCGGGTTCGCGCAGGCTGATGCCCATGCGACGCATTTCTTCCATGGTCACCCGTGACGCCGTTTCCGCGTCAAAGAACTGGAACGGTCCCCAGCCCTTGCGCGGTTCGCGGCCCATCCAGAAGTTGCGGGTCACAGACATCAGCGGGATCATCGCCAGGTCCTGATAGACGGTGGCGATTCCGGCCGTCATGGCGTCACGCGGATTGCTGAAAGCGACGTCCTGTCCGTTGACCCGAATTTGGCCGGAGGACGGTTTGTGAACGCCGGCCATGGTCTTGATGAAGGTCGACTTGCCGGCGCCATTGTCGCCGAGAAGGCAGTGGCATTCGCCGGGTAGCACAGACACCGAAACGCCATTGAGCGCGATAACCGGGCCGAAGCTCTTGGTGATGTTGACCAGTTCGATCAGTGGTTCGGTCATCTTAGCGCTCCCCGGTAATCAGGCGGCGGATATAGGTATTGAGCACCACGGCGAGCAGCAGGATGACGCCGAGGAACACGCGGAATAGGGAGCTTTCGACCCCAGCAAAGAACAGCCCCTGCTGCACCACGCCAAAGATCAACGCACCAAGCGCCGCCCCGATCACCGAACCATACCCGCCGGTGAGCAGAGCGCCACCGATCACAACCGCGATGATCGCTTCAAATTCTTTGAGCAGACCACGGTCGGCTGCGGCCGAACCGAATTCCATGACCTGCGCGGTGGCAAAAACGGTCGCGCAGAAGGCCGAGAAAATGAACATCAGGATCTTCACGCGATTGACCGGCACGCCGACATAGCGCGCAGCCTGGGCGTCGCCGCCGGCAGCAAAGATCCAATTGCCGAAGCGCGTCTTGGTGAGCAGCACATGGGCGAAGATGATAAGCGCGAGGGCCCAGACCATCAGCATGGGAATGCCATCGACCACGGGCTGCCCAGCACGATTGCCGGCCTTGAACGTGTCGATCAGTCCCATATCTGCCAGCCAATAAAACACAAAGCCCAGCACCTTGCCGCCAAAGAGCGGCGCGAGCCAATCACCAGCGGCAGCTTCCCGGACGCCACCGATAATGGTCTGGCGGGTCGTCGTGATGGAAATGTAAATAGTCAGTCCGCGCAGGATATAGAGCGAGGCCAGCGTGACGATGAAGGATGGTAGCCCCGTCTTGATGACGAGATAACCGTTTGCGGCGCCGATCAGCATGGCCACGATGAAGGCGGCGATGATGGATGCCCACATTGGCCAGCCGAGATGGACGCTCAGCACCGCTATCACAATACCGGCAAAGCCGATCATTGACCCTACGGACAGATCGAACTCCCCGGCGATCATGAGCAGGCAAGCGCCAACAGCGATGATGGCAAACTGGGCGGAGACCACCCCCCAGTTCATAATGCCGTCCGGGGCGAACATACCTGTCGACCCAGCCACAACGGCAAAATAGATAAAGACCAGGATTGCCCCAGCCATCGCGCCCAATTCGGGGCGCATGAGCATTGTTCTGAGGCGGGATCGCTGCGCAATGCGTTCGTCGGTCGCTGCGTGCGGTTGTGTCATGGTTGATCTCGTGGGGACAGCGTGGGGACAGAATTGGGGCCCGAAACGTGTCGGGCCCCTGCAAATCGGTTAGCGGTATTCGCCGGCAAACTTCTCCACCAGATCGATGTTGTCCTTGGTGATGAAACCAGGGCCCGAGTTGATCGAGTTGCCGGGCACCACGCCATAGCGGGCCAGATTGGTCAGGATTACGACCGGCAGATAGCCCTGGAGGAAGGGCTGCTGGTCGATGGCGAAATTGATCGTACCAGCCTTTATAGCGGTCGAGATTTCGCTCGACAGATCGAAGGTCGCAAAGAAGATTGTGCCGGCTTTGCCGGTCTGGTCGAGCGCGGCGATGGTGGGGTGCGCCGAGTTTGGCCCAAGCGTTAAGATGCCATTGGTATCAGGGTTAGCCGACAGATAGGCCGAAACTTTGGACTGGACTTCGCTGGGGTCCATGCCCGAGTCGATCATCTGGCTGCCCAGTTCAATGCCAAGCGCGTCCGCAAAGCCCTGGCAGCGCTCAACCGAGGCTGGATTGGTGATGTAGTGGTTGACGCAAACAAAGCTCGTCACGCCAGCGGCCTTGGCTTTCTCCCCCGCCCCAAATCCTGCGTCATACTCAGGCTGACCGACGTGGAGAAGAGCGCCGATCTCCTTGGACTGCGCAATGGTGCCGGAATTGATGGTGATGACTGGAATGCCACGCGCGACGGCGTCGCTCAGCGGTCCTTTGAGGGCGTCGAAGTCAGCGATGGTGGAAATGATGCCGTCTGGCGACGAGGCGGCGGCCTGCTCGATGATTCGCGCCATGTCGGCGAGGTCACCGGTTGGCGGGTTGCGGTATTCAACGGTCACGCCCATCTGCTCGCCGGCGAGGTTGATGGCGTTCTTGATGGTGTTCCACCAGCTATCGGAGTCCGGCGCGTGCGAAACCAGCACAAAGCGTTCGCCTTCGGCCAGCGCCGGCGCAGTGGCGGCAGCGGCGAGACCCAAGGTCAGGGCGACAGCAGAAAGCCCCTTGATAAAAGTGTTCATTGCATTCCTCCCATTTGCCGCAGGACATAACGGAACAAAACATTCACTTCTCATACCCTGCGAAACAAACATTCCATTTTTGAAAGCAGTCGTCAAGCGGAGGCTGGGGGTTCTGGTGTGAAAGCGGGCGCAAAACAAAGGGCGACCGCATGGCGGCCGCCCTGAAACGATTGCAGGTCAGATGAGGTCAGTTTTCGCGGGCACGTTCCAGAATGCGTTTGCATTCCAGCAGCTCGCGCATCACGTCGGACAGCTTGTTGCGGTCGTCTTTATCGAGGCCAGGGCTGGCCAGCATCACTGCTTCTTCGATCTCGGCCTCGTCGCTCGCGGCTTCGGCTTCCTCGATCATCGGCAGAATATCTTCGAGCGGCTTGCCCTCGCCCACGGCGATCACATAGCGACCGCCCTGATCCTTGAGAATCCGCTGCACGCCTTTGATGGTAAAACCCTGATCATAGAGCAGGTGGCGGATGCCGCGCAGCAGCATCACGTCTTCGGGCCGGTAATAGCGTCGGCCGCCGCCGCGCTTGAGCGGCTTGATCGTGTTGAATCGGGTCTCCCAGAAGCGCAGGACGTGCTGTGGCAGGTCCAGTTCATCGGCAGCTTCGGATATCGTCCGGAAGGCGTCTGGCGACTTATCCACGGAGGCTTAGACTCGCTTGGATTGCTTATTTCCCAGCTGGAACCATAGATTTGTTAATCTTGGACTTCAACACGTTGGAAGGTTTGAACACAAGAACCTGTCGCGGCAGGATCGGAACCTCTTCGCCGGTCTTGGGATTTCGGCCAATTCGCTCGTTCTTCGAGCGGACCTGAAACGAGCCGAAGGAGGACAGCTTGACGTTCGCGCCGGTGATCAGGGCGTCACCGATCAGCTCGAGCACCCGCTCAACCAGTTCGGCCGACTCGGTTCGAGACAGGCCGACGGTGCCATAGACCGCTTCAGCCAGATCGGCCCGCGTAATCGTCTTCTGCGTCATTCGTACCCCCGTGTTGCCGAAAGGTCCAAACCCCCACGTGGGACAAAAGTTGCCCCCGATAAGATTGCTGCAGGCACGACCCCGATTGGGTCGAGCCATGACGCGGGAATTCCTCAAATTTCCTGGCGCCGCCAACCGTCACGATCGCTCGTGCGGCCGAGTTAGGCACCAAGTCCTCAACCGGCAAGAACACTAACGCCTTGAAACGGTTAAGGTCAATCTGATGACGCGGCGTCTACCAGCGAATAAGTGAGGCGCCCCAAGTGAAGCCCCCGCCCATGGCCTCTAGCATCACCAGATCGCCCTCTTTGATGCGACCATCGGCCACCGCTGCGCTCAGCGCCAGTGGCACCGAGGCGGCGGAGGTGTTGGCGTGCAGATCGACCGTCATGACAACTTTTTCGGGCGGAATGCCAAGCTTGGCCCCTGCCCCTTCGATAATGCGCTTGTTGGCCTGGTGCGGCACGAACCAGTCGAGGTCGTCGACGGTGTAGCCAGCCTTGTCGAGCGCCGCATAGACCACGTCGGTGATCTTGCCAACGGCGTGGCGGAACACTTCGGGGCCCTGCATGTGAACATGGCCGGTCGTGCCGGTAGTGGACGGGCCGCCATCGACATAGAGCTTCTGCCAATGATGGCCGTCCGAGCGCAGCGCCGACGACAGCACGCCGCGTTCGGGCGCATCGTCTTCGAGTTCGATCTTTTCGACCACGACAGCGCCTGCGCCGTCGCCGAACAGCACACAAGTGGTCCGGTCGGTCCAATCGAGCAGGCGCGAGAATGTCTCGGCGCCGATGACCAGTGCCCGCGTGCCAAGGCCGTTCTTGATGTAGCTGTCAGCTGTTGCGATGGCGTAGACAAAGCCGGAGCAGACAGCCTGAATGTCGAAGGCCATGCCATGATGCATGCCGAGCTTCATCTGGACCAGGGTAGCAGCCGCCGGGAATGTGTAATCGGGCGTGGTGGTTGCGACGATGATCAGATCGATATCGTCAGGCGTCACGCCAGCAGCAGCCATGGCTTTCTTGGCAGCTTCAACGGCCAGATCAGAGGTGAACTGACCTTCTGCCGCGATGTGCCGTTCCTTGATGCCGACGCGCTGCTGGATCCACTCATCCGACGTATCGACCATGGTGGCCAATTCGGCGTTGGTCAGGACCCGTTCGGGAAGATAACCGCCGACACCGCGGATAATGGTACGCGTTTTGGTCACGCCGGTTTCGCCTCAGGTTCTGCTTCCGGCGCCACGGGGGCAGCCTTGATCGGAAAGCGCTTCATGGTATCGCCGATCTTGTCGATCAGGCGGCTGCGGGCCATTTCGTAGGACAGGCCCAGAGCACTCTTGTAGCCAATTTCGTCGGTGCCGCCATGGGATTTGATGACGATGCCATTGAGCCCCATGAAGACGCCGCCATTGACGGTGCGTGGGTCCATCTTGCGGCGCAAAGCGTTGATGGCCGACGAGGCAAACAGCGCCCCGATGCGGCTCATCAGGTTGGAATTGAAGGCGCTACGGAGATAGGCGGCAACCTGCCGGGCGGTGCCTTCGGCGGTCTTGAGGGCGATATTGCCGACAAAGCCTTCGGTGACGACAACGTCCACAGTGCCCTTCCCGATATCGTCGCCTTCGACGAACCCATGATAGGTAAAGCCGGCGCCGCTGGCCTCGCTGAGGATGCGGCCGGCCTCCTTGATGGATTCGAGACCCTTTACTTCCTCGGTACCCACATTGAGCAGGCCAACGGTGGGTGAATCGTCATCGAACAGGCAGCGCGCGAGCGCTGAGCCGAGAATGGCGTAGTCGACGAGCTGACGTGCATCGGCGCCAATCGTTGCGCCCATATCGAGCACCACGATGTCGCTGCGCATGGTCGGCCAGATCGCAGCGATGCCGGGGCGGGAAATGCCCTCCATCGGCCGCAGGCAGAAGGTTGCCATTGCCATCAGCGCGCCAGTATTGCCGCCAGAAACGGCAACGTCGGCTTCGCCGTCCTTGACCGCCTGAATGGCCATCCACATCGAAGACGTGCCCTTGCCCTTGCGCAGGGCCTGGCTCGGCTTTTCATCCATGGCGATGACGATCTCGCTATGGCGGACCGTGGACACAGGTTTGAGATCCGGAAACTCTTCGAGCAGCGGAGCAATCAGCTCCTGGCGGCCATGGAAGATGAAACGGGTATTCTTGCGCTCGCGCAGGGCAAGCCACGCGCCGTGGATCACCGCGCGGGGTGCGTTGTCGCCGCCCATCGCATCCACTGATATTGTTATAGTATCGGTCATTTCAGCCCGTTCTGCACCTCAACGAGGAGGCAACCAAACATATCCCATCATGGGGTCGGTGCAACCCCGCCATAGGGCCCTATCAGTCGTTATCGGTAGACTTCTTCAGCTTTCCGAGGGCCGAAAATGGTCCAGTGTCCGAGTTGCCCAAGTCCACTCCCAGGGATTCGAGGCTTTCGCCTTCCCTTCTGGGATATGGATCAATGGCGAGCGCCAAAGTCTCAATGAGCAAAGTGCTCAAATCCACTTCGGGACCGTCGATGTGATCTGGAAAATCATCGTCCTCAAGATCAACAAACACCTCAGCACCGGGTGCAGACTTATTGGCCTGAGATTCAGGCAAAAATACGCGATCTACCGCTTCATCGATATGCTGACCGACAGGTTCGAACGAAACCACAGATGGCTGCACGATATGGGACTTGAGCCGCCCAAGCGCACGGATGCCGCCGCGGAACGGCGCAACAGTCAGATTGGCCTCAAACGAATCGATAGCGATGAGCTTGAGTGATTCTGCCAATGCAGCGCGCGTCGGCTCATCGAGTGAGACCTTCAGATCGCGGCCGGTGGTGGGTAGACGGTCGATACGGACAATGGCGTCAAAGATCGGTTCGCTCACGCTACGGCCTCGAAGGTGATGTCGCCGGCGGTGATCGCGCCGGCAGACTGGGCCTCAAGAGCACGGCTTTGGGCAAAGAGATACTGGACGAGCTGTTCGATATGGGGCCCACTTTCGTCCTCGAACAGATTGCGCGCGATCACTGCCTGCGCTGCAGCAGAATCATTGCGGTCCATGGCTTCGTTGAGCGCAGCGAGCAGACCAAAGAAGATGTTGCCCATCTTCTGAATCTTCTTAGGTACACCGAGGTCGCCCACCCCCATCTCGCGCAGGGAGCGGTCCATGTCCTTGAAAAACAGGTCAAATACGGCCTGGCTAAAGTCTTTCTGGGTGCCGGATTCAGCGCGTAGGCGGCGGAACAGCAGCGCCAGGTGCAGGCAGATCATATCGAAACGCCCTGTCACCGTGTCTGGCACTTGCCATTGCGCGTAGAAGTGCGGCTGCCGGGATTGCGCCACAATGGAATTATAAACGGCATACACCGGTTCAGTGGCTGTGTTCTTGCGAAACAGGGACAGGATCATGGGTTCATGCTCAGTATCTTGATCGGTCAAACCGGGGGCAAACACGCCCGCCGCACCAATGTCAGCTTGCCAGATAGACCGGTTGGCAGCTACACATTCCGGCAACTGCAAGGGTTGCCGCCTTGTTGCCGTGCCTATAGTCGAGAGCCATCGGGAAAGTCAAATTCATGCCTCTGCGTACCGCTACCGGTTCCATCGCGCCGCTCGCAACTGCCGCCCTGCTTGCGATCACCCTGGCAGCCTGCACCAGCGCTACCTCGCTCGTGACCAAGCGTACTCAGGGTTATGAAATCTCCGAAAGCGCCATGGCTCAGATCCGGCCCGGTCAGAGCCAGGAACTGGTGACGATCGTTCTCGGGTCGCCACAGTCGACCAACACGTTCGGTGACCAATCAGCATTTTATTATGTCGAGACCAAGGTTCGGCAGACCTCGTTCGGCGTGACGTTGACTGACTCGCGCACCGTTCTCGTCATCTATTTTGACAAGAACAAGAAGGTGGTCGACAAGGCCGTCTATGGTCTTAAGGATGGCAAGACGATAGCAATCGAGAGCCGCCGTACGTCGTCGTTCGGCGAAGACCGCTCGTTCATCGACCAGATCCTGAACAGCTTCTAAGCTGCCCATTCTATTGCTCAAAGCCCCGGGAGACCGGGGCTTTTTTGTTTGAAAGTAATGACAATGCACCACAACAGCGACGATCACCGCGCCTTGGCTCTATGGGCGGCGACCTGCGCCGAACGCGTCTTGCCGTTGTTTGAGAGCGACGTTCCGGGCGATCAGCGTCCACGCCAAGCGATCGGCGCGGTGCGCCGTTGGGCAAAGGGGAACCTGTCGGTGGCCCATGCGCGCCAGTACGCACTGGATGCCCACGCTGCAGCCCGCGAGGCGCCCAATGGGGCAGCGCGTGAAGCTGCCAGAGCGGCAGGCCACGCCGCTGCGACCGCGCATGTTCCAAGCCATGCGCCACACGCAGCGAACTATGCGCTTAAGGCTGTTGAAGCGGCCGGCGGCAATGTGGATGCGGAAGAAGCTTGGCAGGACGACAACCTGCCCAAGCTCGGCTAGGCGCCCACTGCCCTATTTGGTCTCGGTCAGGTCCGAGCCAGCTTCGCGTGCAATCGAATCGAGCGTTGCGTTGACGAGGCCGCTGGCGTCGTCCTCGTAGAACGCCTTGGCGATATCGACATATTCGGTGATGACGACGCGCGGCGGAATGTCCTTGCGGCGCAGCAATTCGAACGCTGCAGCACGCAGGATGGCGCGCAGCGTTGCATCGACGCGCTCGACTGGCCAGCCTTCGGCCAGCGCGCGATCAACTGCAGGGTCAATGGCCAGCTGGTGCTTGGCGACGCCCGACACGATCTGGCGAAAGAAATCCGCGTCGGCTGGCAGATACTGCTCGCCTTCAATCTCGCGACCGAGGTGGAAGGTGCCGAACTGCGCCAGCGTATCCTCGAGTGTCGCCCGACCGACATCCATCTGGTAGAGCGCCTGCACAGCGGCAAGGCGTGCGGCGCCGCGCTGGTTGGCTGGGCGGTCTGCTTGCGGGTCGCGTTTGGGGGCGTCGGCCATGGCTGCTTTCAAACTTCAAAGTGGTGGCCGCAGGGCCGCGCTGACGTTGGGCTGGTAAACCCCATAGTCGTCCGCGCGCCGAACTTCAACAAGCGTTGCGGCTAATCTGATTGTAGGGGGCGTTCGTAGATGACCAGTGTGTCTTTGCCAAGCGCCTGTGTTTCGATCTCGCGCAAACCTGCGGTGGAAATCGCGCCCATCAACAGCTGTTGCGTGGCGCTGGCGTGGTCTGCCGCTTCGGCATGGTGCGAGACGTCGACAAGGACGAGCCGGTCGACCAGCTTTGCCTTGAGCAAGGCATCGACCAGCGTCTGACCGGCTTCAACAAGCAGGTTTTGCACGCCCTTATCGGACAACGCGCGCAACGCTTTGGCGAGGTCAGGACTGCCATCCGTTCCGGCAACACGAATGACGTCGATGGATACCGGAGCGTCGATAGAAACGCTGGTTTCGGCAATGATTGCAGTGCGATAGCCGGAGAACCCGCCAATCAGATTCACTTTGCGATCAAGACCTTTTGTATCGGCAACAACGACGCGCAGTGGAGTGCGGTCGGCCAGGCCGGGCAGTTGAATGGTCAGTTTCGGATCGCTGTCACGCGCAGTCTGTGCATCGACGAGAATGGCGTCAGAGCGGCTGCGTTCAACGTCGCGCCAACCTGTGGTTTTGGGGTCGAGCGCAGCGGCAGCGCCCTGCCCGGAGGCGGTCGGGAGCACCACTGTGACATAGGGCCTATGCGCTGTGTGGCGCATGAAGTGACCGGCATGCAGCGCTTCTGAACCCTCATGGTGGGCGAGGACGGCCTCGACGCCGGCTGACTCAAGCTGGCTGACGCCAACGCCGACCGAACGGGCATGGGGATCTGCCGCGCCGATCACGACGCGCATCACGCCGGCGCGGATGATCGCGTCAATGCAAGGCGGTGTGCGTCCCCAATGGTGGCAAGGTTCGAGCGTTACGTAGAGCGTGCTGCCGGCGGCATCGAAACCGGCCAGTTCGACGGCCTGAGCGGCGGCGTGGGGACGACCGCCCTTCCCCGTCACCGCGCGCGAAACCAGCGTCTGGTTGAACGGGTTGACGACCAGAGCGGCCACAGTCGGATTCTCTGCCGTTGTACCGCGATAGGGTTCAGCAAAGCGAACGGCAGCGTCGAGCCAGCGCCGATCTTCCGACGACAGATCGCTCACTCGTCGTCGTCTCGAACAGAGCCCTGCCCGGTGGCGAGTTCAGCGAGGAAATCGCGGAAGTCATCGGCGGCGGAAAAGTTCTTGTACACCGAGGCAAAGCGTACGAAGGCAACGTCATCAAGGCCCTTGAGGCCGTCCATGACATATTCGCCGATCTGGTCCGACGTCACTTCGACATCGCCCAGACTTTCGAGCTGGCGGACGATGCCGGAGATCATGCGCTCGATACGGTCGGTTTCGACCGAGCGCTTGCGCAGGGCCGTATAGACTGATCGAGCTAGCTTTTCGCGGTCGAATGGGACCTTACGGCCGCTCTTTTTGACCACGGTCAGTTCGCGCAGCTGCACACGTTCGAAGGTGGTGAAGCGGCCACCGCATCCGTTACAGACGCGGCGGCGGCGGATGGCGCCAGAGTCTTCGGTCGGGCGGCTGTCCTTGACCTGCGTGTCGTCATTTCCGCAATAGGGACAGCGCATAGTGAGCCCTTACTGACCGTAGATCGGGAAGCGATCGGTGAGCGTCTTCACCTTCTCGCGAACCTGCGCTTCGACAGCACCGTTATTGTCATCGCCATTGGTCGCAAGACCATCGAGCACTTCGATGATCAGCTCGCCGATAAGCTGGAACTCGGCCTCGCCGAAACCGCGCGAGGTACCAGCTGGCGTACCCAGACGAATACCCGAGGTGATCGCCGGCTTTTCAGGATCGAATGGCACGGCGTTTTTGTTGCAGGTGATGTGAGCGCGCTCAAGAGCCGCTTCCGTCGCCTTGCCGGTCAGGCCCTTGGGGCGAAGATCGACCAGCATCAGGTGGTTGTCAGTGCCCTTGCTGACGATGTCGACACCGCCACGCACCAGCGTTTCGGCCAGCACCTTGGCATTGGCAACGACCTGCTTGGCATATTCCTTGAACTCAGGCTGCAGCGCTTCCTTGAAGGCCACGGCCTTTGCCGCGATCACATGCATCAGTGGACCGCCCTGGATGCCAGGGAAGATCGCCGAGTTGATCTTCTTGGCGATGGCCTCGTCATTGGTGAGGATCAGACCGCCACGTGGACCGCGCAGTGTCTTGTGGGTCGTGGTGGTCGCGACATGGGCATGCGGGAATGGGCTTGGGTACTGGCCGCCAGCAACGAGACCTGCGACGTGAGCCATATCGACGAAGAGAATTGCCCCGACTTCATCGGCGATGGCGCGGAATTCGGCCCAATCGAGAACGCGCGAATAGGCCGAGAAACCAGCCACGATCATCTTTGGCTTATGCTCCTGAGCGAGCTGACGAACCTGGTCCATATCGATCAGACCGTCCTGCTTGCGCAGGCCATACTGAATGGCGTTGAACCACTTGCCAGACTGGTTTGGCTTGGCGCCGTGTGTCAGGTGACCACCGGCATCGAGCGACATGCCCAGAATGGTATCGCCGGGCTGGATCAGTGCCTGATAGACGCCCTGGTTGGCCTGCGAGCCCGAATTTGGCTGCACATTGGCATATTCTACGCCGAACAGTGCCTTTGCGCGGTCGATTGCCAGCGTTTCAGCAATGTCGACATACTGGCAGCCGCCATAGTAGCGGCGGCCCGGATAGCCTTCGGCATACTTGTTGGTGAGGACAGAACCCTGCGCTTCAAGCACCGCCTGGGAAACAATGTTTTCCGATGCGATCAGCTCGATTTCGCCCTGCTGCCGACCCAGCTCACTGGTAATGGCGGCGGCCAGCTCCGGATCGGTATCAGCGACCGAGTTGGAGAAGAAATGGGGAAACAGCGGAAGAGAGGATGCTGCGCTCATTGGCGTACTCCGGGCAGTCCCAACATCTGGTGTCGGAAGGGTGGTATGAACGCAGCCTCTAGCACAATCCGCGCCGGCGATCCAAGCTTGGACGCAGGTAAAATCGTCACAATGGCGCAACCCATTGCCTCATCAGGCATTGCTCAATCAGATGCGCGCTGTGAGCACGCAGAAAAATTGGAGGAATCCGATGAAAACCGCACTCTCCGGCATTACCGCAGCCGTTCTGACAGGCCTGTTGTCGCTGACCAGCGTCATGCCGGCCCAGGCGCAAAACCGCGTTCCCACTTATAGCGACCGTGATCGCGTGGTGCAGAACTACTGCGGCCAGTATTCCAACGACCGTGATTGTCAGGGCTACTACCGCGGTGGCTGGGGCGATAATGATTATAATCGCTTCTACCACAACCGCCGTTCTGGTCTCGATTCGATTGCCTCGGGCATTTTCGGCTTCACGTTCGGCGCGATTCTCGGCAGCGCACTGGCCAATAGTTCGGGCGACCGCGTCGTCGGACGAGCCGGTGATCGTGTGATCGGTCGTGCAAATAACTACAGCGGCCACGTTGCAGCCTGCTACGCGCGCTTCCGCTCTTACGACGAGCGCACTGATACGTACCTCGGCTACGACGGCCGCCGTCATTACTGCAATCTGTAATTAGAACAGTCGGCGCGGTGCCTGTTTTGGTTCCGCGCCCAGCTTTTTGCGCAATTTCGCCAGCCCCATTTGCTGCATTTGCGCTTTGGTGGCGGAGACTGGCGCTATGACGATGACCTCGGTGCCTGTGTGGGCATCAATGGCAGCCACCCGCATTTGCTGACCGACCTGCACAAACTCAAAATAGACTTCGCCGTCGGCCATGTTCGGAACCCTCCGCGCAAAGCTAGCAAGATTCGGCGACAGCCCAAACGAAAACGCCCTCCGGTGTGGAGGGCGTCGGATTATCGGATCGGCGTTTTGACTAGCTGAACGACACTTTGCCCTGCGCGTCAAAGTCATAGACGTCGTCGCGGAAGCTCACGGTGCCCTGACGGTTTGCCCAGGCGGTGATGTAGGTGGTGTGGATCGGCACGCGGGCCTTGCACTCAACGTCGAGACGCTGGAGCGAATCGAAGGTCGAGTTGACCTTGCCCTGATCCCAATCGCCATTGTCGCGCAGCAGCCAGTTGACCAATTCAGCGACGCCTTCGACGCGGACACAGCCCGACGAGTGGAAACGGGCGTTTTCGCCGAACAGCGCCTTGGACGGCGTATCGTGCAGATAGCAATCGTAGGGATTGTAGAAGTTGATCTTGCAGTGGCCCATCGAGTTGGCCGCACCTGGCTCCTGGCGATACATGTAGTTGATCGCGTTGCCCAGATTGTCCCAATTGATGGTCGAGGGCGAGATTTCCTGGCCCTTGCCGTCATAAATGTGGATGTTCTGCTCGGCCAGGTAGTTTGGATTTTCCTTCATATACTTGGTCAGATCGCGTTCAACCAAGGACTTTGGCACGTGCCAATAGGGGTTGAAGTTGATCTGGCTGACCTTGCTGGCCATGATCGGGGTGGCACGATCAACGCGACCGACAACCGCCGTGTGGCGCTGCTCAACCATGCCGTCATTGACCGCCTCGATGGTGGCGGCCGGAATGTTGACCACGACGTAGCGTGGATTGAGGTTCGCGGCCATGTTCTGAACGCGGGTAAAGTTCAGGTACAGCTGCTGCAAACGCTGCTGCGCCGGGACGTTCATTGCGTACCAGGTTGGCTCGTCGACCTTGCCGTTCAGCACCAGACCGTGGCGGGCTTGGAAATTGCGGACGCCAGCATCGGTCGCGGCATCGAAGACGTCATTGACGTTTTCCACCAATGGCATGTCGCCAGAGGAAATCAGGCGGCGCTTGAGTTGGATGGCTGCTTTGTGGCTCTTGCCTAGGCTAAGGCCATAAGCCTCCTGCGGGATTTCTTCCCAGCCCCCTGCCGCAACGAATGGCTCGTACTGCGAAATGGCAAGCTGGAGATTGTAGACCGTGTCAAACGACAGGATCGGCTCATTGGTGGCGATGAGCGCCTGTGCGGCCGACGTGTTGCCGCCCTGATCGGCTTCACGGAGCACGCGATTGTTGGAAAACATGTCCCAGACGGACCCGCCTTCCTGAGCACGCAGAGCACCCGGAAGGGCGACACTGGCCCCGGCGATTGCAGAATAACGAAGCAGAGAACGTCTATTCAGCCGCATTGAAAGTCACCCGAAAATTCTGGCCGGAAAACCAAGGGCCATTTTTACCATTGCATCCCACGGCTCACAACGCGGTCAAACGCATGTGAACCTCGCTCAAATTCAAACTTCATGAACCATGAATACGCGGGAAATGGTTTCAAACCACGTAACGACGCAGTCTAGTGGATTTGCGGCACAAATGTGAACGCCGGCCCTTGCGGACCGGCGTTTGCATTCAGCTGTGGCACAGTGGCAACAGAAATATATCGGCTGACTAGAGCTTGTAGAGGATCTGATCGACCCAGAAGCGCTCGAGGCGGGCCAGGGCCTTGTTGAGGCCGTCGAATTCGTCGTCGCCCAGGCCGCCGACCTTATCGATGGACTTGAGGTGACGATCATAGAGTTCGTCGATCACTTCAGCGACTTCCTCGCCCTTCGGGGTCAGCTTGATGCGAACCGAGCGGCGGTCGGAACGCGAACGCTCCTGGAAGATGTAGCCGGTTTCGACCAGCTTCTTGAGATTGTAGGAGACGTTGCTGCCGAGATAGTAGCCACGCGAGCGGAGCTCACCGGCGGTCAGCTCGGCATCGCCAATGTTGAACATCAGCAGAGCCTGCACTGGGTTGATGTCATCCCAGCCCATGCGGTCAAACTCGTCCTTGATCAGGTCGAGCAAGCGCCGGTGCAGGCGCTCAACGCGGGAAACAGCTTCGAGATAAAGCGGCTTCAGGCTCTGGGGACGTTCCGGGGACATAACCTCGGCTGCGTTAGATTTGATTGCCATTTGTGCCTCACTGTTTTGCAGTCTGTGCGATTTTTCGCATCTCATGAGGCTAAACTACGGCGACCGGACTAAGATCAGCCTAAGCCACACGCTTAAAACTATCTTACTGGAATGCAATGAGAATTTGGCTTTACGCTTCGTTACACCGGTGCATAAATTTGTAACCTTACGAGGGTGTAAAGGCCGCAAACCTGCTAGTCGGCGGCGCGGGCGCGGCTGCTGCGGATCGACAGCACGAAGATTATCAGGATGGACGCGAGCAGCACGAGACGCACGGCAAAGCCCAGTGCGGACATGCGGACATCGGTGTTGCCAAGCAGGTAAAGCACCAGCTCGATGCTGGTCGAGCCGACCAGCAGAACAGCGCCCCAGCTGGCCTTGATCCACAGACCGACCGCTGCGAACAGACGGGTCAGCGAGAAGATGGCCAGATAGACAAAGCCCGTCATGCCCATGGACGCAATGGGACTGACAGAGCCAAGGTTGACGCCCAGCAGCCGCGCCGCATCGTTTAAACCGAGCAGCAGGCTGATGATGGCGACGATGCGGATGTAGATGCCGATTGGCTGGGCGTTGAAATCCATGGGCGTTTTCTAACCCTCCAAAACTGATGCGACAAGCCGGAGCTTGGATGACGCACAGGCCACTGATAAATGAAGCGCCAAGACAAGGAGCATTTCGATGACCGACGCGTGGCAAAAGCACGATATGGATTTTCTGGGCGGCCGCAGGCTGCGCCGGACGCGCCGCACGGCGTGGAGCCGGGCCATGGTGCGCGAGAGCGTGCTGACGCCGGCCGATCTGATCTGGCCGCTGTTTGTCATCGAAGGCCACAACGAACGGACCCAGATTCGCACCATGCCGGGCGTTGAACGGTTGACGATCGATCTGTGCGTTGAAGCCGCCAAGGCGGCGCGCGATGCCGGCATCCCTGCCCTGGCCATCTTTCCCAATACGCCAGACCATCTGCGCAGTGAGAACGGCGCAGAGGCCTATAACCCGGACAATCTGATGTGCCGGGCGCTGTCGGCCATCAAGAGTGCCGTGCCCGAGATCGGGCTGATCGCCGACGTGGCGCTGGACGAGTATTCCAGCGACGGCCAGGACGGACTGGTGCGCGACGGCGAAATTCTCAACGACGAGACCATTTCGGTGATGATCCGTTCGGCACTGGTGCAGACCAAGGCCGGAGCAGACATTATTGCACCATCGGACATGATGGATGGTCGAGTGGCCGCGATCCGCGAAGCGCTCGACTCCGAAGGCCATGACGACACGCAGATCATGGCCTATGCGGCCAAGTATGCGTCGTTCTATTATGGACCGTTCCGCGAGGCGGTAGGTACCGGGAGCCGTTTGCGCGGCGACAAGCGGACCTATCAGATGGACTATGCCAATTCGGACGAAGCGCTGCGTGAGATCGCGCAGGACATCGACGAGGGTGCCGATAGCGTGATGGTCAAGCCTGGCCTGCCGTATCTGGACATCGTTCGGCGCGCCAAGGACAACTTCAACATCCCGATCTACGCCTATCAGGTGAGCGGCGAGTACGCGATGATCGAGATGGCGGCAGCGGCCGGCGCCATCGACCGCAAGGGAGCGATCCTTGAAAGCCTCTATGCGTTCAAGCGAGCGGGCGCCAATGGCGTGCTGACCTATTTTGCGCTCGAAGTCGCCCGGGACCTCGGACGCTAGTCGTTCGAGTTTTTTGGGCTGACCTCTTGCGTGGGGCGGCATGTGTGACAATCTAGATTGCATGAACCAGAGCCGCCCTACTCTTCCCGATCCCAATACCGCCCCCGAGCTGTTCGAGGGCGTGCTGACGCGTCGCGTGATGGCCTTCCTGATCGACCTCGTGGCGATGGGTGTGCTGATCGTGGCATTTTCGATCATTGGGCTGATCGCCGGTTTCCTGACCTTTGGCTTGGCGTGGCTGGCGCTGTTTGTCGTCGTGCCGGCGACCATCGTGCTCTATTACGGTGCGACACTTGGCTCTCACAAACGCGCGACCATCGGCATGCAGCTGATGGATATCGTGCTGACGCCAACGCGCGGCCAGCCGCTTGATGGCTGGATGGCAGTGGTCCATGCCGGTGTATTTTGGCTGACAGCCTGGATTTCCCTGCCAGTTTCGCTGCTTTTCACGCTGTTTACGCCGCGTCGTCAGATGCTGCACGATCTGGTGGTGGGTACCTTGATGGTGCGCCGCTCGCCGATGGTTCGACATTGGCGCGCTCAGACGGCGCGGACGAGCCAAGCCTACTGAGCCGTTGCCGGGGGCCGCAGGGAGGAGTACATTCCTCCAGATTGCACCTAAGGGTCTTTGATGACCGACCATACGCCAGAGACGACCCAGCTTTTTTTGACCGCGGCCATGCCGTGCCCGTACCTGCCGGGCAAGCAGGAGCGAAAGCTGTTTACCCATCTCACGGGCAAGCGCGCGGCAAGCCTGCATCATCTGTTGAGCGAGAACGGCTTTCGTCGCAGCCAGAATCTGATCTATCGACCGGCCTGCGAGGGCTGCAACGCCTGCCAGTCGGTGCGGATCGTCGCCAATGACTTCGAGGCCTCGGGCCGCTTCCGCCGGGTGCTGCGCCACAATGACGACCTGTCGGTTGAAGTGCGCCCGACGACGGCGACAAGCGAGCAATACGACCTGTTCAAACGCTATCTGGAATCGCGCCATGCCGGTGGCGGCATGAACCAGATGAGCTTCGTCGACTACGAATATATGGTCGAAGACACGCCAGTGCAGTCCGTGCTGGTCGAATATCGCCTGCGTGACCATCCCGACAATACACTGGTCGCCGTGGCGCTGACCGACGTGATGCCCGATGGGCTGTCGATGGTTTATTCGTTTTACGACCCCGATCTCGCCCCGCGAAGCCTGGGCACTTACCTCATCCTCGACCATATCGATCAGGTACGCTCCGCTGGGCTGAACTATGTCTATCTGGGCTATTGGGTGAAAGACTCCCCTAAAATGGCCTACAAGGCGCTTTATCGCCCGCTGGAAGTGCAAAAGGGTCCGCTCGGCTGGTGCCCGCTCGACTGATTGCTTCCGAGCGGTTGTATTTTCATTTTGGTAGCCTTGGTTGCGCCATAAGTGTCGGCGACATCGCCTGACCTACCCTTCTGGCCGGACTATCAATGCCTGTTGTCTTCAATTCTATCCGGCTCTGCCTTGTGCTCGGCGCGCTTGGCGTTGCAACACTGGCAATATTGGCCCTGTTTGGCTTTGCCGTTCCAGCCTTTGACCTGCTCAATCATGCGCAACTGTTCCTGTTTGCGGGCACGATCTTTGGCGTCCTGATCGTCGCGTTGCTGATGCGGCGTCCGTTGCGCGACTATGCACTGATCTACGCGCTGGTCGGGTTTGTGGCATCGGCCAATATCATGGTGCCGGAAATTGTCGGGGCGTTGCAGCAGCGGCCGCCTGCCCCGGCCAGTGGCAGTATCAAGATGATGACGCATAACCTGTTCGGCATGAACTATGACCTTGAGATGGTGACTGATGCGATCCTGTCCGAGGACCCCGACATCGTCGTGTTTCAGGAGTATTTCGGCGAGCAGGCGACGGACCTCCATCCCATCATGCTCGCCCATTTCCCGTTCTTCGTGCATTGCCGCGGCGGCAAGCGCGCCAATCTGGGACTTTACTCTCGCATTCCCTTTGACCGGCAGGACGATGGTGCCTGCCCCAGTGACGCCTATGGCACCGACCGAACGGGACATATCCTGGCGCGGTTCAAGACGGCGGACGGCAAGTCCTTTTCGGTGATGACGACCCATATGGACTGGCCCCTGCCCGTATCGCGGCAACAGGCACAGCTTAACGCGCTATCGGGCGTGGTGGATAACATTGACGGGCCGCTGATCCTGGCGGGGGATTTCAACTCGACGCCCTGGTCGTATTCGCTGCGGGACTTTGTGGCGCGGAATGGGTTCGTACGGGAGACGATGAACCTGCTGACCTTCCCGATGAAGTGGCACTATTTCGGCGCGTGGCGGCGGGCGATTCCGTTCCTGCCGCTGGATCAGGTGATGACCCGGGGCGGAATCGTGATGCACGAGATTCATACCGGGAAACCCACGGCGAGTGATCATCTGCCCGTGTTTTTTACGTTTTCGGTGGAGTGAGGGGGCGGCACGTTTGTGCCACGCCCTCGTGGTTCGAGGCTCGTAAGAACTCGCACCTCACCATGAGGGCTACTGGAAACTTGATATTTCAACAGCACTCATGGTGAGGTGGGAGCGTAGCGACCCTCGAACCACGAGGGCGTGGCAGCTAGTCTGCAGCTTTGAGATCAAACACCATCAACCCGTCGCGACCGCCTTCGAGCGCAGCCACCAGTTTGGCGCCGGCGGCCTTGTGGGCAGGGTCGATCAGGTAGCGGTCGCGGGCGGCTTCGTCGGCGAGGTCCATGATGAAGCCGTCGTTGAAGCCTTTGTTCTGGCCTTCGGGGGAAATGTTGGGGCCGAAATCGGCGGAGAGCAGGCCGTCAATCTGGCCGACCAAGGCATTGAGCCCGGCATAGATTTCGGTGCGTTGGTCAGCGGTGACGTCCGTGCGGAATTTTACGAAGACGCAGTGGCGGATCATTGGTCTCACTTTCTTCCCTTCTCCCCTTGAGGGAGAAGGTGCCCGAAGGGCGGATGAGGGGGCTATTGCCCCTGAAACAGACCAGGCCCCTCACCCGGCGCATGCGCGCCGACCTCTCCCCCAGAGGGAGAGCTGAAGAAAGAGCCTACCCCACAAACTTGTTGTTGCGCGGGAAGCCGTTGGGTGGTTGGCGGCCGGCGGTGGCGCGGTCGCCGATCCAGTCGGTTAGCTCTTCCATTGGCTTGGTGTAGGTGCGGCCGGAACTGTCGGTCCAGGTCAGGCCATCGGCGGCGTAGAAGGTCTTGAGGTCCGAGATGCCGCCATCCTTGTAGCGCTGCAGGCGAACGCCCTTGCCGCGGCCCATTTCAGCCAGCTGTGCCAGCGGGAAGACCAGCAGCTTGCGGTTTTGGCCGATGACGGCGACGCGGTCGCCAGCAACGGGGACCAGCAGGTTGGCTTCGTCCGGCGCGCCGACATTGAGGATCTGCTTGCCCTTGCGGGTATTGGCGACCATGTCGTCTTCGGAGACGATGAAACCGTAACCGGACGACGACGCGACGATGCGCTTTTGGCCGGGCTTATACACAAAGATATCGACGATATCCTGGCCCTCTTCGATATCGACAATGATGCGGACCGGTTCGCCCTGCCCGCGCCCGCCAGGCAGCTTGTCTCCGGACAAAGTATACACCTTGCCGCCGGTGGTGAGCATAAGCAGCTTGTCGGTCGTCTCGCACTTGATCGAAAGCTTGAGGCGATCGCCGGCCTTGAAGCCCTTTTCATCATTGACCTCGACCGCATGGCCGCGCGGCGCGCGAATCCAGCCTTTTTCGGACAGGATGACGGTGATCGGCTCGCGCTCGATGAAGGCCTCGGTGACTTCGGCCAGATCGGCATTAGGCGCGGCACCGAGGATGGTGCGGCGGGCGCCGAGGAAATGCGGCGTGCCATCGGGATTGGTCAGCGGGTACGCCTTTTTCAGGGCTTCGATTTCCTTGCTGATCGCGCCCCACTGGCGCTTGTCGGAGGCGAGCAGCGTTTCAAGGCGGCCCTTCTCGTCGGTCAGGTCGGAGTGTTCCTTGCGGAGTTCGATTTCCTCGAGCTTGCGCAAAGACCGCAGACGCATGTTGAGGATGGCCTCGGCCTGCACATCGGACAGTTCGAAAGTCGCCATCAACGATGCCTTGGCGTCATCTTCCTCGCGGATGATGCGGATCACCTCATCGAGATTGAGGTAGGCGATGATATAACCGGCCAGCACTTCGAGGCGGTGCGCGATCTGTTCGAGGCGGTGCTGAGAACGGCGAACCAGCACTTCCTTGCGATGATCCAGCCACGCCTTGAGGGCCTGTGGCAGGCTCATGACCTTGGGCGCGGTGCCGCGATCGAGCACGTTGAGGTTCAGAGGGAAGCGCGTTTCAAGATCGGTAGTCTTGAACAGCTGTTCCATCAGGATGACGGCATCGACGGTGCGGGCGCGTGGCTCGAGGACGAGACGAATGTCGTCCGAGCTTTCGTCGCGCACGTCCTTGAGAAGCGGCAGCTTTTTGGCGAGCAACAGCTCGGCGATCTTTTCGACCAGCCGCGACTTCTGGATGCCGTAGGGAATTTCGGTGACGACGATGAGGTAGACGCCGCGGGCGCTTTCCTCGATTTCCCACTTGGCGCGCAGGCGGAACGAGCCGCGACCGGTGGAATAGGAATGGGCAATCGAGGAGGCGGATTCGACCAGTAAGCCGCCCGTCGGGAAGTCCGGGCCTTTGACAAATTGAGTCAGGTCCTGGGCGGAAGCCTCTGGATTGACATTGATAAGATGGAGCGCGGCCTCGCACAGCTCATAGACATTGTGCGGTGGAACCGAGGTGGCCATGCCCACGGCAATGCCGGTGGAACCGTTGGCCAGAAGGTTCGGAAAATTCGATGGCAGGACGATGGGCTCTTCGTCTTCGCCGTCATAGGTGTCCTTGAAGTCGATGGCACTTTCAGTGATGCCTTCGAGCAGCCGCGTCGCCACATCGGTCATGCGGCTTTCGGTGTATCGCATGGCCGCGGCGCCATCGCCGTCGATATTGCCAAAGTTGCCCTGCCCGTCGACGAGCGGATAGCGCAGCGCAAAATCCTGCGCCATGCGCACCAGCGCGTCATAGATCGACTGGTCGCCGTGAGGATGGAACTTACCGATCACGTCGCCGACGATACGGGCCGACTTCTTGTAACCCTGACCTGGATCGAGCTTGAGCAAGCGCATGGCATGGATGATGCGGCGGTGCACAGGCTTGAGGCCATCGCGCGCATCGGGGAGCGCACGCTGGGTGATGGTGGACAGGGCGTAGCTGAGGTACCGCTCTTCAAGCGCCTGCTTGAGATCGACAACGCGCTGGTCGTCAGCAGGCGGGAGGGTATCGCTATCGGACATCGGCAGGCTTTCCGGCAGGAACGAATCAGGAAAGCACTATAACCGACGGGCGAAAAATCCGCAGGAAATGGGCGCGAGAGCTCAGGTTTTACACGGGTTATGGCGTGTCAAAGCCCCGCCTGACGTGCGGTTTTCGGTAAGCGTCGATGGCAAGGCACCGGCCTCGTTTGGAGATTTGGATAGTGAGACAGATGCCTCGCCATCGGCCGGGATTTTTCACCGGGGCGTTGTCCGACCGCCCTTTCGGGTTGGATGATACAGACCGGCAATGCAGCAGAACGCATCTTGCTCCCATTGCCCTGCCTGCCACCCGGCTGGTACGCGGCCCGCTGGCGTGAGCCTGGCGACCCATGCTCCCCGGCATTCCCCACGCTCATCACTCGTCATGATCGCGCTCTCGCGTGGGCGATGGGGAGAGAATAACGCGGGATTTTGGGGTGGGGATAAGGGGGATGACTGAGGGATCGGAGTACCCCCACCTCGCCTCCCCCTGATAGGGGGAGGAATTCGGGCAGTGCGGTGGCCAACGCTAGGTTTCTTCGGAGAGGATTTTGGTCAGCAGGTCGCGGGTTGGTGAGGGGGCGATTTCGCGGGGACCCCAGATGTGGGTCTGGAGGAAATAGGCGGTGAGGCGCAGGGCGTCGGCGATGTCGTGGGGGCTGGCGTTGCCGCGGGCGGTGAGGAAGCTGGGAAGCGGCAGCAGGCGGTCGACATAGGGAGCGGCTGCGGTGCGGCAGACGGCGCGGCCCGATTTTGGGGAGACGTGAGTCAGGTCTTCCGTCGTGCCGGTGACGGCGCAGGTGGTGAGGTCAAGGCCAAAGCCGAGATCGTCGAGCACGGCGAGTTCAAAGCGGGCCAGAGCGACGCCGTCGGGCGGGCCGTCGATGAGGCGGAGGCCCATGCCGAGCAGGCGGTCGTGTGGATCGCGTTCAGGCAGCAGGCGCAGGTGTTCGCAGACGAGCTGGCTGAGATAGAGGCGGGTGCGGTCTTCGATCAGCTCGGCCGCGCGGGCCTGCAGTAGCTCGACGGTAAACATGCCAAGCTGGTCTTCGAGACGGGCACGCCAGGTGAGCTGGATGGTGTTGCCGGGCTGCAGAATGGGCGACAGACGGCGCGAACGGCCGCCGCGGACGAGGCCAAGATGGCGACCACGGCCGGCCACCATGACCTCGGCGATGACACTGCTCTCGCCGTGCCGCCGCGCTCCGATCAACAGGCCTTCACCGGTCCATTCCATGGGTCAAACCCTTGCCACGCCCTCGTGGTTCGAGGCTCGTGAAGAACTCGCACCTCACCATGAGGGCTACTGGAAAACCGCACCAAAAGTAGCCCTCATGGTGAGGTGGGAGCGCAGCGACCCTCGAACCACGCGGGCGTGACTGGACGTCAGCTCTTACCCTGTGGGTATTCGAGGCCCATTTCGCGGTAGCGTTCTGGGTCGTCGCCCCACTTTTCGCGGACTTTGACGAACAGGAAGAGGTGGATTGGCACCTCGTACATGGCCATCAGTTCCTTGCGGGATTCTGCGCCAATGGCCTTGATGGTCTGGCCGCCAGCACCCAGGACGATCTTCTTGTGGCTCTCACGCGAGAGGTAGATCACCTGGTCGATCTTGTAGGAGCCATCCTTCTGGATCTTGAACGACTCGGTTTCGACCGTGGAATTGTACGGAATCTCGTCGTGGACGCGCAGAAACAGCTTTTCGCGCGTGATCTCGGCGGCGGTGATGGCCATCGTCAGATCGGTGAGGTGATCCTCGGGGAAGTGCCAAGGACCGGGCGGGATGTGCTTGACGCACCAATCCATGAAGTCCTGCACACCATAGCCCTTGAGGGCCGAAATCATGAAGGTGGCTTCAAAACGCAGCTTGGCGTTGATGTCTTCGGAGAGCTTGAGCAGCGCCTCGTTTTTGACCGTGTCGATCTTGTTGAGGATCAGGATGCGCGGGTGATTGACGTTTTCGAGGCCCTCGATAAGCTTTTCGAGCTCGGGCGTCAGGCCGCGGTCGACATCAACGATGAGGGCAACGATATCGGCGTCCCCTGCTCCGCCCCAGGCGCTATCGACCATGGCGCGGTCGAGACGGCGCTTGGGCGCGAAAATGCCGGGCGTATCGATGAAGACCAGTTGGGCCTTGTCGAGCGTGACGACGCCGCGCACCTGGCTGCGGGTGGTCTGCGCCTTGTGTGTGACGATGGACACCTTGGTGCCGACGAGGGAATTGAGCAGCGTCGATTTACCGGCATTGGGCGCGCCAACCAGGGCGATGAAGCCGCAGGACGTATCTGCCAGTTCGATGGGTGTGTTCATGAGGGTAGCCTATCAGATTTCTGCCAGACATTCTGCGCGATCAGGAAAAGCTCGGCGGCCTTGTGTTCGGCGATCTTCTTGGAAGGCCCGGTGGCGCTCAGCGGTTCGAAATCGCCCAATGAGACGGCGATGGTGAATTCAGGGGCGTGGTCGGGGCCGCGCCGTTCGGTTTGGGTATAGGTGGGCGGTTCAAGGCCACGGGCCTGGGCCCATTCCTGGAGGGTGGTCTTGGCGTCGGCCTTGTTGGCTGAACCGTCGGCAAGGAATTCCTCGAACATGCGCTCGACAAACTCATAGGCTTTGCCGGGGCCGCCATCGCAATAAATGGCGCCGATGACCGCTTCGGTCACGTCGCCCAGAATGGCTTCCTTTTCGGCACCACCAGTGCGGGCTTCGCTGTCGCCGAGGATCATTTCCGAACCCAGATCGAGCGTGCGGGCGATGACGGCGCAGGTTTCCTTGCGGACCAGCGTGTTGAGCGTGCGGCTCAGTTCGCCCTCGTTGGCCTTGGGATAGCGGCGATAGAGCATGTCCGCCACGACAAGGCCGAGCACGCGGTCGCCCAAAAACTCGAGGCGCTGATAAGAGCGTTCGATGCGCTTGGCCGGAGAGACGGCGCTCGAATGGGTCAGCGCGCGGACGAGCAGATCCGGATCGGCAAATTTGTATCCAAGCCGGAACTGCAGTTTTTCATGATTGCGGACGGCACGGCTCACGGTGCGGGCGTCGTGTCATAGGGCACGTTGGAATCGACGCCCTGGAACATGCGATCCCACCGGACATTGGCCGGCCACTGCCACAGCTGCCACGGTGGCAGATTGTCCTTGATCGAGAAGAAGCGCGCTTCAGCCTTGGCGATGAGGTTCACCGCCGGCACATAGCCCACCTGGCTCAGCACACGGCTGTCGGCGGAACGGTCGCGGTTGTCGCCCATCATGAAATAGTGACCGGCTGGGACCACATATTCAGAGGTGTTGTCGAGGCCAGCGTTATCGGAGATTTCCTGAATTATATGGCTGGTGCCTTCGGGGAAAGTCTCGCGATAGACGGTGACTTCGCGGGTCTGGCCTTCGCTATCGGTATCCTGCGCCTTGCCCAGCTCTTCGCGCGGCACGATGGTGCCGTTGATGTAGAGGCGGCCTTCGGTGACCTGAATGGTGTCGCCCGGCAGGCCGACGATGCGCTTGATGTATTCAACGTCCTGCGGAACGGGACGGAACACGGCGATGTCGCCACGGTTTGGATCGCGGCCCATGATGCGGTTGGAGATTGGCAGCTCAAAGTCGAGCGCGGTGAAATTGCCGTAGCGACCGAGCGAGAACGAGTGCTTGCCGTAGCCCCAGACGAACTTGTTGGCGACGAAATAGTCGCCGATCATCAGCGTCTGCTGCATCGAAGCTGTCGGGATCGAGAACGGCTGATAGAGGAACGAGCGCAGCACGATGGCGATCAGCAGCGCCTCGACGACCACTACAATGGTTTCAACCCATTCGCTGGTCGCAGACTTTTTGACAGACTTGGCGGGCTGGCTCATGAAATTCCCCGGAAATGCGGTGGCGAAGCGTTAATCCGTTGCACCGGCCGGGTCAACGGCATTGGGCGACGGCAAGGCTTCGATGATGACGAAGGCCTGGGCCAGCCCGGCATCATCGGTGATGGTGAGGTGAATGTGGGGCACATGGCCAGGAGGCACAAGACGCGCGAGTGCTTTGGCCGCACCATTGGTCAAATGCATCGTAGGTTTGCCCGATGGCAGGTTCACCACGCCCATGTCGCGCCAATACACGCCCCAGCTGATACCCGTGCCCAATGCCTTAGAACAGGCTTCCTTGGCGGCAAAGCGCTTGGCGTAGGAAGCGGCGCGCTGGGCGCGACGGTCCGACTTGCGGCGCTCGATTTCGGTGAAGCAGCGATTGGTGAAGCGATCACCGTATTTGGCCAGTGTCTGTTCGACGCGGCCGATCTGGCAGAGGTCGCTTCCGAGTCCGACGATCATTTTACATCCTGAATGCAGCCACGAGCGGGCTTTGACGCAGCAATGGAGGCCAATTCGGGCGGGAGTTGGTCAGACGACACAGCAAAGATGGCGGGCCAATTAGCGGTCGTCATCGACGAACCTCTTGTCGATCTTGCCGTCCCATTCGAGCGTCGAGATCATGCCCGCTTCGCGGATGCCGGCACGCTGCACAGCCGACAGACCCGGGCTGCGCTTGAGCGTGGCCAGAACATCGGTCAGTTGGGCCAGGTCGCGGACTTCGATTTCAAAGATCATCTGGTGGAAATCGGGCGAGATCATCCGCATCACCAGATTGTTGATGTTGGCCTCGCAGGCGGCGATGGCCGTCGAAATCTGCGCCAGCGAACCGGGCTTGTTGACCGATTCCATCGTGATGACGGTTGGGTAGAGGCGATCTTCGGCGCGGTTCTGGTTCCAGCGCACGTCGACCCAGGCGACATCGCTGTCGTGCTTGTCGATCAGGGCGTCCGAATGGATCGGATAGACCAGCATGGGCGTGTCGGGCTGCAGGATGCCCACGAGCCGGTCGCCGGGCACGACGCCCTCCCACGAGACCGTCACCGGCATGTGGAAATCAAGCTGGGCGAGAGCGGCCTTGGCATTTGGGCCGGAGCGCTGGCCGCCGGGCACGCGGAAGCGGAACAGGTCGGTGGCGCGCAGGGCGAACCAGCCGTCGGCCGTGTCGGCGACGGGCAGATCGAGCTTGCGACGGCGCTTGCGCAGGCCCTTGAGCTTGGCGAGTTCGGCAGCCAGCGGCTCGGAGCCGATCTTGCCCTCCCCCACGGCAATCAGCAGCTCGCGACGGCTCGTGGAACCGAGCGCTTCGGCGAGCGCCTTGGCTTCGGTGTCGTCGAGCATAACGCCCTCGCGCTCGAGCAGCATGCTGAGCACGTGCTCACCCAAGCCGAGGGCGCGACTGGTGGCGGCCTGACGGACCGAACGGCGAATGGCGGCGCGGGCCTTGCCGGTGGCGGCAATGCCCAGCCAATTCATTGGCGGCAAGTGGTTCTGGTCGCGGATGATTTCGACTTCATCGCCGCTGCGCAGCTGGGTGACCAGCGGCAGGATGGAGCCGTTGATCTTGGCGCCGACCGTGGTGTCACCAATGTCGGTGTGCAGCGCATAGGCGAAATCGATGGGCGTCGCGCCGCGCGGCAAAGCGATCAGGCGACCGCGCGGGGTGAAGCAGAACACCTGATCCTGGAACAGCTCCAGCTTGGTGTATTCGAGGAAATCCTCGGTGGAATTGCCGGCCGTCAGGTGCGCGATGGTGGAGCGCAGCGAGCCATAGGCCTGGGATTCGTTTTCGATGCGGCTCAGATCGGCCGACGCGCCATCCTTGTAAAGAGCATGCGCGGCAATGCCGAATTCGGCGACGCGATCCATTTCCTCGGTGCGAATCTGCAGCTCGGCGCGCTGACGGCCCGGACCCACAATGGTGGTGTGGATGGACTGGTAGTCGTTGTGCTTGGGGACCGAGATATAGTCCTTGAAGCGGCCGGGCACGACCTTCCACTTGGTGTGGACGACCCCGACGGTGCGATAGCACTCCTCGATCGAGCCGACGATGACGCGGAAGCCGATCATGTCCGACAGCTGTTCCAGCGCAATCGACTTGCGTTCGATCTTGGCAAAAATCGAATAGGGCGACTTTACGCGCGCCTTGACGCGAGCGGTGATGCCCTCGGCGCCGAGGCGTTCGCTCAGTTCGGTCGAAATGGTCGAGATCGTCTCGGCATATTCGTTCTGCAGCTCATCGAGACGCGCCATGATGGCGGCGTAGTGATCGGGCTGCAGGATCTTGAAGGAGATATCTTCAAGCTCGTTGCGCATGTCCTGCATACCCATGCGGCCCGCCAGCGGGGCATAGATATCCATGGTTTCCTGCGCGATACGCGTCCGCTTTTCGGGCGGCATATATTGCAGGGTGCGCATGTTGTGGAGGCGATCGGCGAGCTTGACCAGCAGCACGCGTACGTCCTGGCTGATCGCCAGCAGCAGCTTGCGCAGGTTTTCGGCCTGGGCCTCCTCGCGGGAGACCAGGTTCAGGCGCTCGATCTTGGTCAGGCCATCGACGATGGCGCCGATTTCGGCGCCGAACAGCTGATCGATCTCGGCGCGGGTGGCGTCGGTATCCTCGATGGTGTCGTGCAGCAGGCCGACAGCGATGGACGCATCGTCGAGCTTAAGCTCGGTCAGGATCGCCGCGACTTCAAGGGGATGGTTGAAATAGGGGTCGCCGGAGGCACGCTTCTGCGATCCATGCTTTTGCATGGCGTACACATAGGCCTTGTTCAACAACTGCTCGTCTACGTTCGGGTTATATGCCTGAACGCGTTCGACAAGCTCATACTGACGCATCATGGGGTTAGTCGCCGCTCGCTTGAGAAATAAGCTTAGCGCTTTGAATTGAAATGGGAAGAGTACGGTTGCGAGTATCTGAGTTGCGGGCAGATGGGAAGATGGTCAGAGATCGCAGCACTCCCACCTCGCCTCCTGCTGATTGGGAGAGGAATCTGTGTAGAGGTAGCGGGAGGGGTCCAGAGGCCGATCAGGGCAAAGTGGTTGCTGGGACGCTGAACCCCTCACCCTACCCTCTCCCCTCAGAGGAGAGGGGACGCAGACTGGGAGCATTGCGAGCAAACAAAAACACCCCCGGCTTGCGCCGAGGGTGAGGAATAGATTGTGCTTGCGGAGGGCGCGGGCCATTCGAGCGTAGCTCTCATGGCCTTCTCGCCTCAAATCGCTCCACCGGAGCGATTTGCCCTGCGGGACAGCTCGAAGCTAGTCGTCGCGACGCTCTGGGGGAGCGAGGCTTTCGATGCCGCGGAGAAGCTCTTCTTCGCTGATGGTGTCGAAATTCATCGAATCATCATCGCCCGAGCTTTCGATCAGCGGAGCAGCGTGGCTCTCTGGCTCATCGACCTCGACATACTTCTGCAGCGAGTGGATCAGGTCCTCGCGCAGGTCTTCCGGCGAGATCGCGCCGTCGCCGATTTCACGAAGCGCCACAACGGGATTCTTGTCGTTGTCGCGAGAGACAGTGATCTGCGCACCGGACGAAATCATGCGCGCGCGATGGGCGGCCATGAGAACGAGATCGAACCGGTTTTCGATCTTTTCGATGCAGTCTTCAACGGTGACGCGTGCCACAGACGTCTCCAAAATTTATGGAATGAACGCTTCCCATACACCAGTGCCCCGGCAGGCACAAGGTTAGGGGCCGCGATAAGCCGCATTAGCCATGCACAGTCACGCGACCCGAGATTTCTTGCTGGCAACCAGAAAACATGCGAGTACCGAACTTATTGCCCAATTGGCACCTGCATTATTTTAGGCTGCATACGCAGCACCAAGAATTTGGCGGCATTGCCGTTGTCTCGGAGTAGTTAAATGCCTATCGATGCTCGCGAAAAGATCGTTCTGTTTATCGATGGCGCAAATCTTTACGCCACATCGAAGGCCATCGGTGTCGATATCGACTATCGCCGACTGCTCGCCGAGTTCAGCGCCAAGGCGTATCTGTTGCGGGCAAATTACTACACGGCGCTGATTGAGGATCAGGAATATTCGTCGATCCGTCCTCTGATAGACTGGCTGGACTACAACGGCTTTACCGTAGTGACCAAGCCAGCCAAAGAATTCACCGATGCCACCGGCCGCCGCAAGGTGAAGGGCAATATGGATATCGAGCTGTGCGTGGATGCAATCGAGCTCGCACCCTACTACGATCACATGGTGTTATTTTCCGGCGACGGTGATTTCACGGCGCTGGTGGCTTCGCTGCAGCGCAAGGGCAAGCGCGTGACGGTGGTTTCGACGCTGACCAGCGCGACGCCAATGATCTCCGATGACCTGCGGCGGCAGGCGGACTTTTTCATCGATATTGCTGATTTGGCGAAGACTGTGGGTCGGCCGCCGAGCACGCGGCCTGTGGTCACGTCGACGAGTGGTGGGGAAGAGTAGGTTCGGGGCATGCGCTTGAGCATGCAATTGTCCACCTACCCCCATCGTCACCACCCGGCGTGTCCGGATGGGCCACCTTTCCACTTGCGCTAAGGCATGGATTGCCCGGACGAGCCGGGCAATGACGGGGTGGAGAGATTGTGCCACGCCCTCGTGGTTCGAGGCTCGTGAAAAACTCGCACCTCACCATGAGGGCTACTTGGGGACTTGGGCGTAGCTGGGGCCTACCAGCTCGGTGCTCGCTGAAGGGCCCCTCACCCGGCGCGTTGCGCCGGCCTCTCCCCCAGAGGGAGAGGTGAAGAAAACTAACCCCGACCGCCTTCTTTCATGATGCGGGACTTGTCGCGATTCCAGTCGCGATTGCGTTCGGTTTCGCGCTTGTCGTAGTTCTTCTTGCCCTTCCCGATGCCAATCAAAACCTTGGCGCGCCCCTGGTCGTTGAAGAACAGTTTGAGCGGCACGATGGTGTTGCCGGCGCGGGAGACTTCCTGGTCGAGATGGGCCAGCTGTTTGCGCGAGACGAGGAGTTTGCGTGGGCGCTTTTCTTCGTGATTGAAGCGGTTGGCCTGCAGATATTCCGGGATGTGGGCGTTGATCAGCCACAGCTCGCCTTTTTCGGGCGAGGCATAGGATTCGGTGATCTGCGCCTTGCCCAGACGCAGTGATTTGACCTCGGTGCCGGTCAGCACAAGGCCGGCTTCCATGGTTTCACCAATTTCATAGTCGTAACGCGAACGGCGGTTTTCAGCCACGAGACCGTGGCTGATCACACCGTTTTTCGATTTGTCGTTCTTAGGGGCCATTCAGGTTAGATAAGACCTGCATGGCGCATTGCAAAGTCCATGGCGTCTTCCGTCGACTTGGTGACCGGCACGAGCGGCAGGCGCATTTCGTTGGCGCAGAGTTTGAGCCGGTTCGCAACATACTTTGCCGGCGATGGATTTGGCTCCATGAACAGGTCGCGGTGCAGGTAAACCAGCTTGTCATTGACCTCCAGAGCGCCCTTGAAATCACCCGCGAGCGAGAGCTCCTGCATCTGCGAGCAGAGGCGTGGCGCAACGTTTGCCGTGACCGAAATACAACCATGGCCGCCATGGGCATTGAAGGCCAGCGCGGTGCTATCATCGCCCGACAGCAGGATAAAATCGCTGCCCAGCTTGGCGCGCTCGATGCTGGCGCGCTCAAGGTTACCCGTCGCATCCTTGACGCCGATGATGTTTGAATGGGCATCGCGCAGGCGCGCAATGGTATCGACGCTCAGATCAACAATGGTGCGGCCGGGCACGCTATAAAGGATGATCGGAATGCCGACAGCCTTGGCCACAGCCGAGAAGTGCTGGAACAGCCCTTCCTGGTTTGGCTTGTTGTAATAGGGCACGACCGACAGGACGGCATCGGCACCGGTATCTTCGGCGAACTTTGCCAGCGAAACAGCTTCGGCAGTCGAGTTCGAGCCGGCACCGGCAACGACCGGCACGCGATTGTTGGCAACTTCGACGCAGATTTCGACGACGCGGCGGTGCTCTTCGTGGCTGACCGTGGGGCTTTCGCCGGTGGTGCCAACAGGCACCAGACCGTGGCTGCCCTCGGCAATCTGCCACTCGACGAAGCTGGCGAAGGCTTTCTCATCGACAACCCCATTGGCCATGGGAGTGATGAGCGCCGTAATCGATCCTCGCAGCATTTGTCGAGATGTCCTTGGTTTGTGCCACAGTTCAGCCGTGGCGAAATGGCATGACCGTTCTGAGGCGGCCGGTTTTGAGGTGCGCACCATACTTTCACTTGCCGGTCACGACAACGCCTTCGATGCGTTTTGACGTTGATAGGCAAGCTTGGTGGCACGGCAACCTCACGTTTACCCAAAGAGGGTAACTTTGGATTAACCGCAAGGAGGGGGCACCTTGCTGGAACTTGAGACACGAACGTTCAGGACAGCAGATGCACCGTCGCCTCGCGGCAGGCCTCATCGCAGCAGTTTTGGGACTGGCCAATGCAGCCCCCTATACGCTCGCCAATGAGACGATAGACCCGACGACCACCAGCGCCCTGCCCCCAGCGGCGGCCGTGATCGATGATTTTGAACGTGGCTCGCCCCAGTTTCGTGCTGCGCTGATCGAGTTGCGCCAGGGTGATCCGGCAGTGGCTTTTGCCATGGCGGGGAAACTGACCAGCGATGTGGAGCGGCGCACCATTCAATGGGCCGCGATCAATTTCAACGCCGGCAAAGTGGGCTATTGGGCCATCGAAGCGTTTGCTGTCGATGCGCCCGACTTTGCGGCCGCGAGCCTTTATCGCACCCGCGTCGAGCAATCGCTGACGGCGAACGATGCTCCACAGTCCGATGTTATGGCAGCGCTTGGCGCGCGCGCCCCCAGCACGGTCGATGGGCAGATCAGTCTCGCGGCGGCCTATCTTGCCAAGGGCGACAAGGACAAGGCGACGACGCTGGCGCGAAGCCTTTGGGTCGACAATTTCCTCACCGAAGAGCAGGAAACGCGGGTTCTGGCGCAGCTCGGATCGTTGCTGGATCGGCCGACGCATTGGGCGCGAGCGGTGTATCTGATGATGCATGACCGGGCCCGCGCCAGCGAGCGTCTGACTGCATTCTTGAGCCCGGCGCAGCAGTCGCTGGTGACCGCGCGGGCTGCGGTGTCGCGCAACGACAGTGACGCCAAGGCGCTGCTCGACAAGGTCGACCCGTCGATGCGCGCCAACCCGGTCTACATTTTTTCGCGGGCGCAGCGGGCGCGGCAGTTCGAGCTGTGGCAGAGCGCGGCGGACTGGCTGGCCAAGGCGCCTGCGGATCTGCCGGATTCGGCCGAGTGGTGGTATGAGCGACGGGCGCTGATGCGCAAGCTGCTGGACCTTGGGCAGCCCAAACTGGCCTATGAAGTGGCAGCCGGTTACCAGAATGGCCCGGAAGGCCGGATGGTGGACGCCCAGTTTCACGCGGGCTGGATCGCGATTTCGTTCCTGCATGATCCAGCGTCGGCCAAAAAGCATTTCACCGAAATGGCCGTGCATTCGACGCTGCCCGATACCGTGTCGCAATCCAATTATTGGCTGGCGCGAGCCAATGCGCAGCTGGGTGACACTGAGGGCGCGGAGGCGGCTTTGAGAATCGCAGCGCGCTATCGCACCGTCTATTACGGCCAGTTGGCGCGGACTGAACTGGGTGAGACCGGCATTGGTATCCGGCCTCTGCCCGATGTTGCGCCCAACGCCATTCGCTTCAACAGCAACCAGGTGGTGCGCGCCATTCGCCTGCTGGCGGCGAATGGGCAATCGGCGTTGGCCGTGCCGTTGCTGCGCAATTTTGGCACCGGGCTCACCAGCGACACCGATCTGGCACTGGCGGCAAAGCTGGCGCAGGAAATCGGCGCCTATCATCTGGCCATTGCCATTGCGACGACCGCCGATCAGCGCGGCACGCCGCTCGATATCCTCAACTTTCCGCAGGCGGATTTGCCGCCTGACCTGACGCTGCCAGTCGAGCGAGCGGCGGTCTATGCGATCACGCGGCAGGAATCGATGTTTCAGCTCGATGCAGTCTCGCCAGCGGGGGCGCGCGGATTGATGCAGCTCATGCCAGGCACGGCGCAGGACGTGGCGCGCAAGGTGGGCGTTGAATACTCGCCGAACAAGCTGGTGACCGACGCGAGCTACAATGCCTTGCTTGGGTCGACATATCTCGGCGCGCAGTTAGACCGCTACAATGGCTCGCTGGTGCTGGCCGCCGCCGCATACAATGCCGGGCCGGGCAATGCCGACAAATGGATCCGCGCCTATGGCGATCCGCGCGAGGACAATGTGGACCCCGTCATCTGGGTGGAGCTGATTCCGTTCCAGGAAACGCGCACCTATGTGAAGCGCGTACTGGGCAATTATCTGGTCTATCGCGAGCGGCTGGGCGACAGTCCCCTGCCCTTGCAACAGGCCCTGCGCACGATACGATAGGCAAAAGCCTGAATGGACTTGAGGCGCAGTTCGCCCTGTCTCTAGATAGGGCGAACCAGAGTTAGTGATGCCCAAGCCTCGATTCGTCCCCGCCGACCACCCCGCTTTCGCCGATCTGCCTGTGCGTTATGTGACGCTATCGGCAGGGGTGCGGGCGGCAGTGCATGTGGCTGGGCAGTTATCGAGCGGACGCGTGCCGGTAATCTGCCTGCCGGGCTATCAGCGCAACATGGCCGACTTCACCGAATTCGTGACCTATTTCCGCCGGGTGAATGGCGGCGGCTGGCCGGTGGTGTTGATCGACCTGCCAGGACGCGGTCGCGCCGACAATCGCCTGCGGGTCAGCGACTACGGCTCGCTGGCCGATGCGCGCGATGTGATGTCGGTGATCACCGCGCTTGGTATTGGACGGGCCATCGTGGTCGGGCAAGGGCATGGCGGGCAGGTCGCCATGGCGCTGGCCGCTGCACATCCGCTGATTGTTGCCGGGACCGTACTGATCGATGCCGGGCCGGTGACGGATTCACGCGGCATTGTGCGGTTGCGCAATAATCTGGCGCATGTGGAGGCTTTGCGCGGACGAAAGGCAGTCTTTTCAGGGTTCCGCCGCGTGTTGCACGGCGATTATCCGGGACTGTCGGAAACGGCGCTCGACAACCTGATCCTGCGCAGCCATTTCGTCGACCGGCGCGGCCGCGCCCGACCGCTCTATGATCAGCGGCTAATCGAGGGGCTGGCGAGCATCAATTTTGACGATGTGTTGGCGGCGCAATGGCCGCTTTTCAACGCGCTGAACTGCGCGCCACTGATGCTGTTGCGCACGCAGCTGACCGATCAGTTGCGACGGGAAACCTATGACGAAATGGTCCGCCGTCGCCCGGACGCAGCCGCGCTGACCATTGCCGGGCAAGGCTCGCCCGCTTTGTTCGATCAGCGCGAGGAAGTCGACGCGATTGCCGATTTCGTGGTGCGGACGAGCGGCAAGGCCCTAGGCAAAGTGGCGTAATCGCTAGGCGGCTTTTGACGATTTCTTGAGCTCGACCGCTTGCTCGACCCATTTTTCGCGGCGGATGCGGCCCTTGAAGGCCAGTTGCGCGTCGACCCAATCGATATTGGCCTTGGACCAGGTGGCGATCTGGTCGAAGTGGAAAACGCCCATGGTGTTCAGCGACGCCTCAATCTTGGGGCCGATGCCTTTGATCAGCTTGAGGTTATCGGCGCCAACAGCGCGCGGCGCTTTGAGACTTGTGGGTTTGGGATCAGCTGCTTTGGGCTTCGTACGCGGCTTCTTGGCAGCGGGTTTGGGTGGAGTGATTATTTTGCCGGCAGGAGCCGGCGCAACGGCCACAACCGTCGGAAGCGGCTTTGGAACCTCGGTTTCGTCGGCAGAAGCGGCCAGTCGCGCGGCTGGCCGGACCGGGATTGGCACTGTCTGCACGACGACGGCCGGCACGCGCTTTGGCTGGCTTGCGATGGCATAGCTTAAACGGCGCAGCGCATAGCCGATCACGCAGCCAAGGAGGTAGGCCGCCAGCATCAGCAGCGCCGTTTCGACGATGTTGCCGAGATTGGTCACCTGCGCCTCAAGCTTTAGGCGGCGTAAAACTGCGCCAGCCGACGACCAGACCGATCACGCCAACGGCTGCGAGATAGGGCCAGTACATGCCGAGCAGGTAGTGCAGCGAGTTCCAACTCATCACGAGATCGCTCCGCCTAGTAGTGTTCGGGCTGGACCGTGACCACAATCCGGCGATTGAGCTGCTTGCCTTGCGCCGTGCCGTTATCGGCAATCGGCGTGCTTTCGCCATAACCGACGGCATAAAGGCGCGCTGGCGTCACGCCACGTTCCACCAAGGCGTCGACCACAGCCTCGGCGCGCGCCACCGACAGCGCCAGGTTCAGCGTCTCGTCACCATCGGAATCGGTATGCCCCTCGATATGGACCACGGCGTCGGGACAGGCCGACAGGTCCGTCGCCAACTCGTCGAGCGCTGCCTGCGACCCGGCCGCGATGATCGCTGCACCGGACTGGAACAGGATGGCGTTGCGCGCCGAGAACTCAGCCAACGGCTCGGAACAGGCAGCGATATCAACCGGGCTCGCCAGGGAGGTTTCCGCAGTGGGCGGCGCAACGGCAGCCAGTGTCGCGACAGGAAGTGAAATATCGGTCGACCATTTGACCGCACCGGCATTGGCTTCAAGAGCCACGGTGATCTCTGTTTTGGTCGCCTCGTTTGGCGTTGTCCCGCTGAGAGACCAGTTGCCCTGGCTGAAGTTAAGCTGGCCTGTTTCCAGCTTGAGCAAGGCACGGAGGCCGGTTTCTGCGCTGGACACGAAGCTATCTGGCGCGCCCTCGGCGATGCTGACAGCGGCTGTGTCGCCATTGCCGATCGCACCAAGCGTGCTGAGCGCCGCATCGGACGGCACTTGACCACTCATGATGGTAGAACCGTCAACACTGCGGCTGGCGGAAAAGGCGTAGTCCGGGTCGATTACAACGGGCTGAATGGTGGGAGGTTCGGTCGAAGGCGCCACAGGCGCCTCGGCCACTTCAGGCACCGGCGCCGCAGCCTCCGGCTCGATTACGGGCGTCGCGGGAACTTCAGGTCCTGGCGTCGCCGCGACAACGGCAGTAGCCATTGGCTGAGCAACGGCCATCGACCAACCAGCGGCGGCGAGATGGCGCGTGGCGAAGTCGGCTTCGAGGGCAGCTTTATCGATCGCGGAATTTGGCGTTCCGGTGATCGTCCAACCAGAACTATCAAAGACCACGCGGCCATCGTGCAGCCGTTGCAGCAGGTCCAGCCCAAGCGCGGCCGATGCGACGAAATTATTCGGCGCACCTGAAGCGAAGACGAGATTTTTCGTTGCAGACGCACCGGCGGCCGCCAAAAGCGTAGCTTCTGATGCGGCGTCAGGCACAAAACCTGCCAGAGCAATCGCCCCAGTGGCCGCCTTGGACGCAGACCATTGATAGCTTTCGACGCGCGGTCCGGCGATCTCCGATGGCGCAAGCGTCACACCTTGAGGCGCTTCAGCGGCGACAATCTTGAGCAAGGCATCGTAGTCGGCGCCAGTGCGCGCCGTACCGGCAATCGTCAAAATGTTGCCATGCAGCGAAATTCTGCCCTCTCCCATCAAGGCGAGAGCTGCCAGACCAAAGTCGACGCCGGAGCGATAGCGCTCGGGCGCGCCGCGGCCAAGCTGCAGGTAGCTCGTATCGGCACCGGCAATGTTGGAAAAAGCATCCTTCGTGGCTGCGTCGGGCGCATACCCGTCGAAAACGATCGCTCCGCTCGGCTGGCGGCTGGCGCTCATCCAGTAGTCGGCAATACGCGGCGGCTCAAGCACGACAATGCTGCCGGACGGCTGCAGGTTATTGACAACCGCTTGCGCGATTTCGACCGTCGCAGGTGCACCGGTCAGGGTACTTTGTCCATCAGTGATGGTCGCCTCGCCATATTCCAGGCGCGATAACTGCTGCAGCAAACGCTCGGAAAGTGCTGAAAAGCCTTGCGGTTCTCCGGAGCCGAGGGCGAGGCCTGTTGCGACGGGAATACCGGACAGATCGGCGGTGCGGTAGCGCTCAGCCAGTTCGGCATTGGGTACGAAACCCGACACGTCCATGACCTTTCCATCGAAATGGGCAGTCCACTGATATGGCGACACCACGGCAGGGGTAATGCTGACATTGCCCAGAGTGAGACCTGATGGTGCCCCTGCTCGCAGCACGATCATCAGATCGCGGTAATCGCGCTCAGATTTCGCACGGCCAGACACACTGACAGAAAGGTCGGAAACCGTCGCCCGACCTTGATCCAGATATTTCAACTGGTCGATGGCAAACTCGGCGCCCGCAACCCAGGTGCGCCGATCTGGCATTCCGGAACGAAGCTGAAGATTTGAATTCTCGATATTTGCCTGGGACATGAAGCGTTGACGGGTCGTTTCGTCTGGAACACCGCCACTCAGGTCAATCGCGGAACCATCAATGCTGGCCTGCAGAACATAGGGCGTCGCAAGTGGAGCCAGTGTGATGTCCGACGATACTGCACGAATGCCGTCAAGGCTCGCGAGTTTGGCGACGGCCGCGTCGCGTATGCCTTGATCGGTAGTGGTGCCAGAGACCCGCAAATCGCGACCGTCAAAAGACAATTCTACCCAGTCATAACCGCTGGAGGCGATGGCTGCGGCCGTTTTGGTCGATAAATCCGAAGCAATCTCGGTCGATGTCATCGCAAGGCACAGGGTCGTCCCGCCCAAGACTGTGGCCAGTCCCGGCGCAACCCACTTGATAAGGTCCCTGATCATTCCCGTTCCAGTGAGTATCCGCAATTGATGCAACGCTAGTGCATTTCGCCTCAGCATGAAACGAAAATGGCGGCGGTAACTTACTGTTTAAGCTGCGTTATTTCGCTGCGCTCCGGAGATGCATCCTGCCCGATCCGTTCAGGCGCCGAATCATCAAAACCAAGACGCCCAAGCACTCTTGAACGGGCACCCAAAAGCAGAAAGGCCCGGGGTGAGCCGGGCCTTTCCGTATTACAGTCGGATCGAAGATTATTCGAACGACTTGGCTGCCTTGAAGGTAACCTTGTATGCGTCAGCCGAGTTGACTTCGCCGCGGATCGAGGAGGTGAAACCACCGCCAGGAGCCCAAGCGAGTTCTGCAGCACCGTAGTACACTGCGTCGTCTGGCTGGATTGCGCCGTTCTTGATGCCATCGCCGAAGAAGCCGCCGATTTCGCCGGTGACCTTGAGGGTTTCGGTGACAGCAGCAACCAGCTGAACAGCAACCTGGGTCGTGCCCAGATCAAGAAGTGCGTCCTGGAAGTAACGAGCACCGAGATTGATCTCGATACCATCAGTTACCTTCGCGCCGATCGAGCCGCCGAAACCATAGTCGGTCCAGTTGGCAGCAACAGCATCGACATTCGCGAACTCACCAGACAGAGCCAGCTTGAACAGGTCAAACGTGCCTTCAACCGACAGCAAACCGTTGGTGATGTTGGCAGCGCCCTGACCACGAACGTCCGTACCGAACTTGAAGTTGTCATAGTAAGCAACAGCAGCGCGCACCTTGAAGGCGTCGAACGTGCCGGTTGCACCAGCGTGGATCGCCCACGACTCGACGTCGCCGTCGAGAATGCCGAAAGCCAGACCGGTCAGGTGAGCGGTGATGCCTTCGCCAGCATAACCGATAACACCAACGAGAGTGCCTTGCTCGTTTGCGGGAACACCCTTGTACGTGCCATTGGCGTTCACGCCGAAAGCACCATTCAGGTTTTCAAGACCAAGACCAACGTTCACGCCATTGCCGAGATCGGAAACGACCTGGATCACAGCGCCGCCGAGATAATCGGTGTCAGCATCGATACCAACGCCCTTGCCGTCGATGGCATCGGAGTTGAACAGGCCGAGGAAGTTGAATGGAGCGTCGTCGCCGAGATTGGCAATCGAGCCCTTCTTACCAGCCATGATAACGGTCGAGTCGCCAACCGAAACGTAAGCTTCGTCGATCACGAAACCCTGGGTAGTATCGCCGTGAACGAAGGTGACTGGAGGAACTGCAACAGCAGCACCATTACGGGTGGTCTGACCTTCGTTCCAGGTCTGGAGACGCTCAACGCTCTTCAACTTGACAACAGCCTTAGCCGAACCGAAATCGCTCGACGCGGTGCCGACGAACTTCAGCCACGCTTCAACCTTGGACTCCCAGTCCTTGTTGAATTCATCGCCAGCGGCGTTTGTGTAGGTGTTGCCAACAGCGATATTGCGGTTGCCGTCGAACGTACGAGCAACGCCGGACTCGACGTTCCAGTCACCCCAATGGAATTCATAGGAAACGCCGCCCGAGATCTGCAGGCAGTTGGTGTCGGACGAAATGGTCAGGCCCGACAGGCCGAGCTCGTCGCAAACGTCGAGCGAAGTCAGAACGCCGAGATCGGCAGCGAAGCCAGCGGTCGAGAGACCGGCTGCAGCGATAGAACCGAGGATAAGGCTCTTGAGTTTCATTAATTGACCTCCAAAGTCAGTCATTCTTTGTGCCGGTTGCCCAGCGGTTTGTCGTAACGCGACCACACTATTCGTGGTGCAGTGTGTTGCCGTCGCGCTGCGACCGACAAACGATCCCATGCATGGATTCGCAAGACCCACTCTACGCATGCCGAACGGGGACGCAATCTCGCAAAAGCCGTTTTGGGGGCTGACTGCCATGGTTGCGATGCGGTTGTTGCAGATTCAGCACACAGAATGAAACCACCTGTTAATCGGCGTAAACAAAGGGTTAAAAAGTGATTGTTTGCAGCCACTTACTACACGCAAACGAGCGGGAATACTGCAAGATTAACCCTCATGTCGGCAGTGACCGCCTGTCATAGACGCAGCGGGGATGTGGCGCGATTGTGCCGGAAAAGCGGGGGCGAGCAGGGAATTGATTCCCAATCGCCGCAATTGGAGGAAGTACGGATATGGACAAGAAGGTGGCCGTGGTTACGGGCGGAAGCTCGGGGATTGGGAAGGCAGCGGCCATTGGACTGGCCCAGGCTGGGTATGATGTGGCCATCTGCGGACGGCGTGCTGACGCTCTAAAAGCGGTCGCTGATGAGACCGGCGGTTTTTGGGCGGAGTGCAATGTGACCGACCCAACTGCCGTCGCCAGCTTTTTTGATGGGGTGCGCGCGCGATATGGGCGCGTCGACGTTGTGTTCAACAATGCGGGGCGGTTTGCGCCGGCGACGTCGTTCGGCGACCTTGATGTCGAAACCTGGAAAGAGATGGTCGATACCAATCTCAATGGCGCCTTCTATGTGGCGCGCGAGGCGTTCCGTGCGATGCGGGATCAGACGCCGCAAGGTGGGCGGATCATCAACAATGGCTCGATCTCGGCCTATGCGCCCCGCCCCGGCGCCGCATCCTACACAGCGACCAAGCATGCGATCACCGGGCTGACCAAGGCGATCTCGCTGGACGGGCGGGCGTTTGGTATTGCGTGCGGGCAGATCGACATCGGCAATACGGCGACCGATATGACCAGTCAGATGAGCAGCGGGTCACTGCAGGCGAACGGCTCGATGATGCCCGAGCCGACCTTTGATGTGCGGCACGTGGTGGACGCGATACTTTATATGGCGGGGCTACCGCTATCGGCCAATGTGCAATTCATGACGGTGATGGCGACCAACATGCCCTATATCGGGCGCGGCTAGGCGCGGAACACCTCAGCGCCGTCGATCCAGGTGGCGCTGACTTTTCGCTGATCCGATAGATGCACGAAGCTGGCAATGGCACCCGGTTCGAGGTGGCCATACTCGTCTTCTATATGCATGGCCTCAGCCGGATAGAGCGACGCCATGCGAAGGGCTTCCTCGAACGGCAGACCAATGGTGGTGTGCATGAACTCGACGGCGTCGATCATGTCGAGGTCGGCACCGGCCAGGGTGCCATCTGCCAGACGCAAGGCACCGTCGGCGCGGGTGATGGTGCGGCCATTGAGCGTCAGGGTTTTGAGATCGGTGCCGGTTTGCGACATAGCGTCGGTGACGAGGAAGACATGACTTCCCTGGGATTTAGCCCGCAGCGCTATGGCGATGGCCGCCGGGTGCACGTGGATGCCGTCGGCGATGAGGCCGGCATGGACATTGTCATTGGAGAGCGTGGCACCGACGACGCCGGGTTCGCGATTGCCCAACTGGCTCATGGCATTGAACAGGTGCGTCGCCATGCTGGCGCCGGCGTTAAATGCGGCTGACGTTGTGGCCGCGTCAGCATCAGAGTGACCGACGCTGACGATAATATCGACGTCCGCCATGGCGCGGATCTGGGTTGGGGTGACCGTTTCCGCGGCGACGGTGACCAGAAGGTTTGGCAGGTCCTTGCGAGCAGCGATCAGACGCGCGAGATCGCTATCATCCATGGGGCGGATCAGGGCAGGATCGTGCGTGCCCTTACGGGCAAGCGAGAGATGCGGACCTTCGAGATGGAGTCCGATGAAGCCGGCAACGCGTTGTTCTGTGGCAGCTTTTCCCGCTGCGATGGCGGCGACATTGACCTCTACCGTATCGGTGATCAGCGTCGGCAGCAGCGCTGTGGTGCCGAACTGGGCGTGCGCGGTGCAGATCGTGCGGAGGGAAGCGACGGTCGGCGCGTTGTTAAAGAGCACGCCGCCGCCGCCATTGACCTGCAGGTCGACAAAGCCTGGAACGATGGAGCCGCCATCAAGCTGGACGCGTTTGGCATTGGCGGGAATGTCGTCAGCGCCAACGATGCCCGAGACGTGGCCGAACTCTATCAGCAGCGCGGCGTCGTCATGCCAGCGGTGACCGTCGAAAATGCGTGGGCCGGAAATGGCGAGAAGGTCGCTCATGGCTTGCCTCCGGTGTTTGGAGAGTCGCCGATGCGCAGTTCGGCGACGAAGTCATAGGTATCGCCGCGATAAATCGAGCGGGTGAATTCGATGACACGACCGGAGGCCAGATAGGAGGTGCGCTCGATATTGAGACCGGCGGAACCGACGGGCACCTGCAGCAGATTGGCATCTTCGGCGCCCAGATTGGCGGCGCGAATGCGCTGGATGGCGCGGCTGGGGCGATTGCCGGCTTTGTCGAGCTCGCGATAGAGCGAGTCACCAATACTGGCGGGATTGGCCAGAACGCGTGCAGAAAGGCTGGCGCGTTCGATGGCGAGCGGCGTGTCGCCAGTGAGACGCAGGCGGGCGATGCGGGCGACCTGTTCGTTGGAGGAGAGGCCCAGAATGATGGTCTCTTCAGGCGATGGCGCATAGAGCCCGCGATCGAGCCATTGCGCGCGAACGGCCATGCCGCGGCGCGCCATGTCTTCGGTGAAGGACGTGAGCTGGGACAGCGACTGCTCGACGCGTTGCGTCTGCTGCGCCACGAAGGTACCGGAGCCATGGCGCTGCACCAGAACGCCATCGTTGACCAGTTGCAGCACTGCCTTGCGGACGGTGACGCGGGACACATCGACCCTTGTGGCCAGATCGCGCTCGGATGGCAGGGCGTCACCGGGATTTATGGCGCCGCTATGGATGGCTTCTTCGATCCATCGCTTGAGCTGAAGGTAAAGCGGTCCGCCGCTGGGCAGCACTATGGGACCATCAACAAAGAAACCGTTCGACGCTTCGGCCACTATTTCCCCCTGTTGCGACCAGACTTTGGCCCGCATGCCTGCGACTCATGGAGCACGGCTGTAGCCCGCAGCGATCGCTGTCTGGCACGCCGCCTCGCGCGAAACCAGAATACCAATAAAATACCATTCACCAAGTGCCAAATCGCATTTGTGCACGTCAGCCGCAGGTCACTGCCAAAATTGGGCTTTTAGTCTCAGCACCCGGCGCGTTTGGGCATGATGAACTCTCGCGGGCTCAGCAAGTGGTATGATTTTGGCATTACGCAGAAAATCGGCGAATTGAGCGGACGCGATTGGCCACGTGCTGCAACAACCAAGAAAAGATTCAAGGCGTGTCGAAATCGGTTGGCGGCGTTCGTCGCTTGGGTGAGACTATCAGTAAACCCAAGGAAGACGACATGACCAACGCCCTGCCCACTCAGGATACCGACCGCGACCTCGTGCTGACCCGCGTGCTCAATGCGCCGCGCGACAAGGTCTATCAGTGCTGGACCAAGCCGGAGCTGATTACGCAGTGGTTTGCGCCAAAGCCGTGGAGCACGCCAAAGGCCGTGATCGATCTGCGCGTGGGCGGCGGGAACGTCATCACCATGGCGGACGAAAACGGCACGGAATATCCCAATGCCGGGCAGTATCTGGAGATTATCCCGAACGAAAAACTGGTGTTTACCGATGCTTTTATCGGCGACTGGGCGCCGTCGGCCAAGCCGTTCTTTGCCGCCGTGCTGCTGTTTGAAGACGCGGGCGACGGCAAGACAAAGTACACCGCCATCGCGCGGCATTGGACGGCGGAAGATGCCGCTAATCACAAGAAGATGGGCTTTCACGAAGGCTGGGGAATATGCGCCGATCAACTCGAAGTGTTGGCGGCGAGCCTCTAGCAACTCCTGGCGCTTTTGATCGTTTTGCTGGATCGCGCGGCGAACTGGATCGCCGTGCGCTCCAGGAGACGTCCTATGTCAGCAGATCGAGACGAAGAAATCCGTGCCCGCGCCTATGCTCTTTGGCAAACGGACGGAGCGCCTGAAGGCCAGGACGAACATTACTGGCACAAGGCAGAGCGCGAGCTTGCCGAGGAATCTGATGTGGATCTGTCCGAGCAGGCCAGCGAAGTCAGTGCGACGCCCCTGCCCGCTGGAACGCTTGCTCGCTAGCTTCCGGGTCTGTCGATGGTTTTGACTCAAAATGCAGTGCGCCTGTCGGAAGACAAGCGCACTGCATTTTTGTTGCGCCCTAGCGTCAGACGGGCTCGGAGGCCTTGTCGCGGGTGATCCAGGCGCCATCGCGCCATTCTCGGACGGTGATCGTGATGTGCTCAGTGGTGATGTCGATCAGGTTATAGGCATTGGGCTCGCCGCGCAGACGGGTCGAGATGGCAGATGATGCCTGGGCGATCAGGATGGGCGCGACTGTAGACTTGCTGAGGCCCATGGGTTCGCCTTCGCGCGATGCGTCTGCCGCTTCGTGCTTGCGAACGTAGGACAGATGGAAATGACCGGATAGCACCAGGCGCACACCGAGGCCGGCAAAGGTGGCAAGTGCGTCATCGGCGCGCTTCACGCGTTTGGTTTTTTGCAGCATCGGCTCGGTGGGGAACAATAGCGGATGGTGGGCGACGATCACGCGGACAGCGTTGGGCGAGGCCTTATCGAAGCGATGGGCGAGGTCTTCGAGCTGGCTGCGCGAAATGGTGCCGTGGCCCCAATTCCATTCGAGGCGCGCACGACGCGAAGTGCGCATGCCGACCAGCGCCACTCCGTCCATTTCGAGGAATGGCTCAAGATCGTGGGCAATGTATTTCTTGTAGAGCCCATACGGGTTGAAGAACCGGCGCAGGATGTTGACGGCGGGCACGTCGTGATTGCCTGGTACGGCGAACACCGGGGCGTGTAGCGTGTCGAGGAAGGCGCGGGCCTGGAGGAATTCTTCCTTGGTGCCGATCTGGGTGAAATCACCGCTGGCAACGACAAGGTCGGGCTTTTGCGCATTGATGTCGTCGGCAAAACCTGCGGCCAGTGCTGGATCGTGGTGGCCGAAGTGAAGGTCGGAAACGTGCAGTATCTTCATGCGGCGGCCCCTGCGACAGTACCGGCAACCGAGGCGGCCGGCACGATGACCGACAGCGCCAGTGGGCGAATCTTGAACTCAAGGGGCGTGTGCAGCATCTCGACTTCGCCATCAAACATGACCTGAACCATGGGTTTTCGGACATTGATGGTGATGGCTTTGACGCTTTCCACCGTCAGCGCCTCATCGGACTTCCAGCGGCCAAGCAGCATGCTGGCAGTCAGGCGGAAGAAGTCGCGCGTGGTGAGGTGGTGCAGCACGTAAAGGGTCAGCGTGCCGCGATCGAGGCTTTGCCGCGAGAAGAACTGGCCGAGGCCTTCGTCATAGGAATTGCTGGCGACGGCAATGGCCTGCACGCGTTCGACGCGGCGCACGCCTTCGTTTGGCTCAATGACCACCGCGAGGCGACGGGCGCGGGCCAGGCGGCGGAAGAAGTAGCGCATGAAGCCGATCTTTGCGGAAGCGTCCTGGCGACCACGAATGTGTTCGCGCCCCGCCGCCATGCCGGGAATGAGGCCGATGACCACCTTGTGCAGGAACATGCGGCCGTTGACTTCGCCCACGTCGATGCGCTGCTCAACGCCGGTGGCAAGCGCCGCCACGGCCGATGGCAGGTCGAGCGGCACGTGCAGATCCTTTGCGAGTGCATTGACAGTGCCGAGTGGCAGGATGGCGAGGCTTTTTTCGGCGCCGACCAGCGTTGCTGCCAGCGCAGTAATGGTGCCATCGCCACCGGCGGCAACGATGGTCGATGCATCGCTGGCCATGGCGTCGTTGATCCGATCGGACAGTGGGCGATCGCTATCGGCGTCAATGGTGGCCTTGAGGCCGTTGCGAGAAAACAGTTCGAACAAGGCCTCGGGCGTAACACCTGTCGCATTGGCCGTGCCGGCATTTGCGTTCAGGATTACGTAGTAGGACGTGTCGGTCATGGTTTTGTGTTCCCGCGCACAGGTGCGTCAATCAGTGGTACGTGCCTTGGGAACGTGCGTGCGGGCCGTACGTTGCGTGCATAGTAAGGGAAAAAGCGTCACATGTTTCAACGACTGGTTTCATCCACCCATTATCGCCGGGTCCACGCCTTCGTCACCGGAGAGGCGAGGCTGCTGGCCGCAATCGCTTTGGCAAGCGGGCTGGTGCTGGCATTTCTGGGGCTGGCGGACATTGTGGCCGAGGGTGAAACGCAGGCGTTCGATAATGCCGTGCTGATGCTGTTTCGCGATCCCAACGACATCACGCAGGTGATCGGGCCCGCCTGGGTGCACGAAATGGTGCGCGATATTACCGCGCTGGGCAGCTTTTCGCTGCTGGGGCTGCTGGTGATGGCGGTTGGTAGCTGCCTGTTGCTGGCGCGGATGAGGAACTCTGCCATCCTGCTGGTTGTGTCGGTGCTGGGCGGAACCGTGCTCAGCACGCTGCTCAAGATGACCTATAACCGCCCTCGCCCGGACCTGATGGCGATGTCGCAGCAGTTTACCTCGAGCTTTCCAAGCGGGCACGCCATGCTGTCGGCGGTGACGTTTTTGACCGTTGGCGCATTGCTGGCGCGGATCGCGCCGACGCGCTCGATGAAGGTGTTCAGCATTTCGCTGGCGATTTTCCTCACCGTCATCGTGGGCTTCAGCCGGATCTATATGGGCGTGCACTATCCCAGCGACGTGCTGGCCGGCTGGTGCCTTGGCGCTGCCTGGGCATTGTTGTGCAGCACGGTGGCGACTGTGCTGCAGCGGCGGGGTGAGATTAGCGAGATGAGCACTCCAAACGGAGATTCGGCCGCCCGATAGGTGGTTACGAGACTTTGGCGGCTTTTTCGGCGCTGGCGGCGCGGTTTTCGGTGCGCAGTACGCGCAGGGAATCGCGGCTGTTGAGCAGCAGGCCACGCATAAAGCGGCGTACGATGGTCAACTCGTCCTCCGAAAAGGCCGAAAAGACGACCTGATTCATACCAATGAACCGCTCGCGGAGCGCCAAGAGGCCGGAGCGCTGCACCTCTGGGCCAATCGATAGCAGAACACCTCGCCGGTCGGTTGGGTGTGGGCTGCGGATGATGAAGCCGGCCTTATCCAGACGATTGAGCATGATGGCTGTGGCGCCCGAGGTCATTCCCAGATGCTGGGAAACGGCCTTGGGCGTGGCGGTGCCGTCGGCCGTGCGCACGTAAAACAGGCACATCAGATCGGTGTGGTTGATGCCGGCGCTTTCGGCCAGCCATCGATAGAGGTGGGTGATTTCGCCTGTCAGGTCGCGCAACAAATCGTCGAGCTCGATATCTGAGTCCACGGGGTATTCCTCGTTCACAATTTAGCTATGCAGCAAAGTATCTTTATTGCATAGCGACTTCTTGTCGTCTACATAGACCGCATCAAACGGAGCGGACTATGACACAGGGGAAAGAAATGGTGGACGACAAAGACAGCGCAAAGGCCGTGGTTTCGACCGAAGCGAATGTGGTGGCCATGCCTGTGGCGCGCGCCAAGGAGATCGAACCTGCGCCGCAGCCGGAGCTGCCGGTCGCGGCGCCCGTGGAAATTGCAGAGCCAACCGAGGTGGTTGCCGTTGCGCCCCCGCCAAACGCCAGCCGCCGGAAGGCGCGCATGTTTGGCTATGGTGTGTTGGTGCTGCTTGGCGCCATCGTCGCCTGGTATCCGCTGTCGGACCACTATGCTCCCTACGCCAGCGGCGCTTCGATCACCGCGCAGGTGACACAGATTGCACCCCGCGTTGCCGGACCGGTTCAGCACGTGTTGATCGCCGACAATGCCGAAGTGACGGCCGGGCAGCCCCTGTTCCAGATCGACGACACGACCTTCAAAATGGATCTGGCTCAGGCCCAGGCTCAACTCGATCAGGCGCTCAATGGCGCGACTGCAGGCGTTGCGGCTATCCCCGCTGCCGAGGCCAAGCTGGCACAGGCCGAGGTCGCGCTCGATACTGCCGAGCAGGATCTGGATCGGGCGACGCAGCTCAATGAACGCGGCCTGTTGCCGGTCGCCAAACTGACCGCAGCCGACGCCAACTATCGCACGGCGCAGCTCAACGTCTCTGCAGCCAAAGCGGAAGTGGAGCGCGTCAAGCTCTCGGCCAACACCGCCGACAGCAGCAATCCCAATGTGCGGGCCGCGCAGGCAGCGCTTGATCGCGCCACGTTTGCGCTGGCCAATACCACTATCGTTGCGCCAGCGGATGGCTATGTGTCCAACCTGTCGTTGGCCGAGGGGCAGTTCGTCGCCGCCGGCACGCCGGCCATGACCTTCATCAACCCATCGACGCAGATGGTGATCGCCGATCTGCGCGAAAACCAGTTGCTCAATGTGCAGCCCGGCGACCGTGCCGTGGTGATCTTTGAGGCCGCCCCCGGCCGCCAGTTTGAAGCGACCGTCGACAGCATCGCATGGGGCATCAATGCCGGCCGCACCACGGTGAATGGCCTCGCTCAATCCTCGACCGATACGCGCTGGTTCCCACCAGCCCGCAAGGTGCCGGTGCGTGTCACCATCGACGATATGTCGACCCTGCCCGCCAATGTGCGCCTTGGTTCGGAAGCGGCCGTGCTGATCCTGCCTGATGAGGGCTTCGTCCCGACCATTGCGCGTGGCCTGCTTCGGGTCTCGAGCGTTCTGTCCGGCTTCAACTAAGGATCATTGATTATGGAAGAGCTGACCCGAGTCGATCCCAACGAGGACCCCTACCTCGCGCTGCGCACTGCCTTGGCCGTGGCCATCTGCGTGATCCTGGCGGAACCGCTCGGCGTCACTCAACCCATGATGCCAATCGTTTTTGCGATGTCGCTGATGTCCAATCAGCGCGGCGCACTCAACATATCGGCTTTCGCCGGCCCGATCGCCCTGCCCGTCATGGCGTTCTTGTTCAGCTGGATCGCGGCGGCTACCGTTGCCGAACCCATGCTGTTCATCATCGTCAACGTCGTGCTGGCGGCAGCGGGCATTGCGCTCATGCTGTTCAAGGGCTCGCGCGGCGGCATCATCCTGACGGTGTTCCCGGCCATGATGTCGATGTCGGCGCTGTTCAGCGATCAGGCGCTGGTGGCTATTCGCGACAGCATGGCTTCGGGTGGCGTCATTTTGGGCGTGGCGATGCTGGTGCTCAACGTCCTGTTCCCACCGCAGACCAGCCGTGTCCATGTGGCCAAGGCCAAGCCGTTCGATACCGCCAATCCAACCGCTGAGCTGCTGATCCGGCTCGCGGTCTATGTGCCGATAATGCTGGCGACTTTTGCGACGGGCGACATGAACATGTTGATTGTGCCGATCATGCTGGCCTTTGTCTGCGCCGAGCCTGATCGCGGTGGCCGTATCGACCAGTTGGTCGACCGTGGCGGCGGCACTCTGATCGGCGCGCTGGTGGCGATTGCCGCCATGGCGATCTATCAGATGGTGCCACAGTTCGCCGTGCTGGCCGCGCTGATCACCATCATCACCTACTTCCTCATAGACAAGATGACGACCGGCAAGGCTCGCCCACTGTTCTACCAGTACATCTGCTCGGTGGCGTTGGTGATGCTGGTCTCCGCGACGTTTGGTGCCCGCGACGCGTTTGAAGTCGTGGTGCAGCGCGTGGTTCTGACCAGCGGGGCCATGGTTGGCGCTATTGCCATGCTGTCGCTGCTCGAAGCCATCTTCATCCCCAAGCGGGCTGAAGAAGTAATCGGCGTCGGCTGAACGCCAGTCGTTTCTAGGCGATATGGATCTGGATATCTGCACGCTCGAACGCCGAGAGATCCCCGGCGTTCCCCTCGACCACCAGATGATCGATCCGTGAGGCCTCGGCGAGCTTGAACGGCGCGATGGTGCCGAGCTTGTCCGAAGTGGCCGCGATCAGCAGCAAGCTGCTTTGCGACATCATTGTGCGCTTTATTTCGGCTTCGGCGGAGTCGAGGGCCGTGACGCCGATTTCCGTGTCTATGCCGCAGGCGCCAAGGACGAACATGTCGGCGAAAATCTGCGATGCCTCGCGGACGGCCTGCGAGCCAAGGCAGGCGCCCTTACTTTGATCGTAGATACCGCCGAGCACAATTACCGTGAGATTTGGATGATCCGATAGCGCCGAGGCAATGGCAGGCGCATTGGTGATCACCGTCAGTGGCTTTTCGCGCGGCAGGGCCTGGGCGATGGCAAGATTTGTCGAGCCAGCGTCGATGAAAATGGTCTGGCCGTCCTTGATCAGAGCGGCCGCAGCGCGTGCCAGATTGGCCTTGCCGCCCTGCTGATCGATGTTGCGCGCGGCCAGAGTGCCGCCATCTGGCGCAGGGAGCAGCGCCCCACCATAGACCCGGCGGCAGAACCCGGCCTTGGCCAGTTCGCGCAGGTCGCGGCGGATCGTGTCCTCGGAGACGTCAAACTGCACGGCGAGGTCATTGGCCAGAACCTTGCCGTTGTCGTTGAGCTGCTGACGAATGCGATCAAGCCGTTCTTCGGTGAGCAAATTCATCCCCTTCACGTTCTTGCACGTTCTTGCACGTTATTGCGTATTTGTGCATATTCTGCAATAGGACGCCAATAAAGATCCATTCTGCTGGCGGCGCGCCCGGCGCGATATTGCCCAAGTCACCAACCAAGCGAACGAAAAATGTCTGCTACCAACACTGTCTTGAACGCACATTCCCCGGCCGGGTTTCGCGAGCAATGGGCGACACGGGCCGTCTTCCTCGTGGCGGGGCTCGCCATGGCGGCTTGGGCGCCGCTGGTGCCGTTCGCCAAAGCGCGCGTCGGCGTTGAAGACGGCGGACTTGGGCTGCTGCTGCTGTGCCTCGGCCTTGGCTCGATCCTTGCCATGCCAATCACCGGGATTTTGGCCAACCGTTTTGGCTGTCGCGCGGTGATCGTTGGCGGTTCGCTGGCCGTAGCATTGGTGCTACCACTCCTAGCGCTGGTCGATACCGTCCCCGCTCTTGCGATTACGCTAGCCTTGTTCGGCGCGAGCGTTGGCACGGTGGACGTTGCTGTCAATATCCAGGCGGTGATGGTCGAGAAGGACAGCGGCCGTAATATGATGTCGGGGTTCCATGGGCTGTTCAGCCTGGGCGGCATTCTGGGCGCAGGTGGACTTAGTCTTCTTATCGGCGCGGGTATTTCACCACTATTGGCGACAGTGACGATCAGCGTGATGCTGGTTGTTCTGCTGGTATTCGCATTCTCGGGGCTGCTGCCTTATGGCAATCACGAAGGAGGCAAGACGCCGCTATTCGTTGTGCCAAAGGGCATCGTCATTTTCATCGGCATCCTGTGCTTCCTAGTATTTCTGGGCGAAGGCGCCATTCTTGACTGGAGCGCGCTGTTCCTGATCGGCACCCATCTGGTCGATCCATCGCAGGCCGGTTTTGGCTACACGATGTTTGCCATCGCCATGACGGTGGGCCGCCTGACCGGTGACTGGATCGTCAAGACTCTTGGCGGCATGATCGTGGTGGTCGGCGGCGGGCTGTTGTCGGCAGCGGGCTTCCTGCTCGCCGTCTACGCGCCCAGCCAGCCGCTGGCGTTTGCCGGCTTCCTATTGGTGGGCATTGGTGCGTCCAATATCGTGCCGGTGCTGTTTACCGCAGCCGGCAAGCAGACGCGGATGCCGGCCAGCCTTGCCATCGCCTCGATTACAACGCTGGGTTATGCCGGTATTCTGGCCGGGCCGGCAGCGATCGGGTTTGTCGCGCAGCATTGGAACCTAAGCACGGCTTTCGTTCTGGTAGCGGCAGGGCTGATCTTTGTGGCAGTGAGTTGGCCGTTTACGGCGCGGCGTTGATTTTCCTTGCGGTCGGCTCGGTCTCAGCGACGGGATTGGTTGACACTCACGCAGGCGATATGCAGACCTCAGAACGGTCAGTTGCGAACTGTAACTGGCCGTTTGGCTTGCAGCGTAGGACATCGATTGGGAACCGCAGACACAGGTGGCAAGGCGCCGATTGGGACGCGACTGCCTCAGCTTGAATCGACGCGCCTTTATCGCCGCATTGCCGATCTTCTTGAGACCCGCATCGAGCAAGGGCTGTTTCCCGTCGGCACGTTTTTGCCGGCGGAGCGCGAACTCGCCGAGCAGTTGGGTGTCAGCCGGACGTCGGTGCGCGAGGCGCTTATTGCGCTTGAGGTCAACGGACGCGTGGTGATCCGGCAGGGTCATGGCGTTCAAGTGCTGGCGACGGCGCAGAGTGTCGAGGACACGACGCCGCCGGATGTCGATATCGGGCCGATACAGGTGCTCGAAGCGCGGCGGCTGATCGAGCCAAGGATTGCCGAGCTGGCGGCAACCAATCACGGACCGCAGAACCTTGAGAACATGCGGGCCGCCATGGCGTTGCAGGGCAGCGCCTCGACCTGGACGGCGGATGCCTATCGCGAGGGCGACCGCCGGTTTCATGTCGAAATCGCGCGCGCCAGCGGCAATGCTGCGTTCGAGGTTCTGGTCGCCAAGCTTTGGGAATATCGCACCAAGCCGCTGTTCGAGCGGTTTGAAAACCTGCTGGTCGGTTCGGACCGTATCGGCAGGACCGTCACCGAACACGAGGCCATCTATGACGCCATTGCCAGCGGCAATTCGGCGGAAGCGGGCAAAGCGATGCGCGGGCATGTCGAGGCGGTGCTCAGCTCATTCGTCAAAGGCACTCCCGGCTAGAATCGAAAGCCCCTGCCTGATTTGCGGGGTAAGGCAACTGCGCGTCCAAACTGGCTAGACCATTGGGCCATTTGCCTTATAGATTGTTGGCAACACGTTCGAGTTGTCGCCATCGCAGGTTCGCGCATCCATGCCTCCCCCCGACAAAAGCGCTGCGCGCCTTCCCTCCCTTGAACCGCTGCGCCTATACCGGCAAATCGCGGCGCTGTTGATGGAGCGGATGGAACAGGGGCTGTTTCCGGTCGGCACGTTTTTGCCAGCTGAGCGGACGTTGGCGGATCAGTTGGGGGTGAGCCGCACCTCGGTGCGCGAGGCGATGATTGCGCTGGAGGTGGCGGGCAAGGTTTCTATCCGGCAGGGTCACGGCGTTCAGGTCTTGCCGCAGATGCAGGCTCTCGGCGTGTCGGCTCAGGATGATGTGGGGCCCATTCAGGCGATGGAAGCGAGGCGGGTGATCGAGCCGCGCATTGCCGCGAAGGCCGCCACCAATCGTAGTGACATCCATCTCGAAGCCATGCGGCTCGCGATGGCGCTGCAGGCGGAAGGGCAATCTACCAAGGAGCCGAAATATCGGCAGGGCGACCGTGGGTTTCACCTCGAAATTGCCCGCGCCAGTGGCAATCCAGCCTATGAAATCATGGTGACGACGCTGTGGGACTATCGCCACAACGCCCTGTTTGAACGCTTTGAGAGCCTGTTGCTAAAGCCTGAGCGCATTGCCAATACGCAGGCGGAACATGCGGAAATCTATCAGGCCATCGCTGATGGCGACAGCAATGGTGCTGCCAAGGCAATGCAGCGACACATTGATGCGGTGTTGGCGGCCTTCGTCGCAGGCAAGTCGGAAATCGGGTAACCGAACGGCGACGGATCAGGCCGTCCAGCCACCGTCGATGATCTGGACCTGGCCGGTCGTGTAGGTTGCACCGGCCAGATAAACCGCGAGGTCGGCGACCTCGTCAGGACGCGCGATACGTCCGATCGGCTGTCGCGCGATGAAGGCTTTCTTCGCCGCTTCGAAGTCGCCGGTGGCGTGCCAGCGCTCATGGAGGCTTGGGCTTTCGACCGTGCCGGGGCAGATGGCGTTGACGCGAATATTCTGCGTCACATAGTCGGCGGCAACCGACTTGGTGAGGCCGACGACAGCGGCCTTGGAGATGGAATAGGCGGCGCGGTTCGGCACGCCTTTGACCGAGCTGGCGACTGTGGCCATATTGATGATGGCGCCATCCTGGCGCTCGATCATCTGCGGCAGCACGGCTTGGATGGTGCGGATCTGGGCGCGGACATTGAGGTCCAGCGCGAAATCGAGGTCCTTGTCGCTCATCTCGAGAATGGTGCCGGAATGGACCACACCGGCGCAGTTGAACAGTACGTCGATCCGGCCGATCTCGGCGACAGCAGCCTTGACCGCATCGTCCGATAGCACATCGAGCAGACGGGTAGTGACGCCCGCCGTGCCATCGAGTTCAGCGAGCTTGGCCGCATTGACGTCAGTCGCGATCACCTTGGCGCCGGCCTTGACGAAGGCTTCCACGGAAGCGCGGCCAATGCCCTGTGCGGCAGCGGTGATGAGAACGATTTTGCCGGTGAGGTCAGCCATTGGAGCTCCAGTTTCAGGCGATTGGCGTGGTGTGAATGGCCGACATGATGCGGCGGCTCATCGAGTCATAGTTTCGGTCATTGGCGATTTCACCCTGAATGGCGAAGTCATGCATGACCAGCAAGCGATCTGCGATGGCTATCATCTCGGGCATGTCGCTCGATATTAGCAAAATGGACATGCCATCGTCGGCCAGGCCGTTGATGATCTCGTGGATATAGGCCTTCGCCTTGACGTCCACGCCGACAGTGGGCTCATCGATGATGAGGATATCCACGTCGGCAGCGAGCCATTTAGCGAAGGACACCTTCTGCTGATTGCCACCTGAGAGGTTGCCGACGAGTTGGGACACGCTGGGGGTACGGACGGCCAGCTTTTCGGCGAGCGGAATGGCGATGGCGTCCTCGGAAGCCTTTCGCAGCAAGCCGAGGCCGTTGGCCAATCGGTCCCAGACGGTGCTGGAAATGTTGCGCGAGATGGACTGGCTGAGAATGACGCCCTCGTGCTTCCGATCTTCGCTGACATAGCCCAGCCGCAGCCGTTTGATGGCGTCCTTGACCGAGCGGGCTTGTTTGGCTTCGCCGTCAATGAGCAGTTCGCCGCTGCGGATGCGGCCCAGCCCGAGCAATGCGCGGGCCAGTTCGGTGCGGCCAGCGCCGACCAGACCATAGAGGCCGAGGATTTCGCCGCGATGCAGAGAGAAGTTGATGTTCTCATGGCCGAAGGAGGTGGCGAGGGACTTCGCTTGCAGCCTTGGCGTGCCCGTATCGGCGACGCCCTTGCGGCGTAGCGCTGGCGTTTCGGCGCGGCCGATCATGGCTTCGATCAGCGCACTGCGGCTCATCTGGGCGATGGGAGCGCCGGCCAATGCGGTCTGACCATCGCGCAGGACGGTGATCCGGTCGCAAAGGGCGAGTACTTCTTCAAGCTTGTGGCTGACGAAGAGGATTGCCGTGCCGTTGTCGCGCAGCTGGCGGACCAAGCGAAACAGCGTTTCGGACTCACCGTCGGTCAGCGAAGCCGTGGGCTCGTCGAGCAACAGGACCTTGGATTCGCGGTTGAGCGCCTTGGCGATTTCGACCATCTGCATCTGCGCAACGCTGAGGCGGCTGACGCTCATGGCGGGATCGAGATCGAGGCCGACCTTGGCCAGCAGCAGTTTTGCCTGCTGATTGGCGCGGGCGAAGTCCACGAAACCATTCTTGGTCGGCAGGCGCTCAAGCAGGATGTTTTCGGCGATCGAGAAATGCGGGATCAGGTTGCGTTCCTGATGGACCACCGCGATGCCCAGGGCGATGGCGTCCTGCGGCGAGGTCAGCGACAGCGCGCGGCCATCGAGGGTGATGGTGCCCTCATCGGCGGTGTGAACGCCGGTGATGACCTTGATCAGGGTCGACTTCCCTGCCCCGTTCTCGCCCATCAGGGCGTGGATTTCACCGGCATTGAGGCTGAGCGAGGCGTTGTTGAGCGCGCGAACGCCGGGGAAGGATTTGACGATGTTTTCGAGGACCAGCGTCATCGTGCATTCTCCATCCCGGCGGCCCGCGCTCGGTTGATCCACACGGCGATCAGAATGAGAGCGCCGAGCAGGAAAGTGACCCAATAGGGATCGACGGCCAGCATGATCATGGCGTTCTGGATCAGGCCTATCAGCAGGATGGCGATAACGGTGCCAGTGATCGACACCGAGCCGCCAGACAGGCTGGCGCCACCGATGATCGGCGCGGCAAACGAGATGATGAGCCAGTCAGCGCCAATGGTTGGCTGCGCGGATCCCAGTTGCGCGACTGCCATCAAACCGGCTGCGGCGGCGATCAGACCGGAGATGGTGTGCGCCATGATCATGGTGCGGGGCACGGAGATGCCGGAGAGTTATGCGGCGTGTCGATTGCCACCGACGGCGAGCAATTGACGGCCTTTGACGGCGCGGTTGAGGAAGATGGCCAGCGCGATGGTGACGAGGATCGGCACGATGGCCAGCGCCGGGAACGGGCCGAGACGGCCGTTGCCGAAAGCCACGAAGTCGGCGGGCAGATTGTAGAACGGCACGGCCTTGGTGATGCCAAGATTGATACCGGTAAAGGCCGATGCAGTCGCCAGCGTGACGACGAAGCCATTGAGGCCGGTGCGCACGGTCAGCCAGCCATTGATGAAGCCAGCGAGACCACCCGCAGCCAAAGCGATGGCAAGTGCGGGGATGGTTGGCACGCCCCAGGCGTCCATCAGGCCACCGGCGATCACGGCGACGAGCCCCCCAAGCGCGCCGACTGAGAGGTTCATCTGGCCGACGCCGAGCATGACCATCTGACTGAGCGCCGCGAGCAGGACCACACAGATGCTGCGCAGCAGGACGAAGATGTTGAACTCGCTGAGGAAGGCCGGATTGGCGATGGCCAGCGCCACACCACCGACGATTACGCCAGCCAGAATGCCCGACCATTGCTGGCCGAAAAGGATGGAAGCGGTGCGTTTCATGCTTGCCTCGTCTGCTGCTTGGCCACGAGCGAGGCGCGATAGCGTTCGAGCAGGATGGCCGCCAGAAGGAACAGGCCAAGGAAGAGCTGCAGCCAGAAATTGGCGAACTGCAGGATCAGGAGGCCACTGCGAATAGTGGAGACGAGCAGCGCACCGAGGATGGTGCCGATGACCGAGACGACGCCGCCCGCTAGGGATGTGCCGCCAATGACGGGAGCAAGGAATGACGGCAGCAGCCAGTCATCACCGGCGACAGCGGGCATGGCCGCGCCGAGGCGTGCTGTCAGCATGATCGCGGCTGCGGCTGCCAGAACGCCCGACAGGACATGCACCGTGACGATGACCCGCGACACCGGAATGCCGGACATTTCGGCGGCGCGGGCATTGGCGCCGACGGCGAGGATTTGTCGCCCGAGAGCGCTGTGGGCAAAGAGGATGTAGAGCAGCACGCCGATGCCGAGCGCGACCACCGCGAGCACCGGCACGGGCCCGATGGCGGCCCTGCCAAATGCGCCGAGTTCTGGCGGCAGGCCGTTCAGCGGCAGGCCCTTGCTGAGGATCAGCATGCCGCCCGAGAACAGGCTGGCGCTGGCCAGCGTCACCACAAAGCTGTTCACGCCTGTCTTGGTGATGGCCATGCCGTTGAGCCAGCCGAGGAAGCCACCGAAGAACAGTGTTCCGGCCACGGCGACCGGAATGGGCAGTCCCATGATTTGCAGCAGATAGCCAACCACCATCACCGAGCAGACGCCGATAGCGCCCACCGAGAGGTTCATGCCGCCCGTCGCCAGTACCACCATCTGGGCGAAACCGACCACGATGTCGACCGCGACCGAACGGCCGAGCGAGTTGAGATTGAAGGTCGACAGAAAACCGGGGGACAGGTTGGAAAAGACAATCCACAGCACAACCAGCAACACGAACAGGCCGAACTGAGCGGAACTGTTGGTGAGCAGGCTCGCTATCGACATCGTTCCCTGACGGGACGGAGCGCTTACTTGCATTGGGGCAACCTCTAAGGGCGAGGCGATGATCTCAACCTCGCCGCCATGCGAAAGCGGACGCCGGCAATGCGGCGCCCGCCTGGGTCATTCACTTGCAGGAGAGGAACGTGTCCTTGAAGGTCTTCTGCATGTCATAGGTCAGGACCTTGAGGTCTTCGGGGTAGCTGTCGACATTGTCCTTGGTGACCACGACGGTACCGGAATCCACGAAGTGGGCGGTCTGTGGCGTAGCGATCCAAGGGGCGGTGTCGAGGGTGGTGCAGCCGCTGGCCAACTGGTCCAGTGCATAGGCGCCGATATAGGCCTGACCGAAGGGGTTCTGCGCGATAGTACCGGCAACGAAGCCGTCGCGGATGCCATCGCGAACGATCTTGTCATCGTCGATGCCGACCATCTTGATACGCTTGTCACCGAGGTTTTTCAGCGCGGTCGCCGTGACCACCGAGGAAATGTAGGCGGTGGCGATGATGCCGTCGATCTTGTCCTTCTGGGCTGCCAGGAGCGCATTGACCTTCTGGTCGCCCTGCTCCTGATTGTCGGTATCGCCGACGGTCTGCAGCAGAGTGACGGCGCCATTGGTTTCGTCGACGGCCTTCTGCACGGCCTGCTGGCGCAGGGTGGTGTTGGGGTCGACCAGAAGACCGGCGATGTGGACGATATTGCCCTTGCCGCCCATGGCTTCGATCAGGGCCTTGGTGCCGACATAGGCAGCCTGCGATACGTCGGTCGAGAAGCAGAACGACGCGTCGGTTGGGTCCTGTGCACAGCCACCGATCGCGATTGATGGGATGCCAGCGCCCTTGAGTTCTGCCAGCGTCGAGTTGATACCGACGGCGTCACCGGGGAAAATACCGAAGGCATTGGTGCCCTGTGCGGCAAGGCTTTCGAGCAATTGGGTCTGGGCTTCGAGCTTCCATTCGGACGGCACCTGGTAGTCGACGGCAGCGATCGAGAAATCCTTGATGGCGGCGGCAATGCCGGGTTCCCAGCCAACGAAATATGGGTGCGGACCACCGGGGACCAGGGCAATGCGGTTGTCCGATGCCTGTAGCCCCATTGGGGCCAGGACCATCGAAATAGCGAGTGCGACGCTCGTGGCGCGACGGACGTTTGACGCTCTGTTGTTGTTTGCGGTTTTCATTTTCACCCTCCTCGTGAAAGCCGGCAGCGTGGCCGGCGTGTGGTTTACATTATCGAAATTGGATCAATAGTCCAGTGGTCCAGCCAGTTAGTTTGCGGCCTCTTTTCGAGCGCCTGGCGCGCTCATAGGCTAGAGGCCGTAGAAGCGTTCGGCGTTGGTGGCCCAGACCTTTTGCTGGTCGTCTGGCGACAAGGGTTTCAGCGCGTCGGCAACGACACCGACCCATTTGCCGTAGTCGGCAACCAAATTGACCACGGGCCAATCGCTGCCGAAAACCAGCCGGTCGGGGCCGAAAATGTCGATGACGGTTTCCAGATAGGGTTTGACCCGATCGGGCGTCCAATCGGGGCCATCTTCCGTCAAAAGACCGGAGAGCTTGCAATGCACATGGGTCAGGTCACGGAACTGTTCCATGTCGCGCGCCCAGGCATCGTGCTCGCCCTTGTTGATGGCAGGCTTGGCCATGTGATCGACGATTACCGGCAAGGTGGGGTAGCGCTCGATGAAGCGCACGGTATTGAGAATGTGGCGCGGTTTGATCAGCGCATCAAAACGCAGGCCGAGGTCGAGAGCGGACTGGATGGCCGGATCGAGATCGGGGCGCAGGATCCAGTCATCGTCCGGCAGGTCCTGCAGATATGGACGAATGCCCTTGAGCGATGGGCTGCGCGCCAATTGCTCGAGATTGCCAGCAACGCCCTGCCCCAGCATATCGACCCAGCCGACAATGCCGCGGATGAAGCTGTGGCCATTGGCGAGGCCCAGCAGGTAGCCGAGTTCTTCGACGGTCGAGCCCGCAGATACCAGCACGCAGCCTTCAACATTGTACTGGTCCGCCCAAGGCTTGGCGTCGACCGGGCCATAGTCGCGATAGAGCACTTCGAGTTCTGGCGACATCCAGAGCGCATAGCTATGCTCCAGCGCCAGCGTCCAGAAATGCATGTGTGTATCGATGCGTCGCATCACGTTCTCCCAAATGGCTGCTAGAAAATCCGAAGACCGGCCAGCAGTCCACCGTCTGCAGTAAACTCGGCACCGGTGCAGAATCCGGAGCGCTCGCTCGCCAGAAATCCGATGAGTTCGGCAATCTCAAGGGCAGTGCCCAACCGACCCAGCGGAACCGGCTTGGCGAACTCCTTGTACATATCCTCGACACTTCTGCCGTTGCCATTCGCCTTGGCAAAATGCTCCTGCATCGGGGTGATGATCGAGCCCGGACAGACCGTGTTGGCGCGGATGCCGTGCTTGGCAAGGTCGATGGCCAGCGTGTGTGTGAAGGACACAATCGCGCCCTTGGTGCTGGCATAGGCGCAGACGCCCGGCGTGTTCGACGTGGCCTGAACCGAGGCGACGGTGACGATGGAGCCGCCGCCCGCTGCGATCATGTGCGGCACGCCGAAATGGCAGGCCAGGTACATCGACTTGACGTTGACGGCGAATGCCCGGTCCCAGCTGGCTTCGTCCGTCTCCACCACATCGCCAACCGGATGGATGGCGGCGGAGCACAGCATGACATCGATGCTGCCGAAGCTCTTTGCCGTGGTTTCGATGGCCTGATGCACGAAGTCGGACTGGCTGGCGTCGCCATGCAGGCCGATGACCTTGCGGCCGCCAGCTGATAGGTCCTCGGCGACGTCAAGCGTATCCGGTGCGTGGCCGACGATGACCACTTTGGCGCCGCGCTCGGCGAGCAGCCGGGCTGAGGCCAGGCCGATGCCGGAGCTGCCGCCGAGAACGAAGGCTGTTTTGCCCTCGAACTCCTGATCCAGACTCTTGGATGGCATGAGTTTCTCCTAGAGGCGCTGGCTGAACGAGGCAATGGCGGCTTCGGTCAGCGTAGTGCTGGCGCCGGGTTGCTGTGGCCGCACATAGTGGCCACCCTCGACCTTGATCGGCTCGACGAAGCAATCCTTGATCCATGGAATGTATTCCAGCATCGTCGTTGCCGGGTGCCAGTAGGACAGATGGACGTGGATCTGGCCCATATCGCCAACATGGGCGACGATTGGCAGACGGCGCGAATGGGCGCTGTGGGCGACTTGGATATATTCGGTGATACCAGCAACGCGGGTCACATCAGGCTGCACATATTCGACGGCGCGCGCGTCCATGAAGCTGTTGAACGCCTCGGCGGTATAGAGCTGTTCGCCCAGTGCGATCGGAATGGTCGTCGACTGCGCCAGCGCGGCGTGCGAGGCGATATCGTCGTACCACATCGGCTCTTCGAGCCAGAACACGTCCAGTGGTTCGGCCCGAGCGCAGAAGCGCTGAGCGGTGGGCAAGTCCCATTTGCCATTGGCGTCGATGGCGATGGTGACATTAGGGCCAACGGCCTTGCGGACGGCGGCAAAGCGCTCGATGTCGACCATTGGATTGGCATGACCAACCTTGATCTTGAGGCGCTGGAAGCCATCCACTTCGATGGCGCGCTTGCAGCCGTCGACGAGCTTGTCCTTGGGGACGGAGAGCCAGCCGATATCGGTGTTGTAGGCTTCGAGCTTGTCCGATGTGGCGCCGCCGAGCAGTTTCCACAGCGGCAGGCCAGCGGCCTTGGCGCGCAGATCCCAGAGGGCGATATCGATGGCGGCGAGCGCGATGTGGGTGACGCCTGCGCGGCCGACCCACTGAATGGCCGGGTATCGCGCCAGCTTCTGCCAGAGGCGGTCGCTATCCTGCGCATCCTCGCCCATCAGCAGCGGGCCGTAGGATTTGTCGATACAAGCGGTCACCAGCCGGTCGGTTTCGAGGTGGGCGTGGGTGCCGGTGTAACCGTAGCCGAACAGGCCGTTGTCGCTGCCGATCTTGACGCCCACCACGCCCCAATGGGTGATCGTGTGGGTGGAATCCGAGATCGACGGCACGTTGACCGGGACATGCAGGATGAATGGCTCGATGGAGATGATTTTCATGACGGACCCTAGCGGATGAAGTCTTTGCTGAGTTTGAGAACCGAACCGACATTGTGCCGGTCGACGATTGCGGCACCGGCGTCGAGCGACGGCGGCATGAGGCCAAAGCGGAGATAGAGCGCCAGCTGGACGACCGGGTAATAGCCCTGCAGGTAGGGCTGCTGGTCGATGGTGCAGTCGAGGTGCCCATCGCTGATGAGGTCGACGATGCCGGGCGACAGATCGAAGCCCGCGGCGTAGATTTGGCCTTGCGGCTGGGCCTGCGCGACAAGACCGGCGGCTTCGCTATCGGGCTGACCGGTGCCGATGATGACGCGGGCTGGGAAGTCCTTCAGCACGGATTGCAGCAGGTCGGCGCCTTTGTGCGGCTCCCTGCCGGTCACGACGTAGCGGATGTTGGCGTTGCGGTCGGATAGACCACGCGCAATCCCTGCCCCACGCTGTTCCAGTGCGCCGACGCCTTCGTCGTGCATGGTGATGATGACTTTGTCGCCGTCGGCGAGCGTGGCTGCAGCGCGGCGTCCGAGGGCTTCACCGGCGGTAATGAAGTCCTGCATCACATAGGCCAGGTTGCCACTAGCGCCTTTGGCGGCGTCGATGTTGAAGGCCACGACCGGCACGTTCTGAGCGGCAGCTTCGGCCATGACATCGCTCAATGCGTGGGCGTCGAAAATATTGAGGGCCAGTCCGTCCACATGGTCTGCCAGCGCCTGACGCACCAGAGCCTTGAATTCGGCGAGGTCGAAGCCAGGCGTACCGACGAGACTGGCGTCGACGTTCATCGCTGCAGCGGCATCGGCGAGGCCACGCGATACGACGCGAAACAGCTCCTCATCGGCTGCGATGGTGACGAAGCGAAACGTCAGTTTCCCGGATTTCATCCAGCTCCTCCAAGCTTTCGGCCAGATCACCCAGTGGTCCAGCCATTAAACCAATACTGAAGCAAGTGGCGTTGGTCAATGGCGTTGAGGGAGAGTAAGTTCGGAGGCGAAAGCCGGAAACTTCAAGGTTACGCGATCGCGAAATTTATCAGATACAACAGTTTCTTAGCAGGGTCTAAAACTGTCATCAGAACATGTGTGCCATACTGTTGGACCGCTGGTCGCTCTGCAATTTTCTAACGCGCGAACTCGTGACGCAGACTGAAAATGAAAAAGCCGTGGCGGACATTTCTGTCCACCACGGCCTTACCAGATCAAACGTTTCGCCCGGCGTCGCATGTTCCGACGGGCGGGGTTTGATTACTGGCCGACGACGGCGTTCCAGCCTTCGACGATCTTGGCGACGGCGCCCGAGAAGCTCTCAAGGTTGGTCGGGAAGTGAACATTGGCATAGGCCGAAGCTGGCAGCAGCTTGGCGGCAACTTCGGCTGGCAGGGTCACGTCACGCGTTGGGTGGGCATAGCCTTCGGCGAGCATGACCTGACCTTCGTCGGAGAAGATGAAGTCAATGGCGCCCTTGGCGGCATTTGGGTTTGGCGCGAGGGCATTGATATATTGCGAGAACAGCATGCCAACTGACGCGTCGGATGGGATGATCACTTCGAGCGGCAGGCCGGTCGCGTCGCGCTTGGCGAAACCGTCAAAGTCATAGACCAGCGAGATCGGGCATTCACCCTTCTGGATCGACGCGACATTGAGCACGACGCCGTCGCGCAGGTTGCCGGTGTCACGCAGCTTGGTGAACCAGTCGATACCCGGCTGGACATTGGTCTCGTCGCCGCCATTGGCATAGGCAGCGGCCAGAACCGAGGCGGTGGCATAGGTCGAGACGCGTGGATCGCGCGAGCAGACCTGATCCTTGTATTCTGGCTTCAGCAGGTCATTCCAGGTGGCTGGCAGAACCTTGACCTGATCTGTGTTCACGAGAAACGAGATGGCGCCCCAGTAGCCGGAAGCCCAACGGCCATCGGGATCCTTGAATTCTGGCTTGATCGAATCCCAGCTGGAATTCTTGTAGCTGGCAGCGAGGTTTTCGCCGACCAGACGGCCGAGGAAATCATAGCCGATGTCGGCAATGTCCATGACTGGTGCGTTCTTTTCGGCCAGCAGGCGGGTGATTTCTTCAGCCGAGGTCATGTCGGTGTCGACGTGCTCGACGCCGTAGATTTCCTCGATGCGGCCGAAGATGTTGCCGAGGTTCACCCAGTCATCGGACATGCCGTAGCTGATGAGGTTGCCTTCCTTGTGGGCGGCTTCGGTGATTTCTGTCGTGCTCTGGGCATGAGCCGAGGCGATGGACAGGCCCAGCACGGCGACGCTGGCAGCTTGTTTCAGGATCGACTTGAACATTGGATATTTCCTTGAGGAGAAAGGTAGACAGACAGGCGATCACGCGGTGGCGGAGGACCCACGCGTGGAGGGACGGCGTGCCGAAGACGACAGCAGCGCCATCGACACCAGCCAGGCAGCGGAGAAGCTGATCAGTGCGAGCGCACTGGCCTGACGGGCATCGAAACGGGTGAATTCGACCAGGTAGATGGGGAAGGTCTTGAGACGTGTCCCCACCAACAGATTGGCCAAAGCGAACTCGGCGAAAGCGGCCGAGAAAACCAGAAGACTGCCGCTGACCAAGCCACCGCGAATATTGGGCAGGATGACCTTGAGGAAGATCTGGACATCATTGGCGCCAAGGCTGCGGGCAGCATTGGAGAGGGCCGCCGTATCGATGGCCTCGAGCCCGTTCATGATGGCGCGGTACATGAAGGGCAGCGTGATCACGACATAGGCGGCAACCAGCATGGCGGGCGTATTGACCACCGCAATCGGCAGCGGCGAATAGAGCCGCACGAGACCCAAAGCCAGCACGACAGCCGGAAAGCCGAAGGGCAGGATGACCAGTACTTCCATCAGCGGCTTGGCGCGCGGGACGCGGGTGTGGACCCAGAACGCCGTCGGGGCGATCAACGCCAACGAGGCTAGAACGGTCGAGAGCGAGATGGTCAGCGAATTGGTCAACGAGCGCTGGAAGCCGCGCTCTGAGGTGACCTTGATCCACCAATCGAACGTCAACCCTTCGGGCAGGATGGAGCGATCCCAGCGGATGGAGACGGAGAACAGTGCCGTCGCCACAACGGGCAGGATCATGAAGGCAAGGAACAGGCCGATTGTGATGGCGCGGAACGACAGGCCGGCGCGCACTTTTGGGGAGAGGTTCTGGCTCATCTCGACACGGTCCTTTCACGGCGGGAAAAGACGCGCTGCAGAAGGATGCTGGCGGCCATGACGAGCATGGAGAGGACAGCGATGGCGTCGGCCAACGCTGGATCGAGCTGCACTTCACCGCGGATAAGGGCGGCGATCTGCACGGTGACGAGTTCGACCGAGGAACCGGTCAGCGTCCAGGCCGTGGCATAAGCACCGAAGGAATTGGCAAACAGCAGGCAGAAACAGCTGGCAATGCTTGGGCGCAGTAGCGGCAGGCCGACGAGGAGCCAATAATTGCGTGGATCGGCGCCTAGGCTGGTGGCCGCCTCGCGCCATTCCTTGCGCAGGCCCTGAACCGACGGCAACAACAGAAGGATAGCCAGCGGGATTTGAAAATAGAGATAGGCGACGACCAGTCCGCTGATCGAATAGATGCGGACGCCGGGATAGAGCGTGATGCCGACCTGAGCGAGCAGCATGGTGATCATGCCGGTGGAGCCCAGCGCGATGATGAAGGCAAAGGCCAGCGGCGCCCCGCCGAAATTGGCTGCGACGGTCGAAAGCGCGATTATGCCATCGCGCCAGCGACTGCTGCGGCCGGTGACCAACAGATAGGCGATGACGAGCCCAGCCAACGTGCCGAGCGACGCCGTGGCCAGCGACAGGCCGATACTGTTGGCAAAACCGGTGACGATGGTCGGACGTGCGGCACGGGCGAAATTGGCGAACGAGAACATGCCCGCGTCGGAAAAGGCCGACCAGACGAGCCCACCTAGTGGCAACAGTTCAAGGGCCAGAACGAAGATCAGGAAGGGTGCAAGGCCTAACCAAGCGGCGTGGGGGCGTTTCAGCATGTGACCACCGCGCCATCCGTGGTGACGGTTATTTCGCCACCAAACATCGTGCCAGCCTGTTCGAGCACCAGAGCATGCTCAATGGACGGGTAGGTGTGCGTCAGCACAAGGTGGCGCACATTGGCGCTTTGGGCGATGCGTGAAGCGGTGATGGCTGTGAGGTGGTCTTCGGTCGGATAGCCGCCGCTGAAAGAACACTCGCAGAGGAACAGATCAGCATCGCGCGCGATTTCGACCAGCGCAGGCACGTCAGTAGCGTCCCCGCTATAGACGAACGCCCTGCCCTCGTATTCGAGGCGGAACGCGATACTGTTGCTGGTGTGACCGGTGAGCGCGACCTCAACCGCGATGCCGTCGATCTGGTGGCGGCCGACGCTCAGCTCATTGAACTGTAACGCGTAGGTTTCCGGAATGGCGTCGCGGAAGATGGTCAGCAGGCGCGTGACGAATTCCTCAAGACCGTAGCAACCGATCAGGCGCAACGGCTTGATGCGCTGCCAGCCGGGCGTGGCATTGTTGGCCTGCAGCAAGGTCACGACGTCAAGAACGTGGTCGGGGTGCAGATGGGAGATGAACAGCGTGTCGATCTGACGGTAGTCGACGCCATGCGACGCCAGCCGGCCGAGTGCGCCGGGACCGAGATCAAAGATGTAGCGGCGATCGCCGAGCTCGAGCAGGTGGCAGGACGGCGAACGGCCGTGGGCGGGCAGAATAGTGCCGGCTCCGACAACGGTGAGCTTCATACTGGCTGGGCTCATGCTGCGGCTCCCAAGATGACGTGGCAGGCTTCGGGCGCAAAGCTGGCGCAAACGCGATCGCCGATTTTCCAGCTGGCGCCATGCGCGGCAGGCACATTGGCGGCAAGGCAGAGGCCGGTGTCGGTCTGGATTTCGAGATGGCGAGAACCACCCTGGAACGTGCTGCCGGCCACAGTTCCGGAGACGGCATTACTGCCCGGCTGGGACGTGTTGGGTCCAACGCTGACGGCGTCAGGCCGCACGACGAGGGCCAGTGGCGCTCCAGTAACAGCTCCTGCCAGAAGGCTTGGCGAGACCGTCGCGTCGAATGCCCCGAGATCGATTTGGCCGTTAGCCGGATCGGCCACCCTGCCCTCGAAGATATTGCCGCGTCCGATAAAGCCAGCGACGAAGCGCGTGGCCGGGCGGGCATAGATATCTTCAGGTATACCGACCTGTTCGATGCGTCCGTCGCGCATCACGACGACGCGATCTGAAATGGCCAGCGCCTCTTCCTGGTCGTGCGTGACGAACAGCGTGGTGACGCCGAGCCGCTGCTGGATGTCCCGAATGGCATTACGCAGCTCAAGCCGAATGACGGCATCGAGCGCACTCAGCGGCTCGTCGAGCAACAGCATTTGCGGATTGATAGCCAGTGCGCGAGCGATCGCGACGCGCTGCTGCTGGCCGCCACTCATCTGGTCAGGGAATTTGTCGCGCGCATGGGGCAGACCGACCAGCGTCAACAGTTCATCGACGCGGGCGGCTATTTCCGTTCTATGGCGGCGGGCGAGACGCAGACCGAAGGCGACGTTGTCGGCGGCGCTGAGATGGGGGAACAGCGCGTAGTTCTGGAACACCACGCCCATGCCACGGCGATGGGCCTGTTCGGACAGGATATTGCGGCCGCCAATGGTGACGGAACCGGCAGTCGGGGTTTCAAAACCAGCGATCAGGCGGAGCGTCGTCGTCTTGCCGCAGCCCGATGGACCAAGCAGCGAAACAAGCTCACCACGACCGATATCGAGATCGAGATGGCGCAACGCGTGTTGCGCATCAAACCGCTTGTCGAGCCCCTGGATCCGCACCCAGATATTGTCTTCAACCGCCGTCACGTAATGCCTCGCTTGGATAACGCGGCACCTTCAATCACGGGCGAATGACGGCCTCATGACAATCTTCATATTATTCATACTATATGGAAAAGCGGGGTTTCCGCTGCGCTAACCAGTCGCAAAACGAGTGTCACAAAAGCTTGGTAACGGAGCGCGAAATCCCTTTTTTTTGCTGGACTGACGACATGACAACCAAGCGCTATGCCAACTACCCGAGCCTTGAGGATCGCAGCGTCTTCATCACCGGCGGCGCCAGCGGTATTGGCGAAAGCCTGGTGCGTAGCTTCGCCGCGCAAGGCGCAAAAGTGGGCTTCATCGATATCAATGAGGCGGCAGGCCACGGTTTGGTGGAGGAGATTGCCGCGAGTGGCGCGCGGGCTCCAAGTTTTATCGCGTGCGACTTGCGAGACGTCGACGCGCTGGCTTCTGCCATCGCATCAGTAGCAGGCAAACAGGGGCCGATTTCGGTGCTGTGCAACAATGCCGGCAATGATGACCGGCACCAGACGCTCGATATCGATGCTGCCTATTGGGACGACCGGATGGCGGTCAATCTGCGGCATCAGTTCTTCGCGGCCAAGGCCGTCATTCCGCAAATGCGACAGCTGGGCGGTGGCTCGATCATCAACTTCGGCTCGATCACCTGGATGGTCGGCGACGCCGATTGCCCGGCCTATGTGACCGCAAAGGCCGCTGTTTATGGCATGACGCGGGCGCTGGCGCGCGAGTTCGGCCCCGCCGCCATTCGTGTCAATTGTCTCGTGCCTGGCTGGGTGATGACCGAGCGGCAGAAGGCGCTGTGGGTCAACGAGTCGGGCGAAAAGCAGATCGACGAGCGGCAATGCCTGACCAAGCGGCTCGTGCCAGACGACATTGCGCGCATGGCGCTGTTTCTGGCGGCCGACGACAGCGCGATGTGCACCAGCCAGCAGTATATCGTCGATGGGGGCTGGGTTTAGGAGCCGAGCAGCGAACCGCCGGTCCAGAACTGGGTCTGGGCGACTTCGGACAGGCTGGTTTGCAGAGCGCGTGCGGAGGCCAGAACGGGCTGGCCCTGCGTGAAATCACGATCCAGCGCGAAAGGCATGGACCAGCCGCCAGCTTCCTCCACCAGCAATAAGCCGGCTAGGACATCCCAACTATAGAGGTGTTCTTCGACATAGCCATCGATACGGCGACAGGCGACTTGTGCAAGCCCCAGGGCGGCGGAGCCTTGCTGGACGAAACTGAAGCCTGCGGAAAGCGCTCGATCGAGCAGCGCAACATAACGCGACTGCGGCAGCTTGGTTGAATAGCCGATGTCGATCACGGCGCGCCCTGGCGCAGTGACCTGTGAGGCGCGGATCGGTTGGCCGTTGAGACTTGCGCCTTCGCCGCGACGCGCGGCGAACAGTTCGGCGGTGGCTGGATTGTAGACGACGCCAAACTCGACTGTCCCATCGGCGACGAAAGCCACCGAGATGGCGAAATGGGCGATCCCACGGGCGAAGTTCTGCGTGCCGTCGATGGGGTCGACTACCCACATGGCTGAGGCGCCCTGCCCGAGGCTTTCCTCGGTCAGAATGCCGTCATCGGGAAAGGCGCGGCGCAGTTCGTCCTGAAACAGTGCGTCGATCTGCAGATCCACATTGGTGACCAGATCGTGGCGACCCTTTTCGCTAATCTCCACGCTCGTCGAGCGGAAACCGGCCAATGCCAATGCGCCAGCCCTCTGGCACAAGGCGTGCGTTGCCGCGTAGCGAGCGTCAATCTCGGAGCGGTGCATCAGATCTCTGCCCGGGCTTCGCGACGCGTCGAGAGCGACCGCGTGACGTCGTCTTCGGCCTCATCGAGCAGCACAAGCACCGCCGCGCTAGCACCGGTGGCGTCGCCGTTGGTGATGCAATCGATCACCTGGCGATGCAGCGGCAATGATGGACGTTGGCCGCCTGGGTTGTCGTCGGTAAGGCGGAAGCTCATCACCAGCGCGGTTTCGATGACCGAAGCCAGCGAGCCGAACAGTTCGTTGCCAGTCATCCGCAAAATGGCCTGATGGAAGGCGAGGTCGGGCTCGGCGAAGCGGATGCTGTCGTCGGCAAACTGCTCCATCTGAGAAAAATGCTCCTCTAGGAGGGCAATATGTTCGGCCGTGGCGCGATTGGCGGCAAGAGCGGCGGCGGCTGGTTCGATGGCGCGGCGTAGCTCAAAGATCGCCTTGGCCTCCTCGGCCTTGACGCCGGCGGCAAAACGCCAGTTGAGCACGTCAGGATCGAGGAAATTCCACTCCTGACGTGGGCGCACGCGGGTACCCGTCTTGGGGCGCGATTCGACCATGCCCTTGGCGGCTAGAACTTTGACAACTTCGCGGATGACTGTGCGGCTGACGCCAAACTGCGTGCTCCAGTCATCGGCATTGGGTAGGGCCGCACCCGGCACAATATCGCCGCGCACGATACTCTGACCCAATTGCGTCAGCACCATTGCATGCAAGCCCCCTGCCGCAACCGGCCGCCCTTTGGGAATCGTCATCAGTCCTCACATCGTGTCGAATGGCGGCACTATGGTTATATCATATGAAGATTGATTGACGGACGTGCGGTTTGTTTGGGAGGGCAATCGGCCACCAGACCGAAGGTTTAGCTGATACCCGACAGCAGCCGTCTGGGCTGTCACAAGGAACATAAATGTCATGGGGGAAAGTGGCGGAGAGGAAGGGATTCGAACCCTCGAGAAGCGATAAAACCTCTGCGCCCTTAGCAGGGGCGTGCCTTCGACCACTCGGCCACCTCTCCGGCACAGGGTGGATACACGGGCAAAGCGCGGATGCGCAAGGGGTATTATCTCGATAGCGGCATTTTCCCCAAGGCAACCCGATCCGGTTGACACTGACTCAGGACCCCGATTTAAGCTTTGTTAACTTGGGAGAACTCCATTGCTTAAAGTTCTTAGCGCCTCAGCTACTTTCGCCGTTCTCAGCGTTTCGGGGGTGATGGCGCAGAACCTGTCGCTGTCGCAGGCAGATCCGATTGCCATGGGCACCTCGGATTTCTCCTGGACCGGCTTTTATGCCGGCGTGAACGGCGGGTATGGCTGGGGCAACCTAACAACCACCAATCTCGACGAGCACGAAACGTTTGACGTGAACGGGGGCATTGGCGGCGTACAAGTCGGCTATAACCAAGATTTCGGCGGTTTCGTGCTCGGCATAGAAGCTGACTTTGGCATTAGCAACGTCACGAAATCGGTGGATTTTTATGACCAGGGGATCTTCTTTGGCACCGCCACCAACGGGGTGAGAAATCTTGCAACTGTCAGGGGCCGAGCTGGTGTGGCGATCGATCGCCTGCTGCCCTACATTACCGGTGGCCTGGCAGTGGGCTCAGGGCAACTACAGTATAATCTGCTTGGGGAAACCTTCGGCAGCACACAAACCCACGTTGGCTGGTCGCTCGGTGCCGGTTTGGAATATGCGGTGAGCGACAGGCTGACCGTCCGGGCTGAGTATCTCTATACCGACCTTGGAACTGCCCACTATGACGCCGCATCGAAGCCACCTTTTTTTTTAGGAACCCCCTTCGACAACAAGATCAATTTCGGCACTGTTCGCGGCGGGATCAACTTCAAGTTCTAGCCTCACGCAGGAGATTGGGTCCGGGATTTGCCCGAACCCAATCGTTGGTGTCGATCAGCGCTGATTGAACAGGATCTTTTGCGCTTCCTTGTCGTCGGCAAGGCTCTTGGCGGTGGCGTCTTTACCCCAGGCGAGGCCGCGTTCGACGGCGGGGCGGGCATTGAGGCGTTCGATCCAGGCGACGACGTTGGGATATTCAGCCTTGGTGATGCCGTAGCGTTCCCAGGCCTGGGCCCAGCCGATGGCGGCGATGTCCGCGATCGAATATTCGCCGGTGATGAAATCCTTGCCTTCGAGCTGGGTGTTCAGCACGCGGAACAGACGATGGGTTTCATCGGTGTAGCGCTTCTGGGCGTAGGGGATTTTCTCGGGCGCGTAGACGTTGAAGTGGTTGTTCTGACCCAGCATTGGACCGAAGCCGCCGACCTGCCAGAACAGCCACTCATCGACCTTGACCTGCGCGCGCGGGTCGGTGGGATAGAGTTGGCCGAACTTGAGGCCGAGATATTTCAGGATCGCGCCGGACTCAAAAATGGAGATGGATTCGCCGCCCGGACCTTCTGGGTCGACGATGGCGGGAATCTTGTTGTTTGGCGAAATCTTGAGGAATTCGGGCGTGAACTGATCACCCTTGCCGATGTCGATGCGGTGGTAGTTCCACGGCACACCGAGCTCTTCGAGCATGATGTGGACCTTCTGGCCATTGGGGGTGGGCAGCGAAAAGGCCTCGATTGGCTTGGTCTGGGTGGTCATGGACGATTCCGTTGGTTGGTTCGACGTTTGCACCAGATATATCGGTCATTTACGATGAAGGGCAAGGCGTGTCGGCGCCCTGCCCTTTTGTTGTCGCTGTGATCATGCGCGACGCAGAACCATCTGCGGATTGCCATTGCCGCGCATGGCGGACGACACGCCGCGCAAGTCCACGGTCGACACCACACGCTGGCGGAGCGCCGCGAACATGAAGGTCGGCGTGACGTTCACCGGCTCGTCGAAATTGATGGTCACCTTGTAGGTGGCCATATCGCTGAGCATCTGCACGCCGATCAACATGCCGGTGAAAGGCTGATCGAGGTAGAGCCCACTGACGCGCATGCCGACCTGCCAGGGAGAGACGATGCGATCGGGCAAGGCGGCACGGGCAGTGTTCCAGTCGCGATAGCCGTGCGAGCGGGCAACCACTTCGAGGGCAGCACCATGGGACAGGGTTTCGCCAGCATCGGCGCGCTGTAAACGCAGGGCCTTGGCTTCGGATTTGAGGGTTTGGGCGGATGGGGTATCGAGCGAAAACGACATGACTTAGGTCCTCTCATTTGCAATGAGGCGACTATTCCATGGGGGCTCGCGTTGCCATGATGCGCCTTGCAAGGATGAACCGTTGGTTCGTTCTCAAGCTTGGGTCTGGACTTCACCATCGGATTTGCATCCGGCGAGCGGCGGGTGCCAGCGACCTGAGACGGATATGATCCTCCGTACCTATTTTGTCAACTACAGCGCCCTGTCGATCAATTGGGGTGATGAGGCGATCAAGTGAAAACGTTGGGCAGACGCGGGGATGCGGGGTATGGGCTGATGTTTGAGGGTTTGCCCGGCCCATGCCGGTCGTGATGGGGTTGTAGATCAGATGATTATCGAGACGCTGTTCCTGCTGATTGCCGGCCTGTTGGGTGGCGCGGTCAATTCGCTGGCCGGAGGTGGCTCGTTCATCGTGTTCCCCGCTCTGCTCGCCGTTGGCGTGCCGCCGGTGATCGCCAATGCGTCCAACACCTATGCAGCCCTGCCCGGCTATGCCAGCGGCGCGTATGGCTATTGGCATGCCATGGTCAAGTACAAGGACCGGCTGGTGCTCTACACGATCATGGCCGCCGTGTTTGGCTATGTCGGCGCGGAACTGCTGCTGGTCGTGTCGGACGAGCAGTTCGGACTGGTCGTGCCATGGCTGATGGCCTTTGCCGTGCTGCTGTTTATTTTCGGCAACCAGATCAATGGCTTTGTCGCGGCGCGTAGTGGTGGTCGGCGCGGCATGAAGCTGCTGGGCAGCGGGCTGCTGCTGCTGTTCCTCGCCGGTGTCTGCGTCTATGGCGGGTTCTTCAATGCGGGCCTTGGCATCTTGCTGCTGGCCTTTCTGGCAACGGCCGGGATGAGCGATATCCACGCGATGAACGGGCTGAAGCTTTACGTTTCGGCTGTCGTTGCGCTGGTGGCGGTGGCGCGGTTTGCGTTCAGCGGCTCGATCGACTGGTACCACGGCTCGATTGCGCTGGTTGGCGTGGTGATCGGCGGCTATGTGGCAGCCAAGAACGCCCATCGCATTCCCACCCAGTGGATCCGATATGCAGTCATTGTATATGGGGTCTTCATGACCGGGTATTTCTTTTGGGGCGCTTATTTTTCGTGAGGGGCCGAAACCCTAGTCGACACCGTGTTCCTTCGTCATTGCCCGGCTTGTCCGGGCAATCCATGCTTCAGCAGATGTGGAGAGATGGATTACCCGGACAAGCCGGGTAATGACGATGGGACAAAAATAGCGCCCCTTGGCCTGCTCCACTCCCGTCACTCATCCCAATCACTCAGCCCGTCTGATCCAGACCGCTGCATCGTGGAAGGTGGCGCCGCCGAAGGGTGGGGCTGGGGTGGCGTTGGTTAGGGTGTTGATGCCCTTGCCGCCGCGGTGGGATTTGTTCTGGTGGAGGCCTTCGGCGATCAGGACGCCGGTGGGCAGGCCGGTGCGGATGCGGGCGGTTAGATCGACATTACCGCGACGATTACCGACGGTGACGAACTGCCCCTCTTCGATACCCAGACGTGCCGCGTCTTCAGGATGAATGAAGACGGACGGGACGCCCTCGCGCTTCTGGCTGCCCGGGGTTTCGTTGAAGGACGAATTGAGGAAGGCGCGCGCCGGGCTGGTGGCGAGGCGGAATGGGTGGGTGTCATCGGTGGCTTCGGTGATGGCCCAATGGTCGGCGAAGCGCGGCATGTCGGCCGGGTCGCAGGTCCAGAAATAACCCTTCTTGTCGGCAACCGCCTGCCAATTGGGCTCAAAGCGGAAACGCTTGTCGGGCCAGGCGAAGCCATCGGCAAAGCGGGCAACGGCATCGGGGCGTTCGCGATCGACGAAGCCGGTTTTTTCGACCTCAGCCAGATCGGGATAATTGGAACGGCGGAAGGTTTCGGCGATGACGTCGCGATCTTGGGTGCGGAAGATATCGTCGTCGAGGCCAAGGCGCAGGGCCAGCGCGTTGACGACTTCATGGTTGGAGCGCGTATTGGCCAGCCGGTCGATCACCGCTGGCCCATAGAGGACGCGGGTGTGGCCGCCGCGCGTGTAGTAGTCATTGTGCTCGAGGAACATTGTGGCCGGGAGCACGATATCGGCCAGTTCGGCCGTCTCGGTCATGAACTGTTCGTGGACCACGGTGAACAGGTCTTCGCGCTCGAGACCGCGACGGGTCAGGGTCTGGTCGGGCGCGACGGAGGCCGGATTGGTGTTTTGCACGATCATGGCCATGACCGGCCCGCCATGCTTGAGCGCCTTGGCATCGCCGGTCAAGATCGGGCCGATCTCCGACATGTCGAGCCAGCGCGGATCGCCCTTTTGCAGATGGGTGCCTTCGAGGCGCGACTTATCGAGCTTCCAAGTACCCGAATTGGAGTGGAAGGCGCCGCCGCCACGGTGTTGCCAGGCGCCGGTCATGGCCGGAATGCAAAGGGCGGCGTGCATGGCGGTCGAGCCATTGCGCTGGCGAGTGAAGCCATAGCCGAGGCGGAAATAGCTGCGTGGCGTGGTGCCGACGAGGTGGGCGAAAGCGGTGATGTCTTCGACCGTGAGGCCCGTGATGTCGGCGGCCCATTCTGGTGTCTTTGTCGCCAGATGGGCTTCGAAATCGGGGCCGAAATCGGTGTACTTTTCCATATAGGCGCGGTCGGCAAGATTGTCGCGCAAGAGGATATGCATGACAGCGACAGCCAGCGCGCCATCTGTGCCGGGGCGCAGCACGAGGCCCAGATCGGCCTGCGCCATGGTGGCGGTCTGATAGATGTCGATGACGACGATCTTGGCCTTGCGCTCCTTTTTGGCGCGCATGGCATGGGTCATGACATTGACCTGGGTGTGCACGGCATTGGTGCCCCAGATGACGACGCAGTCGCTTTCGGCCATTTGCTCGGGATTGACCCCGCCCAACATGCCGGTGCCGGCGATATAGCCGGGCCACGACGTGCCGGTGCAGATGGTGTCGTATTGGCGCGAATAGCCCTTGGCGGCGCGCAGCCGGTCGATGCCGTCTCGGTGCACGTGGCCCATGGTGCCGGCATAGTAATAGGGCCAGATCGCTTCGGGGCCATGTTCGGCTTCGATTGCCGTGAAGCGGGCGGCGATCTCGTCGAGGGCTTCGTCCCAGCTGATCGGCTCGAACTGGCCGCTGCCCTTGGGGCCGGTGCGGCGCAGCGGCTGGGTCAGGCGCTCGGGGTGATGCACGCGCTCGGCATAGCGGGCGACTTTTTCGCAGATGACGCCGGCGGTGTATGGATCGTCCTTGGCGCCGCGCACCCGGCCAATGGTGTGCGCGTCGATGATGTCCACATCCAGCGCACAGGCGGATGGGCAATCATGCGGGCAGACCGTGCGGGCGGTGCGGAGGACGACAGGCTGGTTCATGGGGCCAAATTATCCGAGAGGCAGGTTGCGCTCAATTGAATTGGCGTGATGGCGGGTATTCGCGGCAGGAATGGCATGGCGAAGCGCCGCCTGAATTGCGGGTGTCATGACAGGCGGAGCCCCGAGACGGTTTTCGCCCCTGGTTTAGGTAAGTTTGTGAGACGAAAACCGTCTCGGGGCGCCGGGCCTTTACTCGATAGGCGGTATCGCGATCTCAGCGGTCACCGTAGCTCACGCCAGAACATCCGTCCGCTCAACCCGAAGCGGAGCGCGACCTCCACTTCCCCGGCTGTCTCACCGGACGCCGGTCGCTGCAGCGCCGCCTGTATCCCGAGGAGATGGGGTGGATGATAGCGGAGGTTTTGGGGGTGGGGATAAAATTGGGGGGTGGGAGCACGAAGGAAGAATACCCCCACCTAACCTCCCCCTGAAAAGGGGGAGGAATCTCATCTGTGGGTTGGGCTAGATTTTGCCCGACACTCGATCTGGTCCCTCCCCCTATCAGGGGGAGGTTAGGTGGGGGTATCCCCTCACCTAAAGCGCAGCAAACGCCTTGCTCGATGTCTCGGCATTGCGGCGGGCGCGGTTGGTGGCGTGGAGGGCCAGTTGGGCGGCGCCGGAGTGGAATTGGGAGAAGGTGACACGCTGGGCGTCGTGGGTGGCGATGGTGATGCCGCGCCAGTTGGGGCGGACCGAACGGACGTCAGACCAGGCGATCTTGGTCTGGCGACCCAGCGCGGTGCGGTGTTCGAGGACGGTGTTGTTCCAGCGGATTTTGGTGAACAGACCGCCGAGACCAATGCCGAGAGCGCCCGCTGCGAGCAGGATCGAAGCGGCGAAGGTGGCGGCCATCTGGGTGGCGTCGACCTGCTTGGTGCTGCCGATGACGATGATGGCCGACATAAGCACCGCCGAGAGCGCCGCGGCGCCGTAGCACGCGAAATATTCGACCATGGATGGGCGCAGTTCGGACCAGCCATCAATGCTGGCGGCCTCTTCGCTTTGCACAAGGCGCAGCGCGAGGAAGGCGGCGTAACCGAAGGCCACCACGCCGGCGGCGCGGGCGAGTGGCAGATGGGCGGTGAACGGCACGTATTTCAAAACGATCAGGCAAACGACTACGAATAGTGGCAAAGCCACTTCCTGCCAGCGCAAGGGCACAATTGCTCTCCAAGTATTTGGCGGGCCGGTGACGCGACTTCGGCATTGCTTGGAACGAATCTAGCAAGCTTGGAGCAATTGGCCATTAACAAAACTGGGAGCGGCTAAATTGGCCCGGAACCACAGCTTTTTTGCAACAGTGGTCGGGCTGATGTGGTGATTCAACTGGCTGGCGGGTTGAATCCGGGTGTCGGAGCAAGTGCCTGAAAACAAAAACACTTCCTGCGGTTCTGGCGCAGGAAGTGTTGAAATTGCGTCTGTGGCTTGATTGCTAGCTGAGCACCTTGAGGCCGACAATGCCGGCGACGATGAGGGCGATGGAGGCCAGACGGCCGGCGGTGGCTGGGTCGCCGAACAGGTACATGCCCAGGATCGCGGTGCCGACCGTGCCGATGCCGGTCCACACCGCATAGCCGGTGCCGACGGGCAGATCGCGCAAAGCCAGACCGAGCAGAACGACGCTGATGACCATCGCGACCACGGTCAGTATGCTGGGGCCGATGCGAGTAAAGCCTTCGGTGTATTTGAGGCCAACTGCCCAGCCCATTTCAAACAGGCCAGCGATAACGAGGTAAACCCATGCCATGGGATGGCTCCTGCAGTGGCGGGTCGTCCCAGCCGGAATAACGGGAAAAATGCGGGGTCGTCCCCGCGTCGAAGGCTTATATTTGAGGCGTCAGCGAAGGTGAAGTGCCGTGGCGGACCATCGGATAGTCAAAATTTGCATGGCCGGTGAAACAAAATCGGGTGGACCGCGTATTTGCTAGCGAATGTGAGAATTTGCTGTGCCCGCCTTCTACCGCCTCCGTGCCTCCGACCGCCTGCAAGACACCATCGCCGTCCGCATTTTCGCCCTGCCCAATGGGCTGGGAGGGGTGGTGAGCTGGCCCCTGCCGACACCGGGATTGCGGGTGTTCAACCCGACGGAGTCACAGCCCGAAGGCGTGCTCGACGCCCTGCCCTATGCGCAGTTTTTGAGCGAGCATCTTAGCGTCGAGCGCATCACCATCGAGATCGACGATGACGTGATGTGGCACCCCAGTTGGGGCGAACTGCTGGATTGAGAACGGCCCGGCGAACCGGGCCGCTCAGTTTTAAACGCCGACTGCAGCGGCCGCTGCGTTTTCCTCAGCCTCGATTTCAGCCTCGGGCTCCTTGCGCAGCGTGGTGGCCAGCGGGATTTCCTTGAGCAGGAAGGACAGCGCAAAAGCCAGCAATGCGGCGGCGGATGCGGTCAGGAAGACCGGATGCAGCGCGGCCGAAAAGCCTTCGAGCACCTGGATGCGGACCGGCTCAGGCAGAGCCTGAATGGCCTGGGCATTGAACGCATTACCGCCGCCTTCGGGCATGGCATCGCCCAGTTGGGCCGCAAGGCCGCTGGAGAAGATGGCGCCGAACACCGACACGCCAATCGAGCCGCCGATCTGGCGGAACAGGGTTGTGCCTGCCGTGGCGACGCCAACCAGCGAGCGCGACACGGCGTTTTGGGTGGCGGTGACGCTGACGCTGTTGACCGGGCCGATGCCGACACCGACTAGGAACATGTAGATCGCAACCTGCCAGTCCGGCGTATCGAGTTGCATCATGCCGAGCAGCAGCAGACCGACAAACAGCACCGCCGTCGAGAGCGTGGGCAGGATCTTGTAGCGGCCTGTCTTGCTCATGACGAAGCCCGAAATGGTCGAGGCGCCGATCAGGCCGATCATCATCGGCAGGAGCTGGAGCGCCGAGCCGGTCGGGGTCACGCCCTTGGCGATCTGGAGATACATCGGCAGGAAGGTGATCGAGCCGAACATGGCCATGCCGACCAGAAAACCGATGGAGTTGGAAACAAGGAACGTGTTGTTGCGGAACAGCTGCAGCGGCAGGACGGGCTCTGCAGCGCGGGCTTCGACCCAGATGAAGGCCGCCAAAGCGACCGCGGCCAGCACGACAAGGCCGATGATCTGGATGGACGTCCAGGGGAAGGTGTTGCCGCCAAGGCTTGTGGCCAGAACGAAGGCTGACAGCGCCGTGGTGAGCAGCACAAAGCCCATATAGTCGATCTTGTGGGCAACGCGATCTGGCTTGGGCTTGAGGGCAAAGCCGATGACGGCCAGCGCCAATACGCCCAGCGGCAGATTGATGATGAAAATCCAGTGCCAGCTAAGATGCTCGACGATAAAGCCGCCAAGCAGCGGGCCGACAACGGTGGCAACGCCGAACACGGCGCCGAAAATGCCCTGGATCTTGCCGCGCTGGCGTGGGGGGATGATGTCGGCAACGACGGTCATGGCGACGACCATCAGGCCACCACCGCCAAGGCCCTGCACGGTGCGGGCGATGATGAGGAAGGTCATCGACGACGCGACGGCAGAGAGCACCGCGCCGATCAGGAAGATGACGATGGCGGCCTGCAGCACGATCTTGCGGCCGAACAGATCGCCCAGCTTTCCATAAACCGGGGCGACGACGGTGGAACTGAGCAGATAGGCGATAACCACCCAGGTCAGATGATCAAGGCCGCCGAGTTCGGTGACAATGGTTGGCAGCGCCGTCGAAACGATGGTCTGGCCGAGCGAGGCCAGCAGCAGCGTGACGGCGACAGCGCCGATGACCAGGCCCACCGACTGCGCCTGCGGCGCATCGGCGGATTGTGTGTCTAGGGACATTGGGGGATCCTTTGACCAGCAGGACGGCGCAGAGTCGCGCCCCTTGCGGGATGAATAATTGCAGCATATATCTGCCCGACGCAATTACATGTCAATAGCATGCAATTGACGAATGCATGTTAAATCGTGAGGACTGCCATGCCCGAAACCGGCGGCAAGACCGATATCAACGCCCTGCTCCGCAAGGCCGGAATCGCTGAAGAGACCGTGGAAGCGGTGATCAGCATCGACGCGCTGCTGCAGAACTGGCGGCGGCGCTCGATGAAGCGCGAACTCGGGCAGCGGGCGCTGGTTGATCTCAAGATCGGGCTCGATCTGGCGCAACTCGATGTGCTGATCGCCATCGACGCGCCAATCGGCAGCTATGGCGAACCCAAGATCGGCGAGACCATGGTGGCGACGGTGGCCGAGCGGCTCAATATCGACCCATCCCGCGCCAGCCGGATCGTCAGCGACATGGTGGAGCAAGGCTATGCCCGGCGCGCCGTCAGCCAGGCCGATGCGCGGCGGACGATCATCGAGCTGACCGATAGCGGGCGGACCGTGCTGGAAGCGGTGCGCGCCTACAAATTCCTGATCATGGGCGATTTCCTCAGCAGCTGGGGCGCCGACGAACTCGCTAGCTTCCTGCCGCTGCTGGGCAAGTTCGGCTATTGGTCGGACCATTCCGAACACGCCAACGAAAAGTTCGCTGACGATATCGCGCTTTTGAGCGCCCAGATTGCGGCTTCGGTGAAGGCAAAGACCACCGAAGTCGCGTGAGCTTTCTCGGCACGTCACGCAGAAGCAGCTCTGGTCCGCTGCAGTAGGTTCCCGCACTGACCACGATGCCTTTGCGAAAGGCATTGTGGCTGCCCGCTGCGTCGTCGCGACCGCTGGCCGAGCGGACACGCCCCATACCACCGAACTATGCCAATCGACATATATCGGCACACCAACATCGGGCTCACGCGTTGATCGATGCGCGGCAGAACCGTGTGGCTCCACAAGATCGAAGCGCCGCGCAGAGATGGCATATCTCATTGTTTTAGACAGTAATTACTCACTATTCTAGGACGCAATTTCGTGGGCCTTCGTCGCCTGCAAGAATCTGCCGTGACAACATCTCAAGCGAGGCGTATATGACGGTCGTCATAGTTTTCTCAATGAGATTGAGTGATGCCGTTTATGAGAAGCCGTTCTCGGCGGGCTGTAGGCTTGCTTGCCCTGCTCGCGGCCGTTTTGACTTCACCGCTTCACGCAGCAGAAGGAATGGGTGCCTTGTCGATCAATGAACTGAAACAGACGCTTCTTGGAGAGTGGAGCAGCATTGCTCCCGAAGTGCGGCCCAGTGCAGCCAAAAACCCTGATGGAACGCTGAAGCCGTTCTATCTGACGCGCGACTTCGCGGTTTTGCCCAATGATGAGTTCACGCTGACAATCGTCAACTTTGCCGATCCGTATGGGAAAGTGCCGCTGGCGCGCATTGCCATCAAGGGGCACATGGAATGGCGGGGCGAACACCCGATCGCGCCGGGCGCGCAGAAGGTCGATTTCACGGCGGACACCGCCTATGAGGTGACGCCTTTGCTGGCGGGCTTTGCCGACGTGCTCAACAAGGTGGCCACGGATGGCTATGATGCGTGGGAAGTCGGCAAGGCCCAGAGCATTTTCGGCAAGACCTTTGTGCCGTTTGGCCTCGTGGCTGGCGAGAATTTCAAGGAATTCGATCTGGTCTACCTGTCGCATGACCTGTTGTTCTGGGGCGCTCGCAATATCGACGGGCGGGGCTTTGACACCGAAGAAAACCGACCGACCAACCTGCAGATCCCGTTGGCTCGCAAGTAGGACCAAGCAAGCGGCCTCCGGTGATCGGGGGCCGCTTGCGGACTTGAGATGACCACCTGGCTTGCGTATTGCTTTGGAGCGGATGCACCTGACCATACGGGTGCCTGCTCTCTCGGGAAGACCTGTGGCTAGCAATTCAACACGACAGAATATCATCGAGCGCACAGTCATGCTGATCGCGCGCAAGGGGCTGCAAGGGGCGTCGTTCAGCCAGATTCTCGAGGAATCCGGGGCGCCGCGCGGCTCGCTTTATCACCATTTTCCCGGCGGCAAGGACGAGCTGGTGCTTGAAGCGATCGTGCTGGCTGGCGATCAGGCGCTTGCGGTGCTCGATGCGCTCACCGGCAAGAGCGCCGAAGAGGTTGCGACGACCTTTGTTTCGCTGTGGCGGGCCTTGTTGAGCCACTCCGATTTCAGCGCCAGTTGCTCGATTGCGGCGGTGACCGTCGCCACGGATTCGGTCACGTTGCGCGAGCGGGCGGGCGAGATTTTTCGGACATGGCGGACGCGGCTGGCGGAGCTGCTGGAAGATGGCGGCGTGCCGGCAGGGCGCGGCACGGCAGTGGCGGCATCGCTGATCGCGGCGTGCGAGGGCGCGGTTATTTTGAGCCGGGCCGAGAAGTCGATGGAGACGTTCAACTTGGTGACGGGCGAGCAGTTGAGCTTGATCAAGGAGATCAGCAAGGGTTGGTCGCCAAAGCGGGGGTGATGGGGACACGCGCTCGTGGTTCGAGTCTCGGCAAGGGCCTCGCACCTCACCATGAGGGCTACTGGTGGGATAAGGTTTCCTCGGAGCGCGACTAGCTGGCGACGATGCCTTCGCGGGCGCAGAGTTCGGCTAGTGCGCTGCCGGGGACTGGGGGGGCGATGTCGGCGCGGCCGCGTTGGGTGAATTGGCTGCGCCAGAGGTGGACGCCGAGGGTTTCTGGGCGAATGGCGGGGTCAATGCTTGAGCCGGGCAGCAAGAGCGTCGGGATTTTGGTGTAGGGGATCGGATAGAACACAGTGCTGGGCAGGACGCGGTCGATCAGGCCGCGTTGCTTGACGTAGTGGGTCAGCGCCATCGGGCCGGTGGCGCCATATTGCATGTGGTGCGGCAGGACCTTTTCGCCGAACAGGCGGCGGACGGCGACTTCCATGCGGCGGAACGGCGGCAAGTGCGGCTCAAACAGAGGGCGGCCATCGGGCTCGAAAATGGCGAGCAGATCATCGAGCAGCGGCGCGTCGGGCGGAATGTAAAGCACGGCGCTGTTGACCGAGCCGGGGCGCTCGTAGCTCATCAGGTAATCGGTGGGCGTCGCGATGGGGCGGACGCAATAAAGGTCCAGATCGGCATAGACGCCCCTGCCCTGTTTGAGCAGCAGGACACGGAAGTGGTCGGAAAAAACGGCCGGAGTGCCCTTGTCCTTGTAAAAGACCAGGCTGTCGCGCGGCAACACTTCGGCGGCGTCGCGAGCGACGGCGCCGGGCGGCAGGCCGGGGACTGGATCGAAGGAATAGACCTCAACCGTGTGACCGTGGCGCTGGAACGAGGCGATGCACAGCGCTTCGAGCCAGCTCATGGGCCCATGCCAGAAGCTGACGATGGTGGGGCGTTCTGGCATGTCTGGTTCCCGCGTACCCGACCTCGTGGTTCGACAGGCTCACCATGAGGTCTCAATAGCTATCGGTCGAGTTCACCGCTTGGGCTAGTTGGGAGTGGCTCTCGGGTCAAGCCCGAGAGCAGCGTTGTGTTCTGGCGGGTTGGTGCCACGACCTCGTGGTTCGAGGGTCGCTTTGCTCCCGCCTCACCATGAGGTCTACGTCTTATGCCGAGCGTTAGACCTGGGGCTTGCGCTTGGCCTTGTGGTCTTTGGGTGGCTTTGGCTTTTTGGGAGCGGCTTCGCCGTCAGCTGCCTTGCCGGCCCATTTTGGCTTGCCCTTGTCCTTGCTTGGTGGAGCCTTGCTGACCTTGGGGGCGCGTGGCTTGTCAAAGTCGGGCTTGGGTGTGCGTGCTTCAGGAGCGGCAGCCGGATCCCAGGCACCAGTGGCTGGCGCGGAGAAATCGTCATTGCTCAGGCCAGCCGAACCGTAGCGGGCCTTGCGATCAGCACGTTCGGGACGGGGTGCGTTTGGATCGAAGCGTTCGATCGGGCCTGGTGGGCGACGCTGGCTTGGTGGTGGGCCAGCACGGCGCTCGCCGGGACCGTCGACGGGCATGATCGAGACGCCACGTTCGCCCGAACCGTTCTTTTCGACGCTCTTGGTGAAGGCGTCGGCCTTCTGGGCGGCAACTTCAAAGATGGATTCGGTATCGAAAATGCGGATCGAGCCAATGGCGGTCTTGGTGACATTGCCGGCCTTGCACAGCATGGGCAGCAGCCAGCGCGGCTCGGCCTTCTGCTTGCGACCAACGGTGACCTTGAACCAGGTGCCGCCTTCGAAGCGCTCGCGGGTGCGCGGGTCCTTGTCGCCGACCTTGTCAAAGACTGGGCCTTCGGTGACATCTTCCGGCGCCGGACGGGCAGCAAGCTGCTGGCGCAGATAGGCGGCGGCGATGGATTCGACCGAATGGCGCTCCATCAGCTGTGCGACGAATTCGGCTTCGTCCTCGGCCACTGGCGTGCTGAGCATGTCATTGCTCAGGATGCTCTCGCGGTAACGGGCCTCGATTTCCTCGGCGGAAGGCGGGCGCATCATGGTGACGTCGATCTTGGCGACCTTGAGGACGCGCTGGGCGACGGCACGGCGGTGCATCGGGGAGATGATGACGCAAGTGCCTTTGCGGCCGGCACGACCGGTACGACCCGAACGATGGAGCAGCGTATCGGGATTGGTCGGCAGATCGGCGTGGATCACCAGATCAAGGTTGGGCAGATCGATGCCGCGCGCGGCAACGTCGGTGGCGACGCAGATGCGGGCGCGGCCATCGCGCATGGACTGTAGCGCATTGGTGCGTTCGGCCTGGCTGAGTTCGCCCGACAGGGTCACGACGTCGAAGCCGCGATTGTGGAGGCGCGCCGACAGGTGTTTGACGCCTTCACGGGTCGAGGCGAACACGATGGTGTTGACGGCCTCGAAGTAGAGCAGCGTGTTGATGATGGCGTTTTCGCGCTCGGCAGACGGCACCAGCATCAGCTTGTAGTCGATGTCGGCGTGCTGTTCGTTGGCGCTGGTGGCGGCGACGCGCAGGGCATCGCGCTGGAAGGTCTTGGCCAGCTGGGCAATCGGCTTTGGCACGGTTGCCGAGAACAGAAGCGTGCGGCGATCTTCGGGCGCTGCATCGAGGATGAATTCGAGGTCTTCGCGGAAGCCCAGATCGAGCATTTCGTCGGCTTCATCGAGCACGACAGCGCGCAGCGCCGACATGTCGAGAGCGCCGCGGGTTATGTGATCGCGCAGACGGCCGGGGGTGCCGACAACGATGTGGGCGCCACGCTCAAGCGCACGGCGCTCGGTGCGGGCATCCATGCCACCAACGCAGGAAGCGGTCTTGGCGCCGGTTTCGGCGTAGAGCCATTCGAGTTCGCGCTGCACCTGGAGGGCGAGTTCGCGGGTCGGGGCGATCAGCAGGGCCAGCGGAGCGCCGACCGAGGTAAAGTGGTCTTCATCGCCCAGCAGGGTTGGCGCAATGGCCATGCCGAAGGCGACGGTCTTGCCGGAGCCGGTCTGAGCGGAAACGAGCAGGTCGCGGCCAGCGGTTTCTTCTTCGATGATGGCCGACTGGACGGGGGTCAGCGTCTCGTAGCCTTTGGCGGCGAGAGCGCGAGCGAGTGGAGCGAGGATAGTATCAGGCAGGGACAATGCGGTTCTTTCGTGGGACGTCGATCAAGCAACGACGTCATTCCCGCTTAAGCGGGGATGCCCACTTTTTGCGGATGGATCGGTAAGGGAGATTCCGGCCAGAGCCAGAATGACGCTGTGGTGTTACCGGCACCATAGCACAAGCAAAGCAAAAAGGCCGCCCGACGGGCGGCCTCGAATATATCGGGCTGCATATTCTTCTCCCCATCGGGGAAAGTGGCGCGCAGCGCCGGATGAGGGGGCACCAGGATTGGCTAAAAAGCCCCCTCACCGACCCGGCTGAGCCGGGCCACCTCTCCCCGATGGGGAGAGGAAAAACAGTTAGCCGACCAGTTCTGCGTCGGTGAAGAAGAACTTGATTTCTTCAGCAGCGGTCTCAGGAGCGTCCGAACCGTGAACCGAGTTTTCGCCGATCGAGAGGGCGAATTCCTTGCGGATGGTGCCGTCAGCGGCGTTGGCTGGGTTGGTTGCGCCCATGACTTCGCGGTTTGCGAGGATGGCGTTTTCGCCTTCCAGAACCTGAACGACGACTGGCGATGCAATCATCTGCTCGACGAGTTCACCAAAGAAAGGACGATCCTTGTGCACGCCGTAGAAGCCTTCGGCCTGGGCGCGGGTCATGTGGATCTTCTTGAGCGCGATCGGGGTCAGACCAGCGTCTTCGAACTTGGAGATGATCTTGCCGATCAGGTTACGACGGACGGCATCTGGCTTGATAATGGAGAAGGTGCGTTCGAGCGCCATTGGGTCGATCCTTGAATGGGTCTGTTGGAGAAGGTGGCGCCTTGTAGCGGCGAAGTTTGACGGAGGCAAGACGGGGCAGCCGCGACAGGTCGACTACCCCGTATTCGTCAAACGCAGGCGAGCGGGCTGATCAGCGCTCGACCATCAGCTTGCCGAGCGGCAGCACATCGCCATTTGCGGCCTTGAGCGAGAGGTCGACCTTCTTGATGGCGACGGCAGCATCGACGGTGACGTCGACCGGGATCAGGACGATCTGCATGGTGCAGATTTCGGCCGTATCGCGCGATGGGAAGACGACAGCCAGCGTATCGGCGGTTGCCGTAGTCTCAGGGGTGTCGATGGCCTGGCAGGCGCCGCCATCAACGGTGAACTTGATTTGCACCTGCGTGTCGCTGAGGCGGGTTGCGGTGGCGTCATGCAGCATGGATGCGCCTTCGGCCTGCTCGGCTGGTGGGGCCATATCGAAGTCGCTTGGCGGGGCATCGGCAAAGGCCGGAATGGCGACAAGGGCGAAAGCGGCGGCGAGCGTAAACTTGGCGAGAGACATAGAAAGCTCCTGGCTTGCAGTCGGGTTCGTCGGTGAACGGGCTCTGTTTGGACAAGGATTCGGACAGAATGGCGGCAGCCATGCGGCAAAGCCGGTTGCCATGAGGCTGGCTTAACTTTATCCAGCCATCAACACTTTATCGCAGGCTCGCTGCCACGACTTCGCTCGTGCCACACAACAGCCCGCCACATCCCGTAGATTGCCGTTATCATGCTGAGTATCAACAACCTGACCTATCGCATCCAGGGCCGCGAGCTTTTCGAGGACGCCTCTGTGGTTTTGCCGACGGGGTCCAAGACCGGGTTCGTAGGCAAGAACGGCACGGGCAAGACCACGCTATTCCACCTGATCCAGGGGCATATCCAGCTCGATTCCGGCTCGATGGAGCTCAACAAGAAGGCGCGTATCGGCGCGGTGGCGCAGGAAGCGCCCGCCGGCAATGAAAGCGTGCTGGATGTTGTGATGCTGGCCGACAAGGAACGCACGGCGCTGATGGCGGAGGCGGAAACCGCCACCGACCCGGACCGCATCAGCGAGATCTATACGCGCCTGGCCGATATCGACGCCTATTCGGCGGAAGGCCGCGCTTCAGCAATTCTCAAGGGTCTCGGCTTTGAGCAGGACCGTCAGCTGGCGCCGACCCATGAGCTGTCGGGCGGCTGGCGTATGCGCGTGGCGCTGGCCGGCGTGCTGTTTTCCCAGCCCGACCTGCTGCTCCTCGACGAGCCGACCAACTATCTCGATCTTGAAGGCACGCTGTGGCTGGAAAAGTATCTGGCCACCTACCCCTACACTGTCTTCATGATCAGCCACGATCGTGACCTGCTCAACAAGTCGGTCAACTCGATCATCCATCTCGAGCACAAGAAGCTGACCTTTTACAAAGGCAATTACGACACGTTCGAAACGACGCGTCGGATGCAGATGGAGCTCAACAACAAGGGTCGCGAGAAGGCCCTCGATCAGGTTGCGCATCTGCAGAAGTTCGTCGACCGCTTCAAGGCCAAGGCGTCCAAGGCCAAGCAGGCCCAGTCGCGCATGAAGATGATCGAAAAGCTCAAGCCACCGGCAGCGATGTTCGACGAATACTCGTCGCCGTTCACCTTCCAGCAGCCCAAAGCCGAACAGGCCACGCCAATGATCACGCTCGACGGCGTGTCGGCGGGCTATGGCGACAAGACCATTCTGCGGCATGTGAACATGCGCATCGATCCAGGTGATCGTATTGCGCTGATCGGCGTCAACGGTAACGGCAAGTCGACCTTTGCCAAGCTGCTGGCCGGCGACATCAAGCCGATGGGCGGCAGCTTTGGTAAGGGCAAGAAGCTGGAAATCGCGCATTTTGCGCAGCACCAGATGGACAAGCTCAAGCCCGAATGGACCCCATTCGAGCACGTCGTCGACATGATGCCGACCGAAAGCGAAGCCAAGCGCCGCTCGCGGCTCAGCCAGATGGGTCTGACCAAGTCCCGCATGGATACGCTGGCCAAGAACCTGTCGGGTGGCGAGCGCGCTCGTCTTTTGATGGGCCTGATCACCTTTGGTGGTCCGGGCATGATGATCCTCGACGAGCCGACCAACCATCTCGATATCGATAGCCGCGATGCGCTGGTGCATGCGCTCAACGATTATGAAGGCGCCGTGCTGATCATCAGCCACGATCGCCATCTGATCGAGGCGACCTGCGACACGCTGTGGATCGCCGAAGGCGGCACCATTCGCGAGCTGGACGAGGATCTCGACAGCTATCAGCGCAGCATCACGTCCAACAAGGATAGCAAGGGTGGCGGCGGCAAGGGCGGCAACAAGCTGTCCAAGCAGGAGGCAGCGGCCAAGCGGGCCGAGGTCGCGCCGCTCAAGGCTTCGATCAAGGACGCTGAGACCAAGATTGCCCGCCTCAAGGTGGAAGTCGAAAAGGTCGAAGCCCAGCTGGCCGATCCCAAGGTCTATAACGGCCCAGCCGACAAGGTGATTGCCCTGGGCAAGGACAAGGCCCGGCTGAGCAATGACCTCGATACGACCGAGGAAAAGTGGCTGGCGTTGAGCGCCGAGCTTGAGGCCGCCGAACGCGGATAACGTCTGGTCACCATCTTGATAAGGAGTGGTCGCGCGCCGTTGACAGGCGCGCGGCAATCCAATTTGCTGTCATTGTACGCGGACTCTGAAAGAGCATCATGCGCCTGACTGTATCCAAGCTCGCCTCTGCCCTGGTTTTATTGGTGTTGCTGGCGACAGGTGCTGTACAGGCACAAGACCTCAGCAAAGAACAGCGCAATGAAACGCGCCGCTTTGCCGCCAATAACAGCCTGTTTGTGCTGTATCACGAGATCGGGCATCTGCTGTTTGACCAGCTTGAACTGCCCGTGCTTGGCCGCGAAGAAGACGCCGCCGACAACATGGCAACGTGGACCCTGCTCAACCGGGCCGATGCGCGCAGCGAAAAGACACTGACCGATTCCGCGCAGGGCTGGCTGTTGTCAGGCGTCGCCTATGACAGCGGCGGCGACGAAAGCGATTATGCGGCGGGCCATAGCCTCGACAAGCAGCGCGCCTATCAGATCGTCTGCCTGATGGTGGGCAAGGACGACACGGCTTATCGCCGTATTGCCAATGAATATCGCATCGACCGGGACCGGCAGGAAAGCTGCTACTGGGACTATGACATGGTCAAACGCTCGTTTGACAAGCTGCTGGGCAGCCGTTCGATGAAAACGGGCGCCACGGGCACCGAAGTGATCGTGACCTATCACGATGTCGGTGGGCGGCTGAAGGCGGCGGCCGACGCGTTCAAATCGAGCGGGATTTTCGAGGAAGTCGCCGAGGAACTGCGCACCAAGTATAGCGTGCGGGTGCCGGTGCGGTTCAACGCCAAGCGCTGTGGCGAGGCCAATGCGTTCTATGATCCCGACACGGTGGAAGTGATCTTCTGCTACGAACTCATGCAGGACTATATGGACCTCTACACCAAGAACCTGTTCGAGCAAGGCGCCGTGCCGCGCTCGACGGGCGACAAGACGAAGAACAAAAACAAGAACAAGACGCCGTAAAAGGCTGCCCCGGCATAAAGCTGATATTGACAGTCAACTATCATTAGCTCCAGAACCTGCGGCAGAACAATGCCCTGGAGCGCGTCGATGTCCATCAGCCTGAACCGCCGTCGTTTTGCCCTTGGAACCGCGGGCTTGGGCCTGTCGGCGCTGCTTCCGATGCCTGCCTTTGCGCAGGAGACGCGGTCAGTGACGACGGTTTATGGCACATACGACATTCCAGCCGACCCGAAGCGCGTCGTTGCCATCGACTCGCGCCTTGATCTGCAGCCTGCCCTCGCACTGGGCCTGCCGGTGATTGGCTATGGCCATTCGGTGCCGGGCAAATGGGTGCCGGTTCCGGAAGGGCTCGAATTTTATGGCTCGGAGGTCAATATCGAGCAGGTGCTGGCGGGGGACCCCGATCTGGTGATCTGCGCGGACTACGATCCCGACAGCCCATGGTGGCCATCGAACAAGCTGCGGACTGTGGTGCCGGTGGTGCCGACCGACACTGAGCATTCGTGGAAGCAGGCACTGCAGGAGCTGGCGACTGTGCTGGGTCTAGACGGCGCGGCCGACAAGGCGATTGGCGAGTACGATGCGCTGGTGGCCGAGATCAAGGCGCGCCACGGCGACAAGCTGAGTACCAAGACCGTGGTCAGCATCCAGCCCGGCGAAGGTGTGCTGTATCTGATGAATGGCCCCAAGATGCTGGTGCCGCAGGTGCTGGCTGATCTGGGCGTCAAGACCGTGCTGCCCGCGGAAGGCCAGGACTACAATAGCGACGAGATCGCGGCCGAGGCGTTTGCCAATGTTCTGGGTGACGTCGACGGAGCGCTGGTGGTGACGGGGCTGGATGAACTCAATGTTCTGGACGGCGATGCGATCTGGAGCCGCCTGCCCTTCGTTCAGGCTGGCGCGACGGTCGCCTCGAACGGCAACATCAACTATGGCAGTATCTACTCCGCCATCTATGTCGCCAAGCTGGTGGACGCGCTTTACAGCAAAATTGCGTAACTGAAGCGGGGGCCCATTGGGGCCCCTGCGTTATTCCGTGTGTACCACCGCAACGGCTAGCTGAAGCCGACGTAGCGGCCGGGGCGGTGGTTGGTGGCGATGATCATGTTGAGGACCAGAGCGCCGAGGATCGAGTAGATCACCCGGTCGAAGGGCAGCACGAAGAAGGCAGCCAGCAGGATCACCGCGTCGACGCCGAGCTGAAAATAGCCGGCGCGGATGCCGAAATTGTCCTGCAGGTAGAGCGCCAGGATATTGATGCCGCCGACGCTTGCCTTGTGGCGGAACAGCGAAAGAATACCCAGCCCGATCATGCCGCCGCCGACCAAAGCGGCGAAGAGTGGATTGATGCTGGAGACGTCGATCCAGTCGGGAATGTGGGCGGTGAAAAACGACACCAGCGCCACGGAGGCGAAGGTTTTGATGGCAAAGGGCCAGCCCATGCGCAGCACCGCCAGCACGTAGAACGGCAGGTTGATGCCGAAGAACAGCCAGCCGAACGGAATGCCGGTGACGTATTGCAGCAGCAGGGCGAGACCCGCAGTGCTGCCGGTGGTGAGGATAGCGTCGGCGTAAAACACGATGCCGAGCGACACCAGCATGGTGCCGATCAGGATAGCAAAAATGTCTTCGTGCAGCTTGTGACGACTGGGGGCGGACAGGTCGGTCGTCATGCCTTTTTGACCCAGCGTCCGTCTTGTTCCTGCTGCCAATAGGTCAGCGCATTGCCATCGCGCAGCGCCCGCCAGGCGAGCCGCGCTTCTGCCACCGCATCGGGGTCGTGGCCGGAAAACATATAGACGATGCGCTCATAGCCATCGGCCGATTGCGGCACAGCGCGATCGATATAGAAGCGGCAGGCTGCGCCATTGGGATTTTCAGTGCCGGTGGTGATCAGGACGGGCTGCAGCGCGTCCTGATCGTCGCCTTTTGCAAGGCCATGGGCCAGAAAGCTGTCATCGCGCCATGTCCACAGATGGGCATCGAGCGCTTCGGCGCGCTCGATGGTGCCGACCTCGACAACGGCGCGCCAGCCCCGCTCAAGGGTCTTTTCCAGCAATTGTGGAATGACCGCTTCGAGCGGGCGCGCTTCGAGGTGATAGAAAAGGACGTCGGCCATGGGGTGAACTTAGCTTTCGTAGTAGTCCCTGACCAGCCGATCGAGCAGGGCAACACCGAAGCCTGGCGCCCAGGAGGTGTTCACATCGGAGGACCCGCCGCCAAAGGCCGTGCCGGCGATATCGAGATGAGCCCATGGCACATTGTTGACGAAGCGCTGCAGGAACTGGGCGGCGGTGATCGAGCCAGCCGGGCGGCCGACCGAATTGCGAATGTCGGCGAACTTGGATTCGATGAGCTTGTCGTAAGTCGGCGACAGCGGCATGCGCCAGAGCTTCTCGTTGGCACTGAGGCCAGCGTTGAGCAGCTGGATCGAAAGCTCGTCATTGTTGGAGAAGAGGCCCGCATGTTCGTGGCCGAGCGCGACGACGATAGCGCCGGTGAGGGTCGCCAAGTTTATCATGAAGCGCGGCTTGAAGCGGTCCTGCGTGTACCACAGCGCATCGGCCAGCACGAGACGGCCTTCGGCGTCGGTATTGATGACCTCGATGGTCGTACCGCTCATCGCCTTGACGATATCGCCGGGGCGCACGGCATTGCCCGAGGGCATGTTTTCAACAAGACCAATGACGCCCACAGCATTGACCGGGGCTTTGCGGGAAGCGAGCGCCAGCATCAGGCCGGTGACGGCGGCAGCTCCACCCATATCGCCCTTCATGTCTTCCATGGATGCAGCTGGCTTTATCGAAATGCCGCCGGTGTCGAACACCACACCCTTGCCGACGAAGGCCAGCGGGGCCTGATCCGGATCGCCACCGCGCCATTGCATGACCACGAGACGCGCCGGACGGTCAGAGCCCTGCGCGACGCAGAGCAGCGAGCCCATGCCGAGCTTTTCGAGGGCTTCGGGCTCAAGGATTTCGACAGTGACGCCGAGAGCGGAGAGGTCAGAAGCACGAGCGGCGAATTCAACGGGGCCAAGGACGTTGGCCGGCTCGTTGATCAGGTCGCGCGCCAGAAGCGTGCCGTCGACTGTCGCGCCGCGATTGGCGATGGCGGTTTCAGTCGCTGCGGGATCGGCGACGTGCAGGGTGATTTCGAGATCGCCGGCGTCTTCAGACTGGCCGGTTTTGTACTTGTCGAACTTGTAGTGGCGCAGGCGCAGACCGGCCGCGAGTTCGGCGATGGCGGCAGGGCTGGCGCCCGGTTCATCGATTATGACGGCGATATTGGTGGCGCGGGTGGCGGCCAGCTTGGCGAGCAGCGAGCCGCCTCGATCAGTCCAACCATTGAGCGGCACATCGGCCCCCGCCTTGCCGCTACCGAGGACCAGCAGGCGCTTGCCCCCTGCCCCCAGAATGTCGAGTGTCTGACCCTGCTTGCCCTTGAACGATGTAACGGACGCGGAGACCTCCCAGTCCAGACCGGTGGCCGCCCAGATGGCGGCAGCGGCGCCGGCTGGCGCTTCGTTTTCGGCAGTGTAAATGACGGTCAGGGCCGCGGCAGCTCCGGTGAGGGCAGCAACGCGGATCGAAATGGACTTGGACATTGGGAGGCCTTGGTGGGCTGTGCGGACAGAGACGCCGAACGACGTTGATCCTTACATTGAGGTCTTTGCCGCCCGCGTCAATCCCGCAACAGACGCCACAACAAAACGTGGGCGGGCTGGCCACGACCTTGTATCGGCAGGCAAACTCCATCAAGGTCCGGCCGATCCGAAGACTCGCCTGAAAGCGTTGGCACGACCGTATGAGAAGACTGACGGCCTATCTGTCGCGCCTGTTTGCCACGGATGCCATTATCCTGTTCGGCATCGTGTGTTTCCTGCTCTGGCTGGTCAATTGCCTGCGGGCGTTTGACGTCATTTCGGTCAAGGGACAGAGCATTTTGGTGCTGGGCTGGCAGGCGCTTTTGACCATGCCACAGCTGGCCACGGCGTTCTTTTACATCTGCATCGGCATCGGGCTGGCACGGGCGCTGCAAGCGCTGCAGGCCAATCGCGAATTGCACATCATTCACACCAGCCACGGCATGGGATCGCTATGGCGCGCCAGCGCTTTCGTGACGGCTATTGCGGTGCTGTGCGCGCTGTTTCTGTCGAATTTCCTCGAGCCCTACGCCAATCGCCGCCTGAACGTGCTCAACGCGGAAGTCGCGGCCGATATGGTGAGTTCGACGCTGCGGCCGGGGCGCTTCACGCAGATTACGCCGGGCGTTGTTTTGTTGATCGGTAGTCGCGGTGACAGCGGCGAAATCAGTGAGTTCTTCGCCGATGACCGGCGCGATCCCGAGATGCGCCGTACCTACATCGCCGAGTCGGCCAAGGTTTCGTCGGACGGAAAAGATTACGTGCTTGAGCTTCGCAATGGATCGCTACAGAGCAGCGGTGTCGATGGCCGGTTCACCGAGATTTCGTTCGACCGCTACGACGTGAACGTCGACCGCCTGTCGCAGCCGCTGGCCAAAATTGACCCGCGCGCCGAGCAGGACACCGTGCAGTTGATCATGACCTCGATGGAATCGGGGAAATGGCGCAAAGGCACCGACAGCATGATCATCAACCGCCTCGCCGAGGGGCTGCGGGTGATCGGCATTGCCATGGTCGTGCTGGCCATGATGGCGTTCCCGAGCGGCAAGCGCTCGCGCTTCATGGTGCCGATGGAAGCGGTTGTGCTGCTGATCGCCTTTGGCGAGCGCGGTATCAGCGCCTATAGCCCGCTGGGCGGCGCTACCGGTGCGGTGGTATTGATCGTGGTTGCCGGAGCGGCGCTGTTCTGGCGCACCAGACCACGGCGCATCCCCATGGCGGTGACGGCATGAACCGCATCGACTGGATCGTGCTGAATCGCGTCGGTAGCCGCATCCTCGTGACGGTGCTGATTTTCTACGGGCTGATCGCGCTGGTAGAATCGCTCGACACTTGGCGGTTCAATTTTGTCGCCAGCAATAATGGCGTGCCGCTGGCGATCGTCATGGTGGCGGCGAGCGCGGTCAAATGGACCATCAAGACGCTGCCGGTGACCGTATTGATGGGCGCCATTCTGGGCTTTATCGATCTCAAGGCGCGGCACGAGCTGACGGTGATCTATGCCAGCGGCGTATCGATCTGGCGGGCTGTGCGGGCGCCAGTGATCGGGCTGATCGTGGTGAGCCTGATGATCTCGCTTGGGCTCGAAACGGTGAGCGCGCAGATCAACCGCCAGCTCAACCCTACCCCGCCGGGTGAAACCACCATGCTGACGCCGCGCGGCGAGGTGTGGCTTGAGCAGCGCAGCGGGGACGCCCACTATATCCTGATGGCCAAGAGCATGGACCCTGACCAGGGGCTTTTGGGCAATGTGACGCTGTTTCATATATCCGGCAGTGCCGACGAGCGCGTCGAAGCAGCGGAAGCGCAGCTGGAGGATGGGACGTGGACGCTGACCAAGGCCGTGGTGCGCAATGCGGACCGGCCGGCGCAAACCGTGGCGAGTTATGTGGTTCCCACCATGTCGTCGCGGGCGGAACTGGGGCTGCAATTGTCGTCGCCCGAGGACATGACATTTTTCGAGTTGAGCGCGCTTTTACAGGCCGGCGTGGCCGATCCGAGCATCCGCTCTGCGGCCACGATGCGGCTGATCAAGCTGCTGTCGCTACCGCTTGTGTTGATCGGCTCACTGTTCATTGCTTTTGCGTTTACCGCAGGTTATCGAAGAAGCTCTAATTATGGTCCTGCGGTTCTCTACGGGATCGTTCTTGGGTTCGTTGTATTCGTGATTACCGAGATGGCCGACCGTGCCGGGTCGTCCGGCGTTCTTGACCCCACGTTTGCGGCAGTTGGACCGGCGTTTGTAGCCATTGTCATTGGCGTGACAGTGTTGCTGCACAAGGAAGACGGGCGAACGTGACGATGAAGGCGAAAGCCAAAAGCGGGAAAACTGCGTTCCGTCTGGCCGTGGCCAGCGGCGCGTTTATGCTCGCTTTGTCATCAGTCGCTTATGCGCAGCTGGTCCCGCGCGACCTGTTCACAGCTCGTATAAGTCAATCGGCGCCTTTGGGCGTCGAAGCGAACGGGCTGACATTTAATGCCGATACCAACACGATTACCGCGAGCGGTGATGTCGTGTTGAAGCAGGACGGCTATACCCTGACCGGGCAAAGCCTCACCTATAAACGCGCGTCCAACGAAGTGTCGTTTGCCGGCGCCGTGATCATCGTTGACCCCTCCGGTAACGTGTTGGAGGCGCAAGACTTTCAGCTCACTGGCGGCATGAAGCTGGCGTTTATTCAGGCGCTGACGATTCGAACCTATGACGGCGCGCGGATAACGGCCGATAGCGCGGATTACGACGAAGCTCTTCGGACAATCCTGCAAAACGCGACTTACACCCCATGTGGCGAGTGTATCGATGCGCAGGGACGCCGTATTGGCTGGTCCGTCAGCGCACAGCGCGTCACCTACAATGCCGTAGATGGCTCCCTGCAGCTTGAGCAGCCTAGCCTGGCTTTGCTTGGTGTGCCGGTAGCATGGCTTCCCTATCTTTGGCTGCCCGATACGAGCGACAACGCGCTCGCCAATCTGCCAACGCCGAATATCGATTCAAGCGACCAGATTGGCATTAAAGCGGAAATCCCTTTCACTGCCTACTCCAACCGCTGGACCGACATTATCCTGACGCCAACTTTGTTGACGCGGCAGAGCTTCCTGATGGGCGTCGAATGGCGCCAGCGGTTTGACGCTGGCTCGTTCCGCATCAAGGCAAGCGGTTTATACCAGCTGGATCAGTCTGCATTCACCTTCGCTGATGCCAAACGCGACTGGCGCGGGGCGCTGCAGACATCGGGCAGTTTCCGTCCCGTCACAGACTGGACGGTTGGCTGGAGCTACACGGCTTTTACCGATCCGGCATACCTGACGGACTATCGGATGACCCGCAGTGAATCCTCGGTTAACGAGGTTTACGCGACGCATTTGACGTCAGATACGTTCTTTGATCTCCGCGTGCAGCAGTTCAACCGACTGGGCAATCATGGTCCTGTAGCACAAGGCCAGCAAGCAAGAGCTGTCCCCACTGTTCGGTTCGAGCATATCGAAGACCTGGGTCCGGGCCTCGGGCGGCTTGAAATCAGTGGACGTCTTCTCGGTGTTCAACGCGACTATGGTAGCCGTCTAAGCCGAAACGGCGTGCCCTATGTCCTCGGCTATGAGGGCAACAAACAGCATGCGAGTTTGCAGGCTGGATGGCAGACGCAGTGGATTGGTGCTGCTGGTTTCGTCGCTACGCCTTACCTCGGCGGTCGCGCAGACTTTGCGTATTATGACGGGACGAGCCCGATTGGGCCAGGCGAGACGACGCTGTGGAGCGCTACGCCGATTGCGGCGATGGATGTGCGGTTCCCGATGGCGGCCAATGATGGATCGACGGTGCATCTGATCGAACCCATCGTGCAGTTGGCCTATCGCGGCTCGGACGTGACGGCCGTCGGCATCACCAATGATGATTCCCAGAGTTTCGTGTTCGATGACACGAATTTGTTCAGCTACAACCGCTTCTCGGGCAATGACCGTCAGGAGACGGGCCTGCGCGCCAATGTTGGCGGGCGTTATCAGGCCAATTTCGCCGATGGCGGCTATTTCGAAGTCGTGGCCGGACAGTCATTCCTTCTCGCAGGCGAGAACGCCTTTGCTGCGGCTGATCCTGCGCAGACGGGCGTAGGCGCGGGGCTTGATGCAACCGCATCCTATGCGGTGCTTGGCGCTTATGGCTCGTTTGTTCCGGGCTTCAAAGCTGGCGGCAAACTGCAGGTCGATACGTCGGATTTCAGCGTTGCGCGCGCCGGACTGGGTGCCAGCTACTCCAACGACGGCTACTCGGCTGACTTCAGCTACACCTATCTCCCAGCCAATACCGATGGCGGAATCCTCAAGGATCAGCACGAAATCGGGGGCGAAATTGGGGTTCCAGTGGCGGACTACTGGACCGTCAAGGCCAGCACGTATTGGGACCTGGCATCCAATACCTGGCTGCAGGTCGGCGGCGGCGTGGTCTATGACGACGGCTATCTGGTCATGGGCGGCCATGTCACACGGAATGGCCCGACACACGACAAGCCGGACGACACGCGCTTCACCGCGACGTTCCGCGTGAAGGCTCCGGCCGGCCTTGATGTCGGCTACAATGGGCGGGTTGCCCGCTAGTATCGGATTTTGGCCTCATTCATGGGGCAATTGACAGCGTGCCCTTCCCCCCTCATTGAGGGGGTGTAATTTGACGCGAGGCGGATGACAAAGATGGCCAATGGTTTTTGGGGGCGCGCAATCAGCGCCGTTATCGTAGCGGTGATGCTGACTATTGGCGCCGCCGCGCCGAGTTTTGCGCAGAGCGTTCGCGTCAGCGTGAACGGCACGCCGATCACCGACTCGCAGATTGCCCAGCGCGTGCGGTTGTTTGCCATCGAGGGCAACAAGACAGGCTCGCGTGGCGCTACGGATCAGTTGATCGATGAAGCCATCCAGCTGGCGGAGGCCAAGCGCCTGGGGATCACCGTCACCAATGCCCAGATCGATGATGCTTTGCAGCAGATCGCTCGCAACATGAATGTCAGCAAGGACAAGCTGATCGGGCTGTTGCAGCAGGGTGGCGTTGGCATGGACACACTGCGCGATCGCCTTCGCGCCGCCATTGCCTGGAATGCCGTGACCGAGCAGGCGATCATGCCACAGGTTCAGGTTTCTGATCTGCAACTCGACCAGCAGGCGGCCAGCAAGGTTCAAACCTACCAGACCTTCGATTACATCCTCAAAGAGATCATCTTTGTCGGCGCGGGTTCCAGCGGTCGGACCGGTCAGGCCAATAACTATCGCTCCAAGTTTGCTGGCTGCGACAGTGCAGTGAACCTGTCGATGGGCTTTACCGATGCTGCCGTGATCGATGTTGGTCGTCGCCATGCAACGCAGCTGCCAGAAGCCATTGCCAAAGAACTGGCCGGCCTCAACGTTGGCGGCATCACCAAGCCACGCGTGGTTGGAACGGGCGTTTCGATGCTCGCCGTTTGCGAGAAGGTGCAGGCGCAGGACCTGACCTTCATCAAGAGCGACCTGCGCGCCGATGCTGGTAACGCTGCCCTCAAGGGTCAGGTCACCACCTATCTGGCAGACCTGCGCAAGAGCGCAAAAATCATCTACAACTAAGCAGAACGGGCCGCTTCGGCGGCCCTTTTTGTCTGTTCTCCGACGGGGCTGAGATGAACAAGCCGCTGGCCATCAGCATGGGTGAGCCTGCGGGCGTCGGCCCGGATATAGCATTGTCACTTTATGCACGGCGCGCCGAACTGGCGCTGCCGGCATTTTGCATTTTTGGGCATGTCGAATTTCTGAAATTGCGCGCCGAACGATTGGGGCTGAAGCTCGATATCGTGAAGGTTGCGCCAGAAGAGGCCGCTGCGGCGTTTGGCGAGGCGCTGCCGGTTGTTGACGTTGCGGGGCTCGTTCCGGATCAGCCAGGCGAGATTTCGGCGGTTTCGGGTGGCGTGGTAATCCGTTCCATTGAAGCGGCGGTGCGTGCGACTTTGACCGGTGGATGCCGTGCGCTGGTGACGGCGCCGATCCACAAGGGTGCACTTTACAATGTCGGGTTCCGCCATCCCGGCCATACCGAGTTTCTGGCCGAGTTGTGCGCCAATGGCGGCACGGTGCCACTGCCGGTGATGATGCTGGCGCATGGTGGGCTGCGGGCGGTGCCGGTGACCATCCATGTGCCGATCCGCGACGTGCCGGATCTGCTGACCAAGGAATTGATTGTGAATACCATTCGGGTTGTGGCCCATGACCTGCGGAACCGGTTTGGCATAGCCAATCCGCGTATCGGGGTGGCCGGTCTGAACCCGCATGCGGGCGAAGGCGGTGCTATCGGCCGAGAGGAACTGGAGATCGTCGGACCGGCCGTGGCGCAGTTGCAGTTCGAGGGGATCGGGGTCGAAGGCCCCCTGCCCGCGGATACTCTGTTTTATCCCTCACACTGGGCGCGCTACGACGCAGTGGTTGCGATGTATCACGATCAGGCGCTGATCCCGATCAAGACCGTGGCCTTCGAGGACGCGGTCAACGTGACGCTGGGCCTTCCCATCGTGCGGACGTCGCCCGACCATGGCACGGCTTTTGACCTGGCGGGAACGGGGCGCGCTTCACCCGCCAGCTTTTTGGCCGCGATCAGGATGGCGGATGCCATGACGGCCGCACAATGAGCCAGATCGATAATCTGCCACCGCTGCGCGAAGTCATCGCGGAACATGGGCTACGCGCCAAAAAGGAGCTCGGGCAAAACTTCCTGCTCGACCTTAACCTGACGTCGCGCATTGCGCGGGTTGCGGGGCCGCTGGAGGGCTATCGCGTCATTGAGGTTGGTCCTGGCCCCGGCGGGCTGACACGGGCGCTCCTGGCTGAGGGCGCACGTGAAGTGATCGCCATCGAACGCGATGCGCGTGCCCTGCCGGCGCTGGCGCAGATCGCCGAGGCCTATCCGGGTCGTCTGACGGTGATCAGCGGCGATGCGATGGAAATGGACTATCGCCTGCTGGCGGATGGTCCGACGCGCATCATTGCCAATCTGCCCTACAATATTGCGACGCCGTTGCTGACGGGCTGGCTGACCATGGACCCGTGGCCATCGTTCTTTGAGAGCCTGACGCTGATGTTCCAGCGCGAGGTTGCCGAGCGTATCTGTGCGCATGCCCATGACGATGCCTATGGACGGCTGGGCGTGCTGGCGGGCTGGCGCACCGATGCGCGGATTGCCTTCAATGTGGGTCGGCAGGCGTTTGTCCCACCACCGAACGTGACTTCGGCCGTGGTGCATCTCAAGCCAAAGGCGATCGGCGACGATGTGACGGTCAAGGATCTCGAACACATTACACGTGCGGCCTTTGGGCAGCGGCGCAAGATGGTTCGGCAGAGCCTCAAGGCGGCCGGTGTGCCGGTTGAGGGACTGCTGGCGGCTGCGGGGCTCAAGGGCGATGAGCGGGCTGAGGAACTGGATGTGGCGACGTTCCTCGCCATGGCGCGAGCTTTGCCGGCATTGAGGCGGGGGTAGAGCGTTCTTGCCGGTTTCTGTCGGGTGCGAGACGTCCCATTGCATCTCGCCCGGTAAAGGCCCCCTCACCCGGCGCTGCGCGCCGACCTCTCCCCCGAGGGGCGAGGTGAAGAAGGGTTAGACGCCGGCTGGCGGTACGGGTGTGCGCTCGGGGACTGGTAGAGGCGGCAAGAACATCAGGCGGATGGAGACGGCAAGTGCCAGTAGAACCGAGCCGCCGCTGACCAGCATGACGCCGGTCCAGCCCCAGACGACCCAGGCATAGCCACCGAGCGTGCCCAAGACCGACGCCCCCAGATAATAGGCGAAGAGATAGATGGCCGAGGCTTGCGCCCGGCCGACGAGTGCGCGGCGGGCGACCCAGGCGCTGGCAATGCCGTGGGCGGCGAAATAGCCGATAGTGGCGATGGCGAGGCCCGCGATGATAACCGGGGTGGACGGGATCAGGGTCAGGAAAACGCCCAACGTCATGATCGTGACCAGCACCCAATAGACTTTGCGACGGCCCAGGCGCTGGGCGAGATCGCCGGCCCAGATCGAACTGAAACGCCCCAGGAGATAGACCACGGAGATCGCGGCGATGGCGGCGTGGCTGAGGGCAAAGGGCGGGAGTGCCAGACGGAAACCGGCATAGTTGTAGAGGGTGACAAAGCTGCCCATGAGCAGGAATGCCGAAGCGAAGAGCCAGGGCAAGCCGCGATCGTTGAACTGCACGCGGACCAGTCGAACGAGATCGCCCATGCTGAGGCGGGTGCGGGCCGAATTGTGCGGGGTGGGCAGCAATAGGACCACGACCAGCGAGGCGATCGCGATGGCGACGCCGAGCACCAGCAGCGCTTCGCGCCAGCCGATGAAGTCCGCGAGCACACCCGAAACCAGACGCCCGGCCATGCCGCCAATAGCGGTGCCGCCGATATAGAGGCCCATCGAGAAACCGAGTGCGTCGGGGTCCATTTCTTCGGCGAGATAGACCATGGCGACGGCGGGCAGACCGGAAAGGGTCAGGCCCATCAGCGTGCGGATGGCAACCAGCGACCACCAGTTTGGCGCGAAGGGCAGCAACAGGCCGAGCGTTGCCGTCAGCAGGATGGCCCAGACCATCAGGGTTTTGCGGCCGATACGGTCGAAGACCCAACTGGCCAGCAGCAGGGCGACGGCGAGCGTGGCACTGGTGGAAGAAAGGGCCAGAGACGCTGTGCCTGCATCGAGATCGAACTCGGCGGCAAGGATCGGCAGCAGCGGTTGAACCGAATAGAGCGAGGCAAAGATCGCGAAAGCGGAGAGGAAGAAAGCCACGTTGGCGCGGCGATAGGCTGGCGTGCCGCGGCGGATGACCTGGGTGCCGGTCATAGAGGTCGCGCTTGACGGCGCAGGGGAAACTGGGGCGCCACGACCTCGTGGTTCGACGGGCTCACCATAAGGTCTTGTTCTGAAATGAGCTCATCCTCTCAAAGAGAGTCGATCTGACTCTGCAAGTCTTTGACGAAGCTGCTCAAATTGAGCTGGCGATCGCGTTCGAGGCGGGCGGAAACGAGGATCGAGCGGACGCGTTGGGTCGAGGCTTCGAGGTCTTCGTTGACGATGACGTAGTCGTATTCGTTGAAGTGCTCCATCTCACGGCGGGCGTTCTGGAGACGCTTTTCGATGGTGCCGACGCTGTCCTGAGCGCGGCGCTCGAGGCGGGCGCGGAGCTCCTTGATGGACGGTGGCAGGATGAACACCGTCACCATGTCCTTGCGGCTGTTGCGGTAGAGCTGCAGCGTGCCCTGATAGTCGATGTCGAACAGGATATCGTTGCCGGCAGCGAGCTGCTCTTCGACCTTGGCGCGCGGGGTGCCGTAGAAATTGCCGTGCACTTCGGCGGATTCCAGCAGTTCGCCATCGGCCTGCATGCGCTTGTAGGTGGCCACGTCGATGAAATGGTAATGCTTGCCATCGACCTCATCGGTGCGGCGCGCGCGCGTCGTGACCGAAACGGACAGCTTGATGTTGGGATCGGCACCAAACAGCGCACGGGAGATCGACGACTTGCCAGCGCCCGAGGGCGAAGCGATGACCAGCATGACGCCGCGGCGCTGAAATTCCATCAGCCAGATCCTATTCGATGTTCTGTACCTGCTCGCGTAGTTGATCTATCGCCGCCTTGAGGTCAAGGCCAATGGCGGTCAGCTCCACTGCATTGGATTTACTGCACAAGGTATTGGCTTCGCGGTTGAATTCCTGAGCCAGGAAATCAAGCCGACGACCGACAGCGCCGCCGCCACGGATGAGTTGGCGCGCGGAAGCGATGTGGGCGGTGAGGCGATCGAGCTCTTCGCGGATGTCGGCCTTGGTCGCCAGCAGCAGGGCTTCCTGCGCCAGACGGTCTTGCGGCACGCTGGCATCGGTCGACAGATCAGCAACCTGCTGCTGCAGGCGCGCCAGAATGGTGTCGCGGCTGCGGGAAGGATGGACTTCGGCGCGGGCGACCAGTGCTTCGATCTCGTCGAGACGGTCGAGCAGGACAGTGGCGATCTGGCCGCCTTCCTGGCGGCGCGACAGAACCAGATCGACCAGAGCCTGCGAGGCGCCATCGAGGATGGCAGCGCTCAAGCCATCTTCGGCGGTTGCCGACATCGGACGGTCGCGCTGTTCCAGCACGCCCTTGAGGCCGAGGATACCGTCCAGCGTTGGCGAGGCGGCGTCGATGCGGGTCTTGAGGATTTCGATGGCGGCGAGGACGGTGTCCAGTGCCTGCTGATTGATCAGCAGTTCGCCCCCTGCTCCGTCGCGCTCGATATTGAGGTTGAAGGTGACCGAGCCGCGCGACAGCGTCTTGGCGATCAGTTGGCGGATGTCGCTTTCGAGCGCATCCATGCCCGACGCCAGGCGCAGGCGCACGTCAAGGCCGCGCCCGTTGACCGATTTGACTTCACAGACGAAGGACGCGCCCGCGACCGCGCCGGAGGCGCGCGCGTAACCGGTCATGCTGGCGAGAGGCTGGCTCACGGTTGAGCAGGCTGTTCGGCGGCCTGTTCTGCCTCCAGCGCCTGACGCGCGGCTTCCGCTTCCGATTCAGCGGCGGCTGCGGCCTCGGCGGCTATGCGTCGGTATTGCGCCACGTTCTGCTGATGCTCGGCATAGGTCTCGGCGAAGACGTGGCCCTCGCGTGGCGTTGCGCCCTTGGCCACGAAGTAGATGTAGTCGTGGGTGTCCGGGTTGGCGACGGCCTTGAGCGCGTCAATGCCGGGATTGGCAATCGGCGTCGGTGGCAGGCCATTGATCTGATAGGTGTTGTAGGGCGTCTTGGCCTCGATTTCGGAGCGACGGATGCCGCGGCCGAGTGTCGTCTGACCCTTGGTGATGCCATAGATGATGGTCGGATCGGACTGCAGGCGCATGCCTACGCGGAGGCGATTGACGAACACTGCCGCGACCTGCGGACGCTCGGTGGCAACGCCGGTTTCCTTCTCGACGATGGAGGCCAGCACGACCAGCTCTTCTGGCGTCTTGATCGGCAGGTCAGCCTCGCGGCCAGCCCAGACGGCGGCCAGTTCGGTCGACATGGCGGTCTGCATCTTGTCGAGAACCGACTGACGCGTATCGCCCGGAATGTAGTCGTAGCTGCCCGGCAGGATCGAGCCTTCGGCGGGAAGCGCCGTGATTTCACCGACGAGATTGTTGTCGCCGTTGAGGCGCTGAATGGCTTCCCAGGAGGTCCAGCCTTCAGGGATCGTCACCGCATAGCGGATCGGATTGCCTTCAGTCAGTTCCTGCAGGATGTCGGACATACTGGCGCCGGCGGGGATGTTGAAATCGCCAGCCTTGATGATGGTGTTGCGCTCGACGCGGCTGCCGAACTGGCTGAAAATCAGCGCATTGCTGATCAGGCCCTGCTCCTCAAGCCGATTGGCCGTGGTGCTGAGCGAGCTGCCCGATTCGACGCGGAACGTCTTGGGTTCGGCGAACGGACCGTCGCCGTAATATTGCGAGGCGATGAAGAAGAAGCCACCGCCGACGACCACGAGACCGATGACCAAAAGGGTCAGGAACCCGTTCAGAATATCGACGAATCCGTTGCTTGAACGGCGGCGGCGCCGGGCTTTGCGATCATTCATCGTTCAGGATTACCCTCGAGCCCAATGGCATAAATGCGATGGGTCTTGTCATCGGTTTGAGTCAGCCTCATGGCAGCGCATTGTTCCCATGCAAGGCCATAAAAACAAGGGGCACATCGCGTGGTTGCGCGATGTGCCCCTTCACAATCGTGGAAAAGTCAGCTGACCTTGCGCATCACCAGGGTCGCATTGGTACCGCCAAAGCCGAAGCTGTTGGACAGTGCCACGTTGATTTCCTTCTTGAACGCCGTCTTGGGCACAAGATTGATCACCGTTTCGACCGATGGATTGTCGAGATTGAGCGTTGGCGGAGCCACGCTGTCCCGCATCGCCAGCAGACAGAAGATTGCTTCGACCGAACCGGCAGCACCCAGAAGGTGGCCGATGGCCGATTTTGTTGAGCTCATCACGGACTTTGAAGCCGATTCGCCCAGCACGCGGGTCACGGCGCCCAGCTCGATCTCATCACCCAGTGGCGTCGATGTGCCATGGGCGTTGATGTAATCGATGTCGGACGCGCTGATGCCAGCGCGCTTTACTGCCGCGCTCATGGCGCGGAAGCCACCATCGCCATCGGGCGACGGTGCGGTGATGTGATAGGCATCGCCGGAGAGGCCATAACCGATCACTTCGCCATAAATCTTGGCGCCACGGGCCTTGGCACGCTCGTAGTCCTCAAGAACCACGATGCCGGCGCCCTCACCCATCACGAAACCATCACGGTCCTTGTCGTAAGGACGCGAGGCCGCTTCTGGATTGTCGTTGAAGCCGGTGGATAGCGCGCGAGCAGCGGCAAACCCGGCCAGAGCCAGGCGGTTGACGCAGCTTTCCGCACCACCGGCGACCATGACATCAGCATCGCCAAAGGCAATCAGACGGGCCGCGTCGCCAATGGCGTGCGCACCTGTCGAACATGCGGTCACGACCGAATGGTTCGGGCCTTTAAGGCCAAAACGAATCGATACGTAACCCGAGGCGAGGTTGATCAGGCGGCCCGGAATGAAGAACGGGCTGATACGGCGCGGACCCTTTTCGTGCAGCGTAATGGAGGCATCGTAGATGCCGCCAATGCCGCCGATACCAGAGCCGATCAGAACGCCTGTGCGTTCCTGCTCTTCCTGGGTCTTGGGCTCAACACCCGCGTCCTGGATAGCTTGGGTTGCGGCTGCCATCGCGTAAACGATGAAGTCGTCAACCTTGCGCTGTTCCTTGGTGTCCATCCACTCATCGGGATTGTATTTGCCGTCGGCATAGTCGCCGAGCGGCAAGCGATGAGCAATTTGGCACGCAATATCATCGACCTGGAATTCGTTGATACGTCTAGCGCCACTCTTGCCGGCCAAAATATTGGCCCAAGTGGCTTCAACTCCGCAGCCGAGAGGGGTTACGAGGCCCAGCCCGGTGACGACAACGCGGCGTAATTCCATGGTCAATGATCTCTATCGGCGGTTAGCCGACAGCCTTGGTGAGGAAAGAAACGGCATCACCAAAAGTCTGGATCTGCTCGGCAGCGTCGTCAGGAATCTCAACCGAGAATTCTTCTTCGAATGCCATCACCAGCTCAACCTGGTCGAGGGAGTCTGCACCCAGATCGTCGATGAAGGATGCCTTTTCGACAACTTTCTCGGCGTCCACATTGAGGTGTTCCACAACGATTTTGCGGACCCGATCAGCGACATCGCTCATATTTGACTTCCCTTTTCGAAATCGAGGTTTCGTTTCGTTTCTTTATTGGCGCAGTGCCAAATCTTCAAGCACCCTGTTAGCTGACGGCGACCAATGTATGCGCGCTTCATAGCGGCTGCAAGGCGGTCCGCCCAAGGTGTCCGGCGGGGCGAGTAGCACACTTGCAACGCGACCGCCAGAAGCCAGTTCCCAGGTTTTCAACGGCTTTTGGCCGTATTAGATCATTGCCATGCCGCCATTGACGTTAATCGTCTGGCCCGTGATGTAGGCTGCGCCCTCGCTCGAAAGAAAAACGGCGCAGGCAGCAACTTCCTGTGCAGTACCAAGTCTATTGGCTGGAATCGACGACAAGATCGACTCGCGCTGCTTGTCATTGAGCTCATCGGTCATGGCCGAAGCAATGAAGCCGGGGGCGATGGAATTGACCGTAATATTGCGGCTGGCGACTTCGTGGGCCAGTGCCTTGTTCATGCCGATCAGGCCGGCCTTGGAGGCGGCGTAGTTGCCCTGCCCCGGATTGCCGGTGACGCCAACGACCGAGGAAATGCCGATGATGCGGCCATAGCGCTGCTTCATCATTCCACGCAGCACGGCGCGGTTGAGGTGGAAAGCGGCGGTCAGGTTGACCGCAATGACCTCGTCCCACTCTTCATCCTTCATGCGCATGAAGAGATTGTCGCGCGTCATGCCGGCATTGTTGACCAGAATGTCGAGGCCGCCGAGGGCGGCTTCTGCGGCAGGCACCAGCTTGTCGACGTCGTCGAGCTTAGAGAGGTTGCAGGGCAGAATCGGGCTGTCCTTGCCGATTTCCCTGGCGGTGTCTTCGAGCGCACCAACGCGGGTGCCGCTGAGTGCGACGGTGGCGCCGGCAGCTGCCAGTGCCTTGGCGATTTCGCGACCGATGCCGCCGCTGGCGCCAGTCACAAGCGCGCGTTTGCCAGTAAGATCAAACATTTAGTGTTCCCCCGTGGAGAGATTGATTCAAGCCGTTAACAGGCAGATTCAAGAGATTAAGCCGAGAGTTCCGCGGCGAAAGCGTCGATGTCGGCAGGCGAGGAAACGGCGGTTGCCACAGCTTCGCCGTTGATGCGCTTGGCAAGGCCAGTCAGGACCTTGCCGGTGCCGAGTTCGGCCAGATGGGTCACGCCACCTTCGCCGGTGAGCCAGGTGACGGTCTCGGTCCAGCGGACCACGCCAGTCACCTGTTCGACGAGGCGACGACGAATCTCGTCCGGGTCGGAAATTGGGGTCGCGAGCACGTTGGCCACCAGTGGCACGACGGGCGCGTTGACGGTGACTTCGGCCAGAGCAGCAGCCATGGCATCGGCAGCGGGCTGCATCAGCGAGCAATGGAAGGGTGCGCTGACGGGCAGCAGCAGAGCGCGCTTGGCGCCCTTGGTCTTGGCGATTTCAACAGCGCGTTCGATGGCAGCAATGGCGCCGGACACAACGACCTGACCGGGCGCGTTATCGTTGGCGACGTCGCAGACTTCGCCCTGTGCGGCTTCGGCAGCGACTTCGCGGGCGGTTTCGAGGTCGAGACCGAGCAGAGCTGCCATGGCGCCGTGACCAACCGGAACGGCCTTCTGCATGGCCTGACCACGCGTCTTGAGCAGACGGGCGGTATCGGCGAGCGAAAATGTACCAGCGGCGCAGAGGGCGGAATATTCGCCAAGCGAGTGGCCAGCCACATAGGCGGCGTGATCGGCAAGGCGAACGCCCTTTGATTCGAGCACGCGGATAACGGCGAGGCTGACGGCCATCAGTGCTGGCTGTGCGTTTTCAGTGAGGCGCAGGATATCGTCCGGGCCTTCGAACATGATTGCGGACAGGCGCTGTCCCAGGGCTTCATCGACTTCCTGGAAGACTGCGCGGGCTTCTGGATAGGTCGCGGCCAAATCCTTGCCCATGCCGACAGCCTGGCTGCCCTGCCCCGGAAACGTGAATGCGCGCTTGGTCATAACACTCTCTTGATTTATGCCACCGGTGAAAGTGGCCGGAAATTGGCCTTTGCCGAATGGATGGGGCCAAGTCAAGGCAAGCCTGTTTAGCATTCGGCAATCAGTTGCGCTGACCAGATGTTAATAAAAGCCTGAGACCTTTTATGAAAGCGAGGGATTTTCCATTGGGGGCGATACCAGCGTCATCAAGCAGGCACAGCCTGCAGCTCGTGCTATGGCACGCCGCCCTGGTCTTTGTACTGGTGCTGGTTTTGAGCGTCCTGTCGGTCGTGACCCGGCAGATTTTTTCGCTGTCCAGCCTGTGGCTGCCCAATGCCGCGCTACTGGCGCTGTTTGTGTTGCGCCCCGATTTCCGCACCATATTGAGCTGGCTGGCGGCAACTGCCGGCTATCTGCTGGGTGACCAGTTCGGCGGCACGCCATTCCTTGAAAGCCTGTTGCTGACCAGTGCGAACCTGCTCGGCGTTGCCATGGGTGGCACGGCGATCGTGCGGCTTGGTCTGGATAAGCGTGGGCTCAATCGCCCGATGGATGCGATGGCGTTGCTGGCGGCGCTGGTTGCCGCGGCAGCCGGGTCGGCCGCGGTTGGCACGATTGCGGGACCATTCCTATTTGACATGCATCCGCTGGCGGCGGCGTTCTTCTGGTTCAGCAGCGAACTGAGCTTTTATATCGCCATTGTCCCCACAATAATGACGCTGGTGCCCAATACCGAGTGGCGCCTGACCTCTGAGGCGCCGCATATCGGCAGCAATTCGGGTAAGATTTCGGCCTTTGTGGTGCTGTTTGCCTCGTTGGTGAGCATCCATCTGTGGGGTCACATGGGCGCCATGGTGTTCCCGGTGCCGGCGTTGATGTTGATTGCGGTACAGTTTGCGCCGCCGGTTGCGCTGTCCGTTTCCTCACTGGTCTGCGTCTGGATGCTGCTGGCCGTACCGATGGGCTTTATTCCATTGTCCGCACCGATCAGTGGCACCGATGCCACTGCGTCGTTCCGGCTGGGCATTGCCATGGTGGCCACGACGACCATTGTGGTGGCAGCGGTCAACGCCGCATGGGCGCGGGCGAATGCCCGGCTTGAGGTGCTGGCGACGCGCGACATGTTGAGCGGGCTGCTCAATCGTCGCACCTTCTTTGAACAGGCGCGCCAGCTCGTGCAGCGTGCTCGCAAGGAGCAGGACCTTGCGGTGCTGATGATCGACATCGATCACTTCAAGCGAGTCAACGACCTCAATGGCCACGCTGCCGGTGACAAGGTGATCGCCGAAACCGGCCGCATGCTGATATCCGCCCTACCCGCTAATGCGATTCTGGGGCGACTGGGCGGCGAGGAGTTTGCCGCGATCTTCCCGGTGCGTAGCAAGGACCAGAAATCGGCCCTGCATTTTGCCGACCATGTCTGCCAGCAGGCTCGACTTATGACCATCGCGACGGTGGACGGCAGGGTTATTCATGTGGCGGTGAGCGTTGGAGCTACGGTGCAGCCATTGGCGACAGCCATTGATGACGCACTGGCGACGGCCGATACCGCGCTTTATGCTGCAAAGCAGTCTGGCCGAGACCGCGTGGCCTTTGCCTAATTTGACCCACTGGGCCATTGCGATTCTGTGGTCCTGGTCACGAAGGCACGCACATAAACCTTGTGTTTGGACGACAATCCGCCTATTGCACCGCCAGCAATTCGTTTGGCCGGGGGCTGAACGGAGGGTTCGTCGTTTGAAAGAACGATGAATAGGGCTTCAGTCCGGCCTCCCGTGTTCCCGCTCTTTGCAAGACTGCTTTGATGCCCTTTCCGGCTTCAAGGAGGCTCCGCGCCAGATATTGCTGTGTGTTAAACCACGAAGGAAGGCGCATCTATGGCCCTCTACGAACATATCTACCTGGCTCGCCAGGACGTTTCCCAGCAGCAGGTTGAAGAACTCACCGCTGCGCTGACCGAAGTCCTCGCCCAGGGCGGCGGCAAGGTCACCAAGAACGAATACTGGGGCCTCAAGGGTCTCTCCTACCGCATCCGTAAGAACCGCAAGGCTCACTACACCCTGCTGAACCTTGAAGCATCGCCAGCGGCGGTTGCTGAAATGGAACGCCAGATGCGCATCAATGAAGACATCCTGCGCTTCATGACCGTGCGCGTTGACGAGCTCGAAGAAGGCCCGTCGGCAATGATGCAGAAGCGCGATCGTGACGATCGTGATGGCGGCGACCGCGGTGGCCGTCCTGGTGGTGGCTTCGGCGGCGAACGCCGTCCGCGCCGTTTCTAATTTAAGGACCGAAAAGCTATGGCAATCAAAGACCTTACAACCGCCCAGGCCCGTCGTCCCTTCCAGCGCCGTCGCAAGACCTGCCCGTTCTCGGGTGAAGGCGCGCCAAAGATCGACTACAAGGACGTCCGTCTGCTGTCCCGCTACGTTTCCGAGCGCGGCAAGATCGTCCCAAGCCGCATCACGGCCGTTTCGGCCAAGAAGCAGCGTGAACTGGCTCAGGCCATCAAGCGCGCCCGCTTCATCGGCATCATGCCCTACGCCGTTCAGTAAGATCGCTGGGCTGGCGCTTTCGTCAGCCCGCCGACTTTCTGCTTAGCCTCCCCTGCCCCAAAGGAATGCGGGAGGCAATCGCTGGGGCTCCGGATGGTCCGGGACTCCTAACCGTCGCATCGACGGGACAGCCATAAGGAATACCCCAATGAAAGTTATTCTGCTCGAGCGCGTTGGTCGCACCGGCTCCATCGGCGAAGAAGTCACCGTAAAGGACGGCTTTGCCCGTAACTTCCTGCTGCCACAGGGCAAGGCGCTCCGCGCTACTGCCGCTAACCGCCTGAAGTTCGAAGGCGAACGCGCCAACATCGAAAAGCGCAATGAAGACCGTCGCAACGCCGCTGCCGGCATTGCTGAAGGCCTCAATGGCAAGACCGTCGTCATCATCCGTCAGGCTGGTGAAACCGGTCAGCTGTACGGCTCGGTTGCATCGCGCGACATCGTGGAAGCCCTCGCCGCTGACGGTTTCACCGTCCAGCGCTCGCAGGTCGACCTTGCCGACCCAATCAAGTCGGTTGGCGTGCACACCGTGCCGCTGAACCTGCATGCTGAAGTCGCTGTCACCATCTCGGTCAACGTTGCCCGTTCGGAAGACGAAGCCACCCGCCAGTCGGCTGGTGAAGACGTCACCGTCACTGTTTACGAAGACGACGAAGAAGGCGATTTCGCTGCCGGCCAGAAGGACGCGCAGCAGGACGACCGTTTCGACGACGAGCTCTAAGAGCTTTTCACAAGCTTTCGGAAAGGCCGGGCCATGTGCCCGGCCTTTTTGTTTGTGGGTGGGTTGGTGCCTTGGGGACCCGACTCATGCCATTCTACTGCCTTGCTGGCATGCAACATCGGATCGTCACATTCCCCGTTGTCCACAGTGTTCACAGGAGCGGTGAACTCGCATTAACCTTCGCGGCGCTAGGTCGAGACTCTTGGCTGCGTCGCGTGGTTAAGAAAGGTTAACGGCTCCCCCTCAGAGGCACCATGGCAGAAGTAGCTCGGCTCCACCCGACTGAAGACAAGTCGTTTCGTCTGGCGCCCCACAACGTGGAGGCCGAACAGGCGCTGCTGGGCGCATTGCTGCTGAACAATGACGCGTTCTATCGCGTGTCGGACTTCCTTGAGCCGATCCACTTCTACGAGCCTATTCACCGCGATATCTACGAACTCGCTGGCAAGATCATCCGCGCCGGCAAGTCGGCTGATCCGACCACGATCAAGACCCACCTGCCCGACCAGCTGCTGCCTGACGTGACGATGGCGCAGTATCTGGCCAAGCTCGCTGCTGAAGCGACCACCGTGATCAACGCGGCCGACTATGGTCAGGCGATCTATGACACCGCGATTCGGCGGAACCTGATTCTCGTCGGCGAGGAGATGGTTTCGGTTGCCTATGACGGCGACGTCGAGATGACGCCGAACAAGCAGATCGAAAAGGTCGAAGGCGAGCTGTTCCAGCTGGCCGAAAAGGGGCGCTACGACGGCGGCTTCCAGAACTTTTCGAGCGCGCTGAGCGCCTCGATACAGATGGCCGGCGAAGCCTATCAGCGTGACGGTGGCCTTTCGGGCATTTCGACCGGGTTGGACGACATGGACCGCCAGATGGGCGGTTTGCAGCGTTCGGACTTGATCGTGCTGGCCGGACGCCCCGCCATGGGCAAGACCTCGCTGGTGACCAATATAGCCTTCAACATCGCCAAGGCCTATGCCAGCGAAGTGCAGGCCGACGGCAATCAGAAGACCACCAATGGCGGCATTGTCGGCTTTTTCAGCCTTGAAATGAGTTCGGAGCAGCTGGCCACGCGTATTCTGGCTGAACAAGCCGAAGTGTCATCGTCGGACATTCGCCGTGGCCGTATCCACGACACCCAGTTTTCCAAGCTCGTCGACGTTTCCAACATGATGAGCAAGTTGCCGCTCTATATCGACGATACCGGCGGCATCTCGGTGGCCCAGCTTGCTGCGCGCGCCCGCCGCCTCAAGCGCCAGAAGGGGCTCGACTGCGTTATCGTCGACTATTTGCAGCTGCTGACCGGCTCGTCGAAGGGGTCGAGCCAGAACCGCGTGCAGGAACTGACCGAAATTACGACGACGCTAAAGGCCCTCGCCAAGGAGCTGGAAGTTCCGGTTATCGCGCTCAGCCAGCTGTCGCGTCAGGTGGAATCGCGCGACGACAAGCATCCGCAACTGGCGGATTTGCGCGAATCGGGTTCTATCGAGCAAGACGCCGACGTGGTGCTGTTCGTTTATCGCGAAGAGTACTACCTCAAAAACAAAGAGCCCAAAGAGGGCACGCCAGAACACATGACCTGGCAAGGGGAAATGGAACAGGTGCACGGCAAAGCCGAAGTCATCATCGCCAAGCAGCGTCACGGCCCAACCGGCACCGTGCAGCTGAGCTTTGAGGCGCAGTTCACGCGCTTTGGCAACCTGGCGCGTGCCGATTACCTGCCCGAGCGCATGGAATAAGCATGGCGTTGACGTCTGGTCTCGGGGGGCAACTCAGCATCGATCTAGGGGCATTGGCCCGCAACTGGCGCGCACTGGACAAGGTGAGCGCCGGAGCGTTGACGGCTGCCGTGGTGAAAGCCGACGCCTATGGCACCGGCATCACGACCGCCAGCAAGGCCCTGCATGCCGCTGGCGCGCGCTTCTTTTTCGTGGCGACGCCCGATGAAGGCATCGCGGTGCGCGCGGCGGTACCCGATGCGCATATCTTTGTGCTGAACGGGCTCTATCCGGGCGCGGCCAATCTCTACATTCGGCAGAACCTGATGCCCGTTCTGGCGTCGATGCCGATGCTGGAAGAATGGCTGGCCAAATGCGTCGAGCGCAACGAGGCCTATCCGTCCGCCTTCCATTTCGACACCGGCATTAACCGGCTGGGCTTTCGGCTCAATGAAGCCAGCGTTGTGCGTGAGCGTATCCAGGCGCTGGGCTATGCGCCGCAGATGGTAATGAGCCATCTGGCCTGTGCCGACCAGCCGAACCACGAAAAGAACCGCACCCAGCTGGCGCTGTTTGGCTCGGTGATGAACCAGTTCCCCGGCATTCCGGCGTCGCTGTCGAACTCGGCGGGCCTGATGACCGGTCGCGACTATCATTTCCAGATGGTGCGCCCCGGCATTGCGCTCTATGGCGGTCGGGCGGTGAACGGCCGCAAGAACCCGATGGCACCCGTGGTGACGCTGCATGTGCCGATCCTGCAGGTGACCGAAGCGCGCACCGGCGAGACCGTGGGCTATGGCGGCACCTATTCGCTGTCGCGCAACAGCCGGCTGGCGATCATCAGCCACGGTTATGCCGATGGCTTTTTCCGCTCGCTGTCGGCCAGCAATGCGCGGCCGGGCGGCAAGGTGGCGATCCGCAACAAGATCTGCCCGGTGATCGGGCGCATTTCTATGGACCAGTCGGTGGTCGATATCACCGAACTCGGCTCCGACATTCCGAGCCCGGGCGAAGGCGCCGAAGTGCTGGGCGACATGATCGGGATCGACGATCAGGCCGATGCCGCCGGCACCATCGGCTATGAGGTACTGACCTCACTCAAAGGCCGCTACAGCCGCAACTATATCGGCGACGGCAACCTGCCCCAGGAATGATTGCCATCGCCGAAAAGCCTCAGCCCCAAAAGGCGTCTTCGGCGGCCTGATCTTCCGAGAAGAGCCAGACTTCAGCGATCTGACCATCGGCGACGCGCAGCAGATCGACGCCATTCATGGCCATGAATTTTGCGCCGCTTTCGGCTGCAAAGTGAATGCTGGCCGAAACCAGATCGCCATTGGCCATCAGCGTGCCGACGTGATCAATGCGGAAGGTGCCGGCGCTGCGTTCCATGAAGCTGCCAAGCAGGGCGAATACCGCCTGCTTGCCTGTATGCGTGCCCGACAGCGTGCCATTGCCTGGCTGATGCCAGACAAGATCGTCGGCCAAGAGACGCCCGACCGTTTCCAGATCGCCCTTGGCGACCGCATCGAAGTAACTGCCGATGATTGCGATGTTTTCTGTGCTCATACCCATTCTCCAGACTGTGTGCTGGCAAGCCTTTGCTTGCTTGGGGGCGAGCTAAGGCCTTATACAATGGTTGGCAAGTAAGCACCCAAAGCTTCTATAAGTACCCGAACGTGACTATTGAAATGAACCAACTGCCCCCATGGGACGTCTACAAGGTGACCTGCCCGACGCGACAGGTGCTGGCCTGCATCTCGGACAAATGGGCGGTGCTGGTGATCGGCCTGCTCAATGGTGGCACAATGCGCTTTGGCGAGATGCGCAAGACCATCGAGGGAGTGTCGCAAAAGATGCTGACGCAGACGCTGCGCTCGCTGGAGCGGGACGGTATTGTCAGCCGCAAGGTCTATGCCAGCGTGCCACCCAAGGTGGAGTATTCGCTGACGCCGCTAGGGGTGTCGCTGGCGGGGATCGTCGAGAATCTGCGGGTGTGGTCGGAGAGCAATATCGACATCGTGCTGGCCAGCCAGCAGGCCTATGACACGGCGCCAAAGGACGAATAGCGGCCATGGCAGTGTTCGTGGTGCTGCTGCGCGCAATCGGTCCGGTGACGCATAAGCTGATGTCGATGGCACAGTGGCGCGCTGCGGCGGAAGCTGATGGTTTTGGCAATCCGCAGACCTATGTCGCGACGGGCAATATGATCGTCGCGGCGGATGCCACAGCGGCCCAAGTGACCGCGCGGATGGATGCCATTGTGAGCAAGCTCGGCCTCGGACCGGGCAACAAGGCCGTAGTGCGCACCGCGACGCAATTGCAGGCGCTGGTGCGCGCCGCGCCGTTTCCCGAGGCGATTGGGCAGCGCCCGAGTGAGATCGGCGTCTATTTCTTCGTGGGTGAGCGGCCGGACTTTGGCTGGATCACGGGCTATGTCGGGCTAGAACGCATCCATATCGAGGGCGAGCATCTGATCGTCGACTATGCCGGACGCGGTTCGGCCTCGCGCCTGCCCGGCATTATCGAGAAAAAGTCGGGCGTGGTGACGGCGCGCAACTGGAACACGCTGCGCGGATTGGCGGAACGCGCGGGCGCACGTTAGTTCCGCATTTGTTCTTGCTTCGCTGAAATGGCTCGGCTACACAAACCGCTAGTCCCGAGCTGAGAGTGTGGCGTGGCAAAATCCCGATCTTCCTTCGTCTGTCAGGCCTGTGGCGCCGTTACGACCCAGTGGCAGGGGCGCTGTGACGCCTGCGGCGAATGGAACACTATCGTCGAAGAACTCAATGATTCTGGCGTTGGCGCCGGCCCCAAGTCGGCTAAGGCCGGCGGCCGTCCGACCAATCTGGTGCCGCTATCGGGCGAGACGGAAAGCGCCGCGCGCGTCGTCACCGGCATGGCAGAACTCGATCGCGTCACCGGCGGCGGCTTCGTCAAGGGCTCGGCGCTGCTGGTTGGTGGCGATCCGGGTATCGGCAAATCGACGCTGCTGCTGCAATCGGCAGCGGCTTTGGCCAATTTGGGCAAACGCGTTGTCTATGTATCGGGCGAAGAAGCGGTGGCGCAGGTGCGGTTGCGGGCGCAGCGGCTGGGGCTTGGCGAGGCCGAAGTGCTACTGGCGGCCGAGACCAATGTGGAGATCATTCTCGCCACGCTCGAAAACGGCCCTGCCCCGGATCTGGTAATCATCGATTCTATCCAGACGCTATGGACGGACCGCGTGGACAGCGCGCCCGGAACGGTGACGCAGGTGCGCACCTCGGCGCAGGCACTGACGCGTTTTGCCAAGAAGAGCGGCGCCGCGGTGGTGCTGGTCGGGCACGTGACCAAGGATGGCCAGATCGCCGGTCCGCGGGTGGTCGAGCACATGGTCGATGCCGTGCTCTATTTCGAAGGCGACAGCAGCCACACGTTCCGCATCCTGCGCGGCGTCAAGAATCGCTATGGCGCGACCGACGAGATCGGCGTTTTCGCAATGACCGAGCTGGGTCTGGAGCAGGTTGCCAACCCGTCGGCGCTGTTTCTGGATCAGCGCGACGAGGGCGCGGCTGGCTCGGCGGTGTTTGCGGGTATGGAAGGCACGCGACCGATTCTCATTGAAATCCAGGCGCTGGTGGCCCCCTCGCCGCTGGGCACGCCACGCCGCGCGGTTATCGGCTGGGACACGTCGCGGCTGTCGATGGTGCTGGCTGTACTCGAAACGCGCTGCGGGGTGCGGATCGGCGCAAACGACATTTATCTCAACGTCGCGGGTGGATTGAAGATTAATGAACCTGCGGCTGATCTCGCCGTTGCGGCGGCGCTGATCTCGTCACTGACAAGTTCGCCGCTACCGACGGATTCGGTCTATTTCGGCGAAATATCGCTGGCGGGCGGGGTGCGCCCGGTGGTGCATGGGGCGCTGCGGCTACGCGAGGCGCAAAAGCTTGGCTTCAAATCGGTGTCGACCGGCCGCCTTGGAACAGCCGACAAGAATTCGGGGATGATCGTATCCGAGTTCACGGCATTGTCGGAACTGGTGGGGCGTATCGCAGCCAATGGCAAGCCGCGCGAGCCGGCGCGAGACGAGTGGTAATGGTGCAAAGCTGATCGCTTTTCGGGGAGATCGTGCCTGCGGTGGCGTGCCACCCTTGGCATGGCGGCCCAAAGCGGCTAAACGAAGCCCAACAAGCCGGGGCGGCAACTGGAGCTTAGCGAAGACATATGCTGACAGCGTTTGACGTTGGTGTTGGTGTGCTGGTGCTGATTTCGGCAATTCTGGCGACTGCGCGCGGTTTGACTCGTGAAGTCCTGTCGCTTGCCACCTGGGCGGGCTCGGCAGCGATTGCCGTCTATATGTGGCAGTACCACCCCGAAATCGCCCGGCAGTATTTCGCGCCGGAAAACGGCCTGGTTGCCGACATTGCGACCGTCGTGGTCAGCTTCATTGTCGCGCTGATCGTCCTGCATCTGTTGACCATGCGCATCGCCGATTTCGTCGTGGATAGCCGCATTGGCCCGATCGATCGTACGCTGGGCTTCGTGTTCGGCGTGCTGCGCGGCCTGCTGATTGCCATCGTCATCACCATTTTCGGTACCTGGCTGCTACCAAACAACCTGCCAAGCTGGGCCGCTCAGGCGCAGACCCTGCCGCCACTGCGCGATATGGGCCAGACGCTGATCTCCATGCTGCCAGAAGGTCTGGAACAGGCGATCAACGACAAGCTGCGCGCCGGCACCGGCATTAGCGATGAAGATCCGGGCGCACCGACTGTTGCGCCAGAAGATGGCACCGACGCGAACGAAGACAGCACGCTGCCTCCGGCTGCAGTGCCATCCGTTTGAGCCTGATCACACTCTGGTGAGCGCGCCGCGCTCTCCACAACCCTGACAGCCGAAGCGGGCATTGGTCGGGAACAGCAAAATGGGTTATTGCGTGGGAAACCAGCATTTACCCGAACGCCGTTGGCGGCACGCAGTCCCTGCGTTAAAGGCAGCATTGGCATGGAGAGCACGGTGAACCATCCCAGCGATGACAATTTCAGTCTTGAAGGTGACACGCTGCATGAAGAGTGCGGCGTGTTTGGCATTTTGGGCCATACCGATGCCTCGACGCTGACAGCCCTTGGGTTGCACGCGTTGCAGCACCGCGGTCAGGAAGCCGCCGGCATCGTCAGTTTTGACGGGCGCCAGTTCTTCACCGAAAAGCGCATGGGACTGGTGGGCGACCACTATACGGACCCCGCGCTTCTGGCCAAGCTGCCGGGCTCGATGGCGATGGGCCACACGCGGTATTCAACGACCGGCGAAGTGGCGCTGCGCAATGTTCAGCCGCTTTTTGCGGAGCTGGAATCGGGTGGCATTGCCATCGCGCATAATGGCAACTTCACCAATGGCCTGACGCTGCGCCGCCAGATCATCGCGACCGGTGCCATCTGTCAGTCGACGTCTGATACCGAGGTGGTGCTGCACCTGATCGCGCGTTCGCGCCATTCATCGAGCACCGACCGCTTCATCGACGCCATCCGCCAGATGGAAGGCGGCTATGCCATGCTGGCAATGACGCGCACCAAGCTGATCGCCGCGCGCGACCCAATCGGTATTCGCCCGCTGGTGATGGGCGAACTCGACGGCAAGCCAATCTTCTGTTCGGAAACCTGCGCGCTCGACATCATCGGCGCCAAGTACATCCGCGACGTCGAGAACGGCGAAGTGGTGATCTGCGAATTGCAGGCGGATGGCTCGGTTACCATAGAAGCCCGCAAGGCAGCGCGCCCTGCCCCAGAGCGTCCATGCCTGTTTGAATATGTGTATTTCGCGCGTCCCGACTCGATCGTGGCCGGCCGCAGCGTCTATTCCGCGCGCAAGCGGATGGGCATGAACCTGGCCAAGGAAGCGCCGGTCGAGGCCGATGTGGTTGTGCCCGTTCCAGATGGCGGCACGCCGGCGGCAATCGGCTATGCGCAGCAGAGCGGGATTCCGTTCGAACTCGGCATCATCCGCAACCACTATGTGGGCCGCACCTTCATTGAGCCGACGCAGTCGATCCGTGCCTTTGGCGTCAAGCTCAAGCACTCGGCCAACCGGGCCGAGATTGCCGGCAAGCGCGTCGTGCTTATCGATGATTCCATCGTGCGCGGTACCACGTCGGTCAAAATCGTGCAGATGATGCGCGATGCGGGCGCGACGGAGGTTCATATCCGCGTTGCCAGCCCAATGATCTTTTATTCGGACTATTACGGCATCGACACGCCGGACCCGGAAAAGCTGCTGGCCAACCAGCACCCGGATCTCGAATCGATGTGCAAGTTCATCGGTGCGGACTCACTGGAATTCCTGTCGATCGACGGCCTCTATGAGGCGGTAGGCGGCGAGAAGCGCAATGCGGCAGCTCCGCAGTTTACCGACCACTATTTCACTGGCGACTATCCGACGCAGTTGACCGACCTGAACGGCCGCGCGAAGAACGAGCCGAAACAAATCTCCCTGCTCAAAGAGGCCGGTTAATGGCTGAAACTACTGATCAAGCCGGACAGGATCTGGCTGGCAAGGTCGTGCTCGTTACCGGCGCATCGCGCGGTATCGGCTATGCGGCAGCTATCGAAGCCGCGCGTCGCGGCGCCCATGTCGTGGCGGTTGCCCGCACCGTCGGCGGGCTCGAAGAACTCGATGACGAGATCCAGGATCTGGGTTCGTCGACGACGCTGGTGCCGCTCGATCTGCGCGATGGCGATGCCATCGACCGACTTGGCGCGGCGATCTTTGAGCGCTGGGGTGCGCTGGATGGCCTCGTGGCCAATGCCGGCCAGCTCGGCGTGCTCAGCCCCCTGCCCCATGTGAAGCCGGAAGACTTCGACAAGGTGATGGCCGTCAACGTGACCGCCAATTATCGCCTGCTGCGCTCGACCGACCTGTTGCTGCGCCAGTCGACCGCTGGCCGCGCTGTGTTTGTGTCGTCTTCTTCGGCGCGCTCGGCTAAACCGTTCTGGGGCCTCTATGCCGCCAGTAAGGCAGCCGTCGATGCGATGGCCAAGTCCTATGCGGGCGAAATCTCCCAGACCAAGGTCAAGGTCAATGTGTTCTATCCCGGCGCCGTGCGCACCGCGATGCGCGCCAAGGCCATGCCCGGGGAAGATCCGGATACGCTGCCAAAGCCATCCGACATCGCGCCCAAGCTGATCGACATGCTCAGCCCATCGCTGAAAGAAAACGGCCGCCTGTTCAACTTCGAAACCGGCACGTTCGAGGACATCTGAGCCATGGTTGAGATTCGCCCGTATCGCGCGGACGATCTCGATGCGCTCTATCAGATCTGCCTGCTGAGCGGCGACGCTGGCCGAGACGCCACGCCGCTCTACAATGATCCAAATTTACTGGGCGCGATCTATTCCGCGCCCTATGGCGTATTGGAGCCGCAACAGGTCTTCGTTGCGGACGACGAGCTTGGCGTCGCGGGCTATATCGTCGGCACCTTCGACAGCGACGCCTTTTCGACGAAGCTGGAACGCGATTGGTGGCCGCATTTGCGCGAGCAGTATGCGGCGTCAGATGATGCCGACCTCACCGCTGCCGATCAGCAGCGGCTGACGCAGATCCGCCAGCCGTCGAGCAATCCATCGGCGCTGGTCGCTGACTTCCCCGCCCATATCCATATGAACCTGCATGAGCGGCTGCGCGGACAGGGCGTGGGTACGCAATTGCTAAAGCGCTGGATCGCGGACGCCAAGGCCGCCAACGTGGCTGGCATTCACCTTGGCGCCAATTCTGGCAATACCGGCGGCGTGGCGTTCTGGACGCGGAGTGGCTTTGTGCCGCAAGTGACGATTGGCCGGACTGTGTGGTTCGGGATGACGCTTTAGGCGCCCTATTTCACGCCGAGCTTGCGCAGCCACCAGCGCTTCCAGCGGTGTCGGGCGAAGCGATAGAACAGTTCATTGGTCATGACGTGGCGGTAGATGCGCCCGAAGGCGACTGATTGCAGAATGCCCGACATGATGCCCCAGGGCTTGGTCTTGCCGGTATAGTGCAGGATGGCGGGGTTGAGGCCCTCGTGTGAGTGGCGCGCGTCGATGACGTTCCAGCGCGGATCGAGCGCCAGCCAGTTGTCCTTGAAGACAAGATTGAGCAGGTCCTGATCGTAGTAGATCCGGGCCATGACGCCGTCTTTGAAATACTGTTCCATGCGCCCGATGATGTCGGCGTCGCGCCATTTGGCGACATCGATCAGCACCATGCCTGCATTGAAATAGGGCGTGGCGATATCGAAGATGTCGCGATTGCCGACCAGATCGCGGCCACCGACGATGTAGGGCGCGAAGGTGTCGCGCACCGCAGCAATGGCAAAGCCTTCCATATCGATGCGGTAGAGCTTGTTGATATCTTCGCGGACCAGCATGTCGCAATCGAGATAGAGGATGCGCTCGACGGAGGGACCAACCAGACGGTCGATCATCAGGCGCGCATAGACGATATTGGACAGGCGTTTGTTGACCGGCATGCGGGTCGCGATGTCGACGAAGAGTTCGGACTTGTCGAGATCGTACCAGACCAGCTTGGCGCCAAACTCGGTTTCGATCTTGGCGAGGTCGGCGCGGTGCTCGTCGGTCAGCGTGCGATGGCAGAGGTGAAAGACCAGATCGGCCCGATGCGTGGTGAACAGGCAGACCGACCGCATGACGGCATAGGCCGGAGCCCAGAAATTGTCGTCGAAGGTCAGCGCGATATGAATGGGCATGGGGCTCTCGTCGGCAGCGGGTTCCGCGAACGCATCTAGACCAGTCGGCAGGTCAATGCCAGTCAAACGGGCCGGCATTGACGTTTATTCGTTGCGGGAGGTCTGCGGCTTAGACGGTGGCGGCCTTGCCATCGGCTGCCTGCTGCAGCCGTTCAGCGATACGCGGCAATATCCATTTGGCGCTGAGCGGGCTGAAATTGTCGGCGAAGGCGGAGGCGGTCAGCGTCTCGAGCGGCACATAGGCGTGACCGGCGACGGCCGGCAGGCGGCGGAACGGCTCGAAGCCTTCAAGGCGTGCTGTGCCCTCGGCATCGGTGGCGAAGGACACCAGAATGTCGGCCTGGGAGAGGATATCGACGTTCTCGATGGAGTATTCGCCCAGTCCGCCGACTGCGTCTGGCGCTGGAATGAAGGTGAGGCCCATTTCGGCCAGTTGCTGGGCGATGGCACCGTCGCCGATGACATAGAGCGTTTCGCCATACATCGAACCTATCATGATCTTCTTGCCCTCCAGACCGCCGAGGGTGTTGGCGGTATCGGCCAGCAGCGCTTCTGTTTCAAGGATGGCGGCTTCGGCGCGCTCGTTTTCAAACAGGGCGTTGCCGACGATGCGCAGGCCATCGCGCCATGGCATGCTCCAGTCGAGCGCGATGACCGGGGCCAGCCCCTGCAACTGCGACAGGATGGGCTCGATATACGTCTTCATGCCAATGATGAGGTCGGGCTCGAAATTGGCCACGACTTCGGGCGAGGCCTGCGTTTCGATCAGTGGCAATTGCGCCACCTGCGCGGCCGCCGTCTGCCACGGCAGACCACCGCGATCCCAAGAGCCGGTAAAGCCATAGGCGACGGGCGTGATGCCGAGGGCCAGGGTATATTCGAGATCGGTGAAATCGGAGAGGACCAGAACGCGCTGTGGCTTGGCGGGAATGGTCGCGGTGCCCAAAACATGTTCGACGGTGCGCGGCGCCTGCGCGCGGGCAGATTTGGGGGCAGCAAGAATTGCGGCTGTAGCGCCCAGCCCGAGCAGGACGTGGCGGCGGGTCAGCATAAGCTGACGGTGGGAAACTGTTGCTGACGGCATGGGACGCTCCAAAGCTGACTTTAGTAGTCATGTTATGGAGCGTCTTAGCCAGGGTGATGTGGAGCGTCAATCCAGCTTGGTCATCAAGACCTTATCGATACGGCGGCCATCAAGGTCGACGACCTCGAACTTCCAGCCATTGTATTCAAAGGTCTCGCCCACCGCTGGCAGGCGATTGATGATCGAAAGGACATAGCCGGCAACGGTCTCGAACTTGGCATCGCGCGGGATGGACAGCTTGAGCTTTTCGCCGAACTCGTCGACGGGCATCCAGCCGGCAACGAGGTAGGAACCGTCTTCGCGCTTGACCAAAGCCGGATCGTCGCCGGTTTCTTCCTGAAAGACGCCGGTGATGACTTCCAGAATATCGCCGGAGGTCACGATGCCCTCAAAGTGGCCGTATTCGTCGACGACCAGCGCCATATGAACGGTGGAATTGCGGATGGCACGAACAACGTCGAGCGCATCGGCATGATCCATCACCACGGGCACGGGCTGCACGAACTTGCGGATTTCGAGCGGTTGACCATTGGCGAAAACGCCGATGATATCCTTGATGGCCACCACGCCGATGATCGAATCGGCGTCGCCGTCCTGCACCAGCAGGCGCGAGCGGTGGGTGCCGAGGATGGTGCGACGGATTTCGTCGCCATCATCGGACAAGTCGACCACGTCCACATCGAGCCGCGGCGTCATCAGGCCACGGGCCGAGCGATCGGCCAGGCGCATGACACCCGAGATCATCGAGTGCTCATCGCTCTCGATAACACCGGCCGTGGTCGCTTCGGCAATGATGGTCTTGACCTCTTCTTCCGTCACCCGCTCGTCGGACTCGCCGCCCTGCCCCAGAAGGCGCAGTACCAGCTTGCCGGAAATATCGAGGAACCAGACAATCGGCGAGCCGATCAGCGCCACCATCTTCATCGGCCCGGCAACGCGGGCTGCGACGCCCTCGGCATCGCGCAAGGCGATCTGCTTGGGCACCAGTTCGCCCAGAATCAGCGAGATATAGGTGATGATGACAACGACACCGCCGACGCCAAGCACATTGGCGAGGCTCGCGCCGAGGCCGACTTCCATCAGCCATTCAGTCAGGCGCGTACCAAGGGTCGCGCCGGAGAAAGCACCCGAAAGGATGCCGACAAGAGTGATACCGATCTGGACAGAGGAGAGGAACTTACCGGGGTCCTCGGCAAGGGCGATGGCCGTGGCGGCGCCCTTGTTACCCTGATCTGCCATGCCCCGCAGACGAGCGGGACGAGCAGAGACGACTGCCAGTTCTGACATTGCCAACAAGCCGTTGACGATGGTCAGGACGACGACGATCAAAATTTCTACGAACAAGATATTTTCATGGGAATGCGGCCCCGCTCTCAGCATCGGGTCGCTTGTGCCGTTACAATATAGAGGCAAACCCGTTGGTTCCGCTATGGGGTTCGTTATTTTGTCACAGTCGGCGAGCGGAAGACTAAGTTGGAGGCTGTTTGCAACCAGTCGGGGCCTGATGCACTACAGTTGGTGACTGCCTCAGGAGCGCGCCATGCCACTCGTCGAAAAACTGCTGATCCTTGCCACGGCCGCACAGGTGCTGCTGACCATGGGCATTCTGGTTTGGATGGGCATGGAGCGTGTGCCAAGGGTAGCGCGCGGCGAGATCGCGGTCGCCGATATTGCCGTTAATCGCGACGCCTACCCGTTGCGCGCGCGGCTACTATCGAACAATTTTGACAACCAGTTTCAATTGCCGACGCTGTTCTATGTGGCCGTGCTTTTGGCGCTGTGGTTTGGCGGTGTTGGCTGGGTTGATGTCATCCTGGCCTGGGCGTTTGTGCTGCTGCGCTACATCCATGCGGGGGTGCATGTGACGAGCAATCAGATCTTCCAGCGCTTCGCGGCGTATTGCTCGGGCCTTGTAGTGCTGGCGCTTCTGTGGGTATGGCTCGTGCTTCGAATTGTTCTAGCCCCGAGTATCTAAATGCGCCTTCCCGGTCGTCTGTCTGCTGCCATCGCCGTGCTGACCGATGTGGAGACGCGCAAACGTCCCGTGTCGGAAGCGCTGAAGGCCTGGGGTCTGAACAATCGCTTTGCCGGTGCGGGCGACCGCGCTGCCATCGGCAATCTGGTCTATGACGCGCTGCGCCGCCGCTCATCCTATGCCGCGTTGATGGGTAGCGATGCGCCACGCGCGCTGATTTTGGCCGTGGCGGTGCGCGGCTGGGGCGAAGACCCGGCAGCGCTGAGTGACAGCTTTGCAGGCGACAGCCATGCGCCGGAGCCGTTCACGGAGGATGAGCTGGCTCGCGCAGTCGGGCAACTGCCCGACACGACCGACGGCTGGGTGCTGGCCGATGTTCCCGAATGGCTGGCGCCTTCGCTGGAACGAGCTTTTGACGACAACTGGATCGCCGAAGGTCAGGACATGGCTGGACGGCCATCGCTCGACCTGCGCGTCAACACGCTCAAATCCAGCCGCGAACGCGTGCTGAAGTCGCTGACACGCTTTGAGCCCTCTGAGACGGCCACCTCGCCAGTCGGGGTGACCATGCCGGCGGGTCCGCGCGATTCCCGGACGCCGAACGTCACGACGGACGAAGGCTATCTCAAGGGCTGGTTTGAGGTGCAGGATCAGGGCAGCCAGATCGTGGCGGCGCTGGCGGGCGCGCGTCCGGGCGAACAGGTCCTCGATCTCTGTGCAGGTGCAGGCGGCAAGACTTTGGCGCTGGCGGCGGCCATGAGCAACAAGGGCCAGATCTTTGCCTATGACAGCGACCGCAGCCGCCTTGCCCCGATTTATGATCGGCTGAAGCGCAATGGGGCGCGCAATGTGCAGGTGCGTGCGCCTGAACCGGGCGTGCTGGACGACCTCGAGGGCAAGATCGACCGCGTGGTGATCGACGCCCCCTGCACCGGCACGGGCACATGGCGGCGTCGCCCGGACACCAAGTGGAAGCTGAGCCCGGAGCTGCTCGCCCAGCGCGTGGCTGAGCAGGCAGCGATTCTGGCCGAGGCGCGGCGCTTCCTCAAGCCGAATGGCACGCTGATCTACATCACCTGCTCGATTCTTCCGGAAGAAAACGACGATCAGGTCGCGGCGTTTATCGCCGAAAACACCGACTTCGCATCGGTGCCGCCGCAGGAGCTTTGGCAGAGCGCATTTGGCGCGGAATTGCCCGAAAATCTCGAAACAAAACAGGCAGGCATCGCACTGACGCCACGTTTGACGGGTACGGATGGATTCTACATAAACGCTCTGAGACGGAACGCAAAATAAGTGATGCTTGAGGGTGAACCTTAAGCCGATCTTTGGCGTTTAACCTCGGATATTCTTCAGACCGAGCGCGACGCCATGACGATCCCATCCCTTGCCGATTACAAAACGCCCCGCCCGTGGCTGGTGCTTGGGATTTTTCTCGTTGTGGTGCTTGCCGTTGGCGCCATTCTCGGCACGCAGTCGGTGCCCGGCGTGTGGTATGAAAACCTGGCTAAGCCGCCGTTCAATCCACCCAATTGGGTATTTGGACCGGTTTGGTTCACGCTCTATGCGATGATTGCGGTTGCGGGCTGGCGCATCTGGATGATCGACGCGAATTCCGCTGCCATGAAAATCTGGTTTGCCCAGATGGGATTGAACTGGGTTTGGTCGCCGGTGTGGTTCATCGGGCAGATGCTGTGGCCTGCCTTTGGCATCATTATTGCGATCCTCGCGCTGATCGTGGCCTTCATCTTTACAGCGCGCCGGCTTGATCCGCCTGCTGCATGGCTGTTCGTGCCGTATCTGGCCTGGGTTGGCTTTGCGACGCTGCTGAACCTGTCGATTGCGCTGCTGAACTAGCCTCAAAGTCGCGGCGTGGACACAAATGTGCCGCGCCGCAAAGCTGTTCTGCAACCGATGTGCTTGCGGAATCCGCGCTACGGCGATAATGGCTCGCCATGCAAAGCCAAGACACCTCCGCTCGCCCGCAATCGATCCTCATCGTCGACTTCGGTTCGCAAGTCACTCAGTTGATTGCGCGCCGCATTCGCGAGACTGGGGTGTATTGCGAAATTCACCCCTTCCAGAACGCGGCAGTCGCCATGGTTGCCATGCAGCCAAGCGGCGTGGTGCTGTCGGGTGGCCCAGCGTCGACGCTGGATGAAAACGCCCCCACCATCGATCCAGCGATCTTTGCGGCCAATGTGCCGATCCTGGGCATCTGCTATGGCCAACAGGCCCTGTGCATGGCGCTCGGCGGCAAGGTCGAGGCCGGCCATCACCGCGAATTCGGCCGCGCCGAAGTGAAGGTCGAAAAGGCCTCAGCGCTTTATGATGGCGTCTGGGACCTCGGCACCGAGCATCAGGTGTGGATGAGCCACGGCGACCGTGTCGTTGCCCTGCCCGAAGGCTTTGAGGTTGTCGGCACCTCGGCCAACGCACCGTTCGCGATGATCGCCAACGAAGCGCGCCGCATCTGGGCCGTGCAGTTCCACCCCGAAGTGGTGCACACGCCAGATGGCGCCAAGCTCTATGCAAACTTCGTGCACAATATCTGTGGCATCCAGTCGACCTGGACCATGGCCGCCTACCGCCAGAAGATGATCGAAAAGATCCGTGCGCAGGTCGGCACCGAGAAGGTGATCTGCGGCCTGTCCGGCGGCGTCGATTCGTCGGTTGCGGCGGTGTTGATCCACGAAGCGATCGGCGATCAGCTGACCTGCATCTATGTCGATCACGGCCTGATGCGGCTCAATGAGAGCGAGCAGGTCGTCACCATGTTCCGCGACCAGTACAATATTCCGCTAGTGCATGTGGACGCGTCCAAGGTGTTCCTGCGTGAACTCGAGGGTCAGTCGGACCCCGAGACCAAGCGCAAGATTATTGGCCGACTGTTCATCGAAACATTCGAGGCGGAAGCAAAGAAGCTTGGCGGCGCACGGTTCCTGGCGCAGGGCACTCTTTACCCTGACGTCATCGAATCCGTGTCGTTCACTGGCGGCCCATCGGTCACCATCAAGAGCCACCACAATGTGGGCGGCCTGCCAGAGCGCATGAACATGCAGCTGGTCGAACCACTGCGTGAGCTGTTCAAGGACGAAGTGCGCGTGCTGGGCCGTGAACTTGGCCTGCCCGATAGCTTTATCGGTCGCCACCCCTTCCCCGGTCCAGGTCTCGCCATCCGTTGCCCGGGCGGCATTACGCCCGAAAAGCTGGATATCCTGCGAAAGGCCGACGCGATCTATCTCGACGAAATCCGCAAGTCGGGCCAGTACGACAAGATCTGGCAGGCTTTTGCCGTGCTACTCCCAGTCCAGACCGTTGGCGTCATGGGCGACGGTCGCACCTATGAGTTCGTCTGCGCCCTGCGCGCCGTTACCTCGGTCGATGGCATGACCGCGGACTTCTACCAGTTCGACATGAACTTCCTCGGCAAGACCGCAACGCGCATCATCAACGAAGTGCGCGGCATCAACCGCGTCGTTTATGACGTGACCAGCAAGCCACCGGGCACGATCGAGTGGGAATAAGTCTCGTCCAGGCGGAAACGCCAGACGACCAGATCAAACCGCCACGCAGCTTCGGCTCGTGGCGGTTTTTCTTTGCGGCTCGCCATGTTGTGGCTTGAACTGACGAAGCCGCTGCGGCTTGCTGGGAAGACTGCTTTCTCAGGATGCCGCCAATGCGCCCTCACATAGTCGCAGCTCTCGTCGCTACAAGCTGCGCCATCCCTGCCCTGGCGGAGGGCACTGCCGCTCTGCCCGGAGAGGTTCGGGCGTTCATCGAAAAGCGCGACATCTGCGATCACTTCCGCGGAGAGGAGGCCTATGACGCGGAGCGAGCCAAGCAGATCGACGAGGCTTTGGCGCTCAACTGCACCGGGACGGATGCCGAACTGGCGCGGTTGCGAAGCGAATTTGCGGGTGATGCGGCGATCATAGGCGCGTTGGCCGATTACGAGACGCGGATCGAATAGGCAGATGGCGAAATAATCTGCCGCGGGCTGTCTGAACCTTGCCGCCCGGCTCGTCGTTGAAGGGAAACCACAGGAGGATACTGTGAGAGACCTGATCTTGAAGATGAGCATTTCGCTCGATGGCTTTGTGAGCGACCTCGAAGGCTCGAACCGCTGGATGATCGGCACCGACCAGGAGGCCAAGGCCTGGAGCGTCGAGACGATCGGAACGGCGGGCCTCCACATCATGGGCAGCAAGAGCTTCAGCACCATGGCGAATTACTGGCAGACCAGCACCGACCAGTTCGCGCCGCCGATGAATCAGATTCCCAAGGCGGTGTTTTCACGACAGGGATCGGCAATCCTTGATGGTGTGAGCACAGACATCGCTCTGGAGGCGGCACGTTCCCGATTGGGAGCTGACGCAAAACTGCAGGTCGGCGCTGACAGCTGGGCCAATGCCTATGTTGCCGGCGGCGCTCTGGCCGATGAAATCGGGAAACTGAAGGCGCAAGACAGCAAGCCGATCATGGCGCATGGCGGCGCAAGCTTTGCACGCAGTCTGGTGGCGCAGGGGCTGGTCGATCAGTTCGTGCTGCTGGTCGCGCCAGTGGCGCTGGGCAAGGGCCAACCTCTGTTTTCCGAACTCGCCGCGCCGATGCGACTGAAGCTTGTGGACTCCAAGGCATTTCCAGGCGGCGCGGTGGCGCAGACATACCGGGCGGATTGAGCGCTTTGGCCGAGTGCCCGACCGAATTGGGCCGGGGATTCGCTGATCGGCAGAGCGCAGAACCGGAAAGGTCCCATTGTTCTTAGGGAACGCGGCCTTTCCAGCGTTCCCGCGCATTTGCTTTCCCGGGGAGCCATGCTAAACGTGCGCGCAATTCACGTTCCGACCTTTAGGCAGGCCATGTCCCAGGACAATATTTTCCGCGAAGTCGATGAAGAGCTGCGCAGCGACCGTATGCGCGCTTTTTGGCGGCGTTTTGCGCCTTATGTCATCGGCGCCGCTGTGGCTGTCGTGGCGCTCGTTGCGGTCAATGAGGGCTGGACGTGGTATCATTCTAATAACGCCGCTTCGTCCTCTGACGAGCTCTATGCGGCGTTCGATCTGATTGAGGGCGGCGATCTCGCCGCCGCTCAGACCCAGCTCGACAAGGTGATTGCCGACGGTTCGGGCAGCTATCCAGTGCTGGCGGAATTCCGCAAGGCGGGCGTGCTGGCCAAGGAAGGCCAGACCACCGAAGCCGTTGCCGCCTATGACGCATTGGCCAACAACCAGTCCAACGCGCATCTGCGTGAACTGGCTCTGGTGCTTGCCGGCAACCTGCTGATCGACAATGGCACCCTGTCTGACGTCGAATCGCGCGTTGGAAGCATTGCCGCCGAAGGCAGCCCGATGCGCAATGCAGCGCGCGAAGCGCTGGGCCTGGCACAATACAAGGCCGGCAATTTCGACGCGGCGCAGGCCAGCTTTGAAGCCGTGCTCAATGATGGCATGAGCCAGAGCACCGTGCGCAACCGCATGGGCTATTATCTGGCCCAACTGCTGTCGCAGGGCGCGATTGCCGAGAACACCACCGATGCCGAAGCTGCCGCTACGGCAATCGACGCCATCGTCAATGACAACATCCCGGCGCTCGACGACGTGGTCGCGCCAGTGATCAACGCACCTGCCGTGGAGGCCCCTGCCCCACAGGCTCCTGCTACCGAGACCCCTGCCGCGGCAACTCCTGCCGAAGTCGTCCCTGAAGCGGCTGCACCTGCGCCCGCTACGGACGCCCCTGCTGCACCAACTGAAGCTGAGCCGGCCGCGCAATAGCGGCCGCTTTCGCCTGACCCTGATCGGAACACCAAAAGAATGACCGTCACCGTTGCTATCGTCGGTCGTCCTAACGTCGGCAAATCCACACTGTTCAATCGCCTTGTCGGCCGCAAAATCGCCCTTGTCGATGACACGCCCGGCGTGACACGCGACCGCCGCGAAGCCGAAGGACGCATTGCCGACCTCAAATTCCGTATTCTCGATACGGCTGGTTATGAAGACGTGACCGACGGCAGCCTTGAAGACCGCATGCGCCAGCAGACCGAGCTGGCGATCAAGGAAGCCGACGTCATCCTGTTCATGATCGACGCCCGTGCCGGCGTCGTTCCGCTCGACCAGCGCTTTGCGCAGGTGCTGCGCAAGGCTGGCAAGGACGTGCATCTGGTTGGCAACAAGGCTGAAAGCGGCGCGGCGGAAGCCGGGCTGGTGGAAGCCTTCAAACTCGGCTTTGGCGAAGCGATCGCGCTGTCCGCCGAACACGGCCTGGGCCTCTCCGAGCTTTATTCGATCGTTTCGGCGACTATCGACCGCAAGGCAGCCGAATCCGCAGGCAGCGAGATCGCCGATCTCGACGTGATGCCCGAAGTCGACGTCGACATCACCGAGGACATGCTCGAGGGTGAAGGCGACGAGGCGACCCTGCGCTGGAACCCCAAGCGCTACCTCAACGTGGCCATTGTCGGCCGCCCAAACGCTGGCAAGTCGACGCTGATCAACCGCATGGTTGGTGAAGAGCGCGTGCTGGTTGGTCCCGAGGCCGGCATTACCCGCGACAGCATTCTGGTGCCGTGGGAATGGGAAGGCCGGGTGATCAACCTGGTCGATACCGCCGGTATCCGTCGCCGCGCCCGCGTTACCGAGAAGCTGGAAAAGCTGGCCGTGGGCGACAGCCTGCGCTCGATCCAGTATGCCGAAGTCGTCGTGCTGATGCTCGACGCAACGATCCCTTTTGAAAAGCAGGATCTGGCGCTGGCCGATCTGGTCGAACGCGAGGGCCGTGCCCTGGTGATCGCACTCAACAAGTGGGACCTGATCGAGAACAAGAACGAAGCACTCAAGGTGCTGCGTGAAGAATGCGAGCGCCTGCTGCCACAGCTGCGCGGCGTTCCGCTGGTGACCCTGTCGGGCCTTAACGGCAAGAATATCGACAAGCTGATGGACGCCATCTTCGCCATCGAGCGCAGCTGGAATTCGCACGTGTCGACCGCCAAGCTCAATCGCTGGCTGTCCGGCATGGTCGAGAGCCATCCGCCCCCGGCAGTGTCCGGCCGCCGTCTCAAGTTGCGCTACATGACGCAGGCCAAGACAAGGCCACCAAGCTTCATTCTCTTTGCATCGCGCCCCGAAGTTTTGCCGATGGCCTATCAGCGCTATCTGGTGAATGGGCTGCGTGAAGCCTTCGATATCAGGGGCACGCCGATCCGGCTCTGGGTGCGCGGGGGCAGCGAGAACCCCTATAATGACAAGGCCAAGCGCCGCTTGGGCTAAGCCTCAGAAATAGAAAAACCCGCGGAGCGATCCGCGGGTTTTTTGTTGGGTGGGGTTGAGGCTTGAAGAGTTCTTGTTTGGGATACCCCCACCTAGCCTCCCCTTGATAGGGGCAGGGACTTGGCCGGTGATTGGTCAAATATAGCGGCAAACCCGATGGAATTCCTTCCCCTATCAGGGGGAGGTTAGGTGGGGGCATCCCCTCAAAAACCCTACCTTGCGCTACGGTAATTCGGCGCTTCACGCGTGATGGTCACGTCGTGAACGTGGCTTTCGCTCAGGGCGGCGCCGGAGATCTTTACGAAGACTGAGTTGTCGCGGAAGTCCTGCAGGTTGTGGGCGCCGGTATAGCCCATGGAGGCGCGAAGGCCACCGGCGAGCTGGTGCAGCACGGCGCCGGCTGCGCCCTTGTAAGGCACCTGACCTTCGATGCCTTCGGGAACCAGCTTCATCTGGTCGCGGACGTCCTGCTGGAAGTAGCGGTCGGCGGAGCCGGAGCCCATGGCGCCGACGGAACCCATGCCGCGGTAGGATTTGTAGGAGCGGCCCTGGTAGAGATAAACCTCGCCGGGGCTTTCGTCGGTACCGGCCAAGAGCGAACCGACCATGACGCAAGAAGCGCCACCGGCCAATGCCTTAGCCATATCGCCTGAGAACTTGATTCCGCCGTCAGCGATGACAGGAACGCCGTGCTTGGCCCCCTCCTCGGCGCAGGCCATGACGGCTGCGAGCTGAGGAACGCCGACACCGGCGACGATGCGGGTGGTGCAGATCGAGCCTGGACCGATACCGACCTTGACCGAATCCGCGCCAGCTTCGATGAGCGCGCGGGTGGCTTCGGCGGTGGCGACGTTGCCGGCGACGATGCGTACGCCGTTGCTCTCGCGCTTGACGCGTTCGACGGCTTCAGCGACGCGCACGGAGTGGCCGTGCGCGGTGTCGATGACCAGAAGGTCGACGCCGGCGTCGATCAGCTGCAGCGAGCGCTCAAAGCCTGCATCGCCAACGGTAGAGGCGGCAGCAACGCGCAGGCGGCCCTGCGCGTCCTTGACAGCATTCGGATTGAGCTGGGCCTTTTCGATGTCCTTGACGGTGATGAGGCCGGTGCAGCGATAGTCGGCATCGACCACCAGCAGCTTTTCGATGCGGTGCTTGTGCAGCAGCACCTTGGCTTCATCCTTGGAGACGCCATCGCGCACGGTGATGAGCTTTTCATAGGTCATCAGTTCGCGGATCGGCTGGGCCGGATGGGACGCGAAGCGCACGTCGCGGTTGGTGAGAATGCCGACCAGCTTGCCGGTGGCGCGGCCACCCTTGCCGCCGTTCTCGACCACTGGAATGCCCGAGATGCGATTGGACTGCATCAGCGACAGGGCGTCGGCCAGCGTGGCGTCAGGACCGATGGTGATCGGATTGACCACCATGCCGGATTCGAAGCTCTTGACCTGGCGGACCTGCTCGGCCTGCTCTTCGGCAGTGAGGTTCTTGTGGATGACGCCGAGGCCACCAGCCTGGGCCATGGCAATCGCCATCGCGCTTTCGGTAACGGTATCCATGGCCGAGGAGATGATCGGCAGGTTGAGTGCTATGTCCTTGGTGACATAGGTGGAAATGTCAGTTTCCGTTGGAAGGATGTCGGAGCGCGCGGGCTGCAACAGCACGTCATCAAAGGTGAGCGCCGAGTCGCCGGTGATCGTGGTAATAATCTTTGCCAAGGCCAGACCTTTCCTGCCTTCTGATCAGATCAGAAATGTTGGAGTTTGAACCGGGCAGCTTCACGCTGGGTTCAGGTTGGCGAGGGTAAATAGCACCGGCATCAGGCGTTGCATAGGGGGCGAGGGCTCCCTTGGCGCATAGCAAGGATGACTCAGATGAATAGACGGATAATCGTGGCAGCCGCGCTCTGTCTGGCGCTGGCTCAGGGCGCAACAGCCGGTGAGCTCGACAGCTTCATCGCGCCGGTCGATGGTGCCAGCATTACCTGGTCGCGTAACTATGACGCAGCCCATCTTGCAGCGCACCCCGACCAGCTGGTGACGGCGATGCAGTTGGCGGTCAGCTACGAGATCTTCGACCCGGCCCTTGAGGGTCAGGTCAATTTCGAGCTGCAGGCGGCGCTGCGTGGCGGCAAACAGGGCGTCACCACCGGAACCTGCATGCCCTATGGCCAGAACATGTGGTGTGGCGTTGAATGCGACGGCGGCGGCATTCTGGTCAGCAAACGGCCGGGCGGCAGCGTGCTCGTCAATCTTGCCAATGTTGGCTACATCCGCATGTCGGAAGTGGGCTGTGGGGAAGACGAGAACAGCGAAGGTGGCAGTTTCGACCTGACATCGGGCAAGGACGACAAACTGTTTCTGCTCAACCGGCAGTAACGGACGCACAGTCTGGGTTTCGACTTTCCACGGCCAGCGTCGAGGTTCATAGAATAGTCAGCGCGTTTTCTGTCGCAGTCGATTCCCGGTCCAATGTCTTTCATTCGAGTCACTCCGCTCATATTGGCGGTCGCCCTGTTCATGGAGCAGATGGATTCGACCGTTATTGCCACCTCACTACCGGCAATTGCGGCCGCCATCGGCTCCGATCCCATCGCGCTGAAACTGGCGCTGACCGCCTATTTCGTGGCGTTGGCCATCTTCATTCCGATCAGCGGCTGGATGGCCGACCGCTTCGGCGCCAAGAATATTTTTCGGCTGGCGATCTTTGTGTTCATGCTCGGCTCGCTCGCGTGTTCGTTCTCGTTCTCGCTCGAATCGTTTGTGGCCTCACGCTTTTTCCAGGGCATCGGCAGCTCGATGATGACGCCGGTCGGCCGCCTGCTGCTGGTGCGGTCGACCCCGCGCAACGAACTGGTGTCGGCCATGGCGTGGCTGACAGTGCCTGCCCTGCTTGGCCCCGTCACCGGCCCGCTGATCGGCGGTTTTCTGACCACCTATCTGAGTTGGCACTGGATTTTCTGGATCAACATTCCCATCGGCATCGCTGGCATCATTCTGGCGGGCATCTACCTGCAGGTGCCAGATGAGCGGAACCCCCGCCCCATCGACGTCGTAGGCTTCATCCTTGCCGGCATAGCGTTTGCCGGCTGCGTGTTCGGCCTGTCGGTGGTCAGTCTGCCGGCGTTGCCGATTCTCTATGGCTATCTGACCATCGCCATCGGCGTAACCTCGGGCATTCTCTATCTGCTGCACGCCAAGCGCACCAAATATCCGCTGCTCGATCCTGCCCTGCTCCGTCATCGATTGTTCCGCGCCTCGATCATTGGCGGCTCGGTGTTCCGCATTGGGGTGGGTGCAGTGCCATTCCTGTTACCGTTGATGCTGCAGCTTGGCTTTGGGCTCAATCCGTTTCAGTCGGGCGCCATCACCTTCGTGTCGGCCATTGGCGCGATCATGAGCAAGTTCATTGCCGAGCGCGTCTATGCCCGCTTCGGCTTTCCGCGCATGCTGGGCTTCGCCTCGACCTTTGGTGGCCTGTTGATCTGCGTGAACGGCTTTTTCGACGCCGATACGTCCGTGCCAGTGATGATGACCGTACTGCTGATCGGCGGCATTTTGCGTTCGATCATGTTCACCGGCTCCAATGCACTTGGGTATGCCGACGTGAATGACGAAGAGGCCAGCCAGGCAACGGCAATCGTCGCCGTATGCCAGCAGTTGAGCATCGCATTTGGCGTAGGCATTGCTGGTGCGGTGCTGGAGCTGAGCACCCATCTGCGCGGCGGGGAACTGGCGCTGGTCGATTTCCAGGTCGCGTTCTTCGTGGTCGGCGGGCTGAGCGCGTTGGCCGGGCTGGTCTATCTCAGACTGCCCGCAAATGCCGGCTCCAATGTCTCGGGGCACGTGGCCTTCGTCAACAACAAGGAATGACCGGGGCAGAACCCCGGCCAAAAGCACTCGTTGGACCCCTCACGCGTCAGCGCGGCGGGCATATTCTTTGTTGAGGCGGGCAATGGCCGAGGTCAGCGCTGCTGCCTTCTGGCGGTTGCCACTATCGTTTGGTCCGGTATCGGACTGAGCGCCGCGCTGCGAACGGCGCTGACGCCGATCCAGTCCTTGAGCGCGATCACGACGCTCGCGCAAGCGGCGTGCTAGCGAGCGAAGGCCTTCAGAGTCCAATTCGGACAGATTGGGGTGACGGGTCTCGGCGACGAGTTCGCGCTCGTCCTTGTCGAGAATGCGGTCGTCGTTCTTACGGCTGCTGGCCATGTACACTCCTTTCGTTACAAACTTCGAATGCCTCAAGCGGCAAACCGTTCCGCGGCCTATTGGCGCGCTTACTCTTCGTCGTCGTCGTGTCTGGGCTCGCGTGCCACATCGCCTTTGAAGCCCTTGGCGATGAGGTAGGCCTCCGCCGAATCCTGACGGCTGGACGGAGGTTTAGCGTGAAAGGTGGTCTTGAAGTGGCGCTTGAGCATATGCAGCAATTCATGCTCGGTGCCGCCCTGGAACACCTTGGCGACGAACGTGCCGCCCGGCGCCAGCACGTCGATGGCAAAATCAGCGGCGATCTCGATGAGTTGCACGATGCGCAGGTGATCGGTCGGCCGGTGGCCCGTGGTCGGCCAGGCCATGTCGCTCATCACGATATCGGCCTTCTTGCCGCCCATGGCCGCAATCAGCTGGGCTGGCGCGTCATCTTCGGTGAAATCCTTTTGCAGCAGGATGACGCCGGCAATGGGGTCCATTTCGAGATAGTCGATGCCCACGATCAACGGATTTGCTTCGGTCGACCCGGTGGCCTTGGCGGCCACCTGGGCCCAGCCACCGGGCGCAGCGCCCAGATCGACAACGCGCATGCCCTTGCGGAACAGCTTGTGCTTTTCGTCCATTTCGCGAATCTTGAACGCCGCACGCGAGCGATAGCCCTCGGCGCGCGCCCGGGCGACATAGGGGTCGTTGAGCTGGCGTTCGAGCCATTTGGTCGAGGAGACCTTGCGCCCCTTCGCAGATTTGACGCGAATCTTGAGGTCCTTGTCGGACTTGCGCCCACCGGTGCCGAGAGCTTTATCCACCATTGCCATTCCTCCGCGGATAGCGCGACGCCCTGCTGTGGGCCCGGTCGGCGTCCATCAGGGAAATCAAAATACCTTCGCGCAGGCCGCGATCGGCCACACGCACTCGTTCCGTTGGCCATTCGCGGCGGATCGCCTCGAAAATGGCACAGCCGGGTAAAACCAGATCGGCGCGGTCGCGCCCGATGCAGGGATGGGCCACGCGGCGCTCAAAGGGCATGCCCAGCAGCACCTTCATGGTCTCATCGACCTCGTCGCGCTTCATCCACAATCCGTCGACCTTTTGCCGCTCATAGCGTTCAAGGCCGAGATGCAGCCCGGCCAGCGTCGTCACCGTGCCGGACGTGCCGATCAGATGCACCGGGTGGGTCGCGATCATCTGGCGCAGCTTTTCGCGGCCACGGAACTGTCGAAGATGTTCCGACACATGGGACACCATGGCTTCGAACACGTCATGCGTCACATCAATGCCGCCGAACTTTTCGGCAATCGACACCACGCCCACCGGCAGCGACTGCCAGGAGCGGATCGAGGCCGACATGCGGCCTTGCGACTTTGGCCGTCCGCCGCGGAAGTCGAGCCAGGCGAGTTCGGACGAGCCGCCGCCAATGTCAAACATCAGCGCGCCTTGCGCCGTTGCCTCGATCAGGTCGGCGCAGCCGGTAACGGCCAGTTCGGCCTCGGTGCGGCGATCAACGATCTCGAGTTCGATTCCCAGCTCCGCCTTCACGCGTTCCAGAAACTCTGCGCCATTCTCGGCGGCGCGGCAGGCTTCGGTGGCGATCAGCCGCATGCGTGCCGGCTGATGCTCGCGCAGCTTGTTGCGGCACTGGCGCAGCGCCTCCATGGTGCGCTCCATCGCCGCATCACCGAGACGCCCCTTTACGGAAACACCCTCGCCCAGCCGCACGATGCGGGTAAAGCCGTCGATGACGCGGAAGCCGTGGTCATGCGGCCGCGCAATCAGCAATCGACAATTGTTGGTACCGAGATCGAGAGCGGCATAGAGCGGACCGCGATGCCGTCGCGGATTTGTGGCGGCTGGTGTCCGCTTGTCCGCGGGAGGCCTGGGCGCGCCTGCCCCTGCCCTCCCCGCCAGCCCTGGACTGGACGGGGCACGGATCGCCGGCTCCTCGGTAAGCGAAGATACGGCGGCGGACCGATCGGAATCGGTCACAATAGTCTCCTGTCGTGCTCGGTCGACAATACCGGCCTTACCGGTCGCGCCCGAACGCACTGTTCATTACGTGTCATTTTGGACGGTAGTGCATGGGGGCGACGAGCGCAATGCCAGCGTCACCCACAACAGAGTCATCACAGGCGCTTGCAATCTCAATCGGCATTGTCTATGCAGACCCCGCGCCGCCGAACAACAGCCGCGCCACCGGCCTCCGGGCTCCCTTGCTGGGGAATAGTTCAACGGTAGAACAGCGGACTCTGACTCCGTCAATCTTGGTTCGAATCCAGGTTCCCCAGCCAAAAATTTCCCGATAAAAATCAAAACCTTAGCGCACATTCTCAGCGCAAGACGTCGCCTCTTATGTGCCATCTGTGTGCCGACGATTTCCTTGCATTTCCGGGGTTTTCCCGAGAGGTACGGCAGGTCCATGGCACATGAAACGGCACACGGCACATGCAAAAGCCCCGGCGATTCCACCGGGGCTTTCTATTGTGTCAGCTGATTATCAGGCCGCAGGCCGTACCGATTGTCCCAGCGCCATCTGGATGATTTCTGCTAATGGGCTTGAGGCGCAGCCGAAACTCGTCTCGTAGTGGATCAGCAGAAGGATGCGCCGCTCGTCGTGCTCTGCGTCATCGAAGCGGATCGCCCGGAGGCTATCCACGATGTCGCTGATGATGTTGCCGCACCAGTCTTCGCCAATCTGCACAATGAAGTCAGCTCCAGGCAGGTATTGCAGTTTGGCCTCGCTGTAAGCCCGAGGCTGGTTCTGCAGCCAGAGCGACGCCTCACTGACTTGCCTGATGCCGGCGAAGGCAAGTTCGTAATCGTCGATGGTCCACCCGACCATATTGAGGATTGGGAGGTTCATGCCGGGCCCTGCCCCTCTATCGGAATTTCCAGCGCATAAGCCTCGCGCCACACGTCGGCGTGGTATGCCTTCACTGTCCCATAGTTGGCATCGAAAATGTCGATGGACGGCACCCCCATTTCAACGGATGCCTGCTTGAGCAGGCGCCAGTTGAATGGCTGATCGTGATAGAGCGCCGACATACGCTTGACGGTTGCGTAGGACTGGGCGCGGTCAAGTTCAAGCTTTAGTGCATTGGCCTTTTTAGTCGCTTGGCTGGCGGTGTTCATGGCAGTTGCTTCGCGGCGACTGCCGATCTCCGCCTTGGTTCGATCTGCAATCTGGCGCGCTTCACGCTCATTTGCCCACGCACGAGCTGCCTGCACTGGGTCAGCAAAGTCAGGCAGAGCCAGGCCGGACGAAATTGAACGCTCCAACTCACGCATACGAGCCAGCACCTTCCTCCGCAACGGGGCGCTATAACCCAGCAGGAGGTTTTCGGTTAGGTCGCGATCCAGAATGTACTCGGTCTGCTCGCGGTTCATACTGTCGAGATAGATGCCCCCAAATTTGGGGATATCCTCGCCCAGGTCGGTAAGCATCTTTTCGATGTCGCGCTTTACGTGGTCGTGGCGCTTGCCCGTGAGTTCAGCAATCTCGCGGCTGGACATTGTGACAGGCGCGTTCGCGATATGTGCAGGTAGACGAGAGGGCTCCGAGGGAATATAGTTTTTCTCGTTCATATTCGTTTCCTTATCGGGGATCGTTGGAACCATGGCTCGGAGAGGTTGCCGCCTCTGCCGGGCTTTTTTCATTTTCGTGATTGGCTGCAAGCCCTCGCTCGATGAGCGTTCTTGCTGCGCCAGCCTTCGTTCCGATGCGATTGGCGAAGCGAAAATTCTGGATTGCCTGATCTTCGCTTTCAGTAAGCATCATCACGAAGCGACTTTGTCGCATCGCTTCCATTCCATTTACCCTTTTCCAAGTTTACCATGTTTACCAACATTGACATTCTTGCGCTGCATCGAACGCCATGTCAATTCGTGTTGGCAAAGTTGTGCAAGTTTTCCCACGAGGTCAACCGATGGCTGAAGAACTCAAGGACCACAGGGTAGTCACCATGATGACCCCGAGCGAACTGGAGGAGATCGACGATTGGATGTTTAAAAACCGCATCCGATCGCGAGGAGAGGCCATCCGCCGCCTGTGCCAGATGGGGATCATCTATGACCGCGAGGTGCGCCCGGTCGTTGAGCAAATTACAGAGCATATTCGCGCCAGCGTGGCCGGCGAGAAACCGAAATTGACCCAGGCCGAACACCAGAATCTTTTCGAGAATATGGCCATCTCGCTTTTCAATGCCGGCACTGTGTCCGCGAAACTGAAAGCGGAATCGACCGACGAAGCCATTAAGGCCCTTACGGACCTGTACGCCTACTATAAGAAAATGGGCGCTTAGTTGGACGCAAGGCGGCCAAGCGCGACACGAGATGAAATCGACGCGGATTCCGCTACGGGCCGGCTTCGATTGTATCTCGCCTATCTCATCCAAGAGCGAGATGCCGGTAGAGGCGAAGATGCGCGCAAGGCGCCAATAACGATGGACCTAGAACGGAAACCGGACGGTACCATTGGCCCAATCGATGACGACGAAAGTCGGGAATGAATTGAGATCGGCCTCACTCCTCACCCCATCTTTGCCGCTACGTGCACTAACTGGTCACGCAGCTCTCCAACGACACGCACCAGATCATCAGTAGCTTCGACCTGCTTTCGGTCCTCAAGCCTGTGGAAGTTACACTTTTACCGTTCCATTTATCGTGCCCTTTATCGCCGTGAGGTTGGTAGTCCACGGGGGCCTAGGAGCGATAAATATTATGACGAACTATACCCAAGTCAGGTTCGATCTTGAGGCAGCCCGTGAGGGCATCGGGACTGAAAATGCCGTTGACCAATGTCTCGGCCAGCTTCTTGATCACGTAATAGAAACCGTGCTGCGCATCGAGCATCTCACCGAAAACAAACGCAGTAATGTTCTGCAGTTCCCTGCCAAGTTTGGCAATTCGACAACCACCTCATGAAATGCTCAACTCCACCAATGGCAAGGATGAGTTCACTTGCCCAGGCGAGCGGGAGGTTATGATTTCTAAGCAAGTTTCTAAACTGCAGCGTTCACTCCGATGGGGCGCCACCTGCAACGGCTCAACCAACAATGACGGTGACGAGGTTTCCCGCGCCACAAGACCCTCTCCCGTTTGTGGCTGGTGAGCCGAGAAAGCGCACGTCTCTGCCGTCAGGCCTTTCTGTTGGAGCGATCCCGGCCAACAGTCGAATAGCAGTGTCTGGAAGTCTGCAAGCGCCAAGCAAATCCTACCGTGAGACATGGAACCAAGTTCCCCCCGGCGCGTTTCTTGTGGTTGATGCCCTCTGAAGGGTAATCCGGGGGGATAAATGATCAGTTCGGGCAACTTCGAGGCCTCCGGCAGTGCCGAGGGGCGCTACCAGCTGTTGGTCGAATCCATCAGCGATTACGCGGTATATATGCTCGATCCTCTGGGCACGGTGGTGAACTGGAACCTCGGCGCTGAGCGATTCAAAGGGTATAAAGCTCAGGAAATCATTGGTCAGAACTTTTCAACGTTTTACTCCGAAGAAGAAAGGCGGTCTGGGGCACCCAGCCGCAATCTGGCTAAAGCAGCCGCTGAGGGCCGCTTCGAAGAAGAAGGCTGGCGATACCGCAAGGATGGCACGCGCTTCTGGGCAAATGTTGTCATAGATCGCATCGTAGACCCTCTGGGCAGGATCGTTGGCTTTGCAAAGATCACGCGCGATCTCACAGAGCGCCGCGCCCGGGAAGAAGCCCTCCGTCAGAGCGAAGAACAGTTCCGCCTCCTTGTCAAAGGTGTGACGGACTATGCCCTCTACATGCTCGATCCAACAGGCAAAGTTGCTAGTTGGAACGCCGGTGCAGAACGCATCAAGGGATACGCTGAGGCGGAGATAGTGGGGCAACACTTCTCCCGTTTCTATACCGATTACGACCGCGACCAAGGCGAGCCCGAACGAAACCTAGAAATCGCGAAAACTGTGGGGAGCGTCGAGAGAGAGGGAACTCGCGTGCGCAGGGACGGCTCGACGTTCTACGCCCATGTGGTGATCGACGCGCTGTACAATGATCTCGGCGACCTCATAGGGTTCGCAAAAGTAACTCGCGATATCACGCAGCAACGGGAGACCCAAAAGGAACTGGAGCAGGCTCGTGAGGCATTGTTCCAGGCGCAGAAGATGGAGGCCATCGGTCAGTTGACCGGTGGTATTGCCCATGACTTTAACAATCTGCTCATGGCTATCTTGGGAAGTCTGGAAATTGCCCAGCGAAGGATGAAAGCTGACCCACGCATCTCACCCTTCCTAGACAACGCCGTAAAGGGTGCTCAACGTGGGGCGGCACTTACCCAGAGAATGTTGGCCTTCGCGCGACGCCAGGAGCTGGCCCTGGGTCCAGTGGACGTCATCGATAGCGTCCGGGGGATGAATGACATCCTTGAGCGGGCTCTCGGGCCGTCTATATTCGTAACCACCAACTTCCCGCTGTCGCTGCCACCCGTCCAAACGGATCGAACGCAGCTCGAGTCCGCGTTGCTCAACTTGGCGGTCAACGCGCGTGATGCAATGCCTTCCGGAGGTCCTATCGCAATTGCCGCGCAGCGCCGGACAGCGCGGGATGGTGGAAAACTGCGACCTGGCGAGTATGTCGTCCTTTCGGTCACCGATAGCGGGGAAGGGATGGATGAAGAAACTCTGGCCAAGGCGACCGAGCCATTCTTTACGACCAAAGGAGTTGGCAAGGGCACTGGACTGGGCCTCTCGATGGTTCATGGCCTTGCCGAACAATCTGGAGGCGCTTTTGTCCTAACGAGTCGGAGAGATCATGGCACTACTGCGGAGCTATGGCTCCCGTTGGCGTCGGGCTTAACACCAGAATTGTCGATTTCCGCAGCGATGACTACCTCTGCCGCGAGTACACCCAAACGAATTCTGGTGGTCGATGATGACTTCCTCGTCCTTTTGAACACGGTCACTATGGCCGAGGATCTTGGCCACGTGGTCTTCGAGGCATCGTCGGCCGAAGAAGCCTTGGCGCTGCTTAAGCGAGAAGACGTCGATCTTCTCATTACGGACTATGCCATGCCCAAAATGTCAGGCGGCCAGTTGGCCATGAGGGCGCGAGAGCGCAACCCCGACCTTAAGGTTCTAGTAGCCACGGGGTACGCTGAGATGCCCGGGGAATATAGGGGTAAGTTCGAGCGCCTCGGCAAACCATTCTCGGATAGCGAACTGCGCAGCGCTATCGAGAGAGCACTACTGGCAACTTCGTAGTGCTGTGGTTTACGCAGTCTGCTTCTAGCAGAGAGCTGTCGGGGACCGGTATAGTTTTGAGAACTGAAGAAGCGTTGGATGCAAGGATAGCTGCGCTACGGCCCGTGTCATGGTTGGGCGATCACCCATGCCTCATGCTTACAGCTGTCGTTAACTGGCACGTGCGCCCCGCCCGCACTCACCACGCCGCATCGCCTGCATGCCACAAGGTCGCTGCCGTGCTCGCGTGGATTAATCGCTGTAGGCGCCTCGATTTCCCAAGGGGGCACGATTGCCAATCCGGCTCTAGGGTCTTCCGATTTGAAGACCGTCAACACGCCGTCCGTCTCGATGTACGCATGCTCCACTTGCCCCAGTTGCTCAACTCCATGCTGTCGAAGTTGCTGAAACAGTTCGCGCTGGGTCAGCGCCGTGCCCGCCAAAACTGCCGGACAGATCACCCCGTGTTGGATTGCCTCCTGCGGCTTGCCGTCAATGGCATGTTCAACATGCCTGTTGCGGGCCAATAATAGGTCGAGCCCCTTGTTGGCTAGAACCACAAGCGTCACCACTACGAGTGCGTGCAGCAAGGGGACTTCTGGGTAGAACATTGCGTCGCCGACTGCCGACCCCAAGGCGATTACGAGCAAAAACTCGACCGTAGAAAGCTGGCCTATTGCGCGGCTTCCGAGCCAGCGCAGCAATAACAGTGTGTAGACATATACAACCGCCGTTCTGAAGATGATCTCCAACATAAACAGCGGCGGTGCATCGCCGATCAACATGCGCTGTACGTCAAATGCCGAAATGTACGGGTCCATGCCAGCTCTCCCAACGAAACAGGGAAACCAGCGGCGGCACACATTGTTCCGCTCAGCGCATATCGTAGGCGCAGGGCATCGCGGAGTTTAGGGCGCGGACTCCTATCGAACCATCGCAACCGATGCGCGGCCGAAACATTAAAGGTGATGCACTGAACCTGAGGAGAGACAAAATGCCTAACTCCAAACCAGATCGTTCGAAGGTCGCCGGCGGTCAGGAGCACGAAGTGCGCTACGAAGCACAGAAGACCGGCGCTACCAAGTCGGAGGTCAAGGCCGCGGTAAAGGAAGTTGGAAACAGCCGTGACAAGGTTGAAAACAGGCTGGCCAAGAAATGAGCCGCAACAAGGTAATAGTCGGTGAGAACAGCGCCGGGAAGTCCAAGGTTGCTGATCCTCATCCCGCGACGGAAGAGCACTACGACCGTATCCCGCATCCAGGCGGCGCTAACCCACCCAAGGCGCCAGACACCGGGCCCAACAGCTACGCGCATGATGGCGGTCCGCCACCCCGTCCGCACAACAAAGGGGCAGGATCAGCATGACTTCAGTAAGGTTGGATGAAGACCTATTAAACGGCATTGAGAACTTTATAGCCGACCGCAATGATCCACCCCTCGGCAAAATGTCGCTCGAGGATGCAGTCAATGTCATTCTCGGCGATTGGCTGATGGGGCAAGGATACGTACCGCTCCCAGACGACCCCGACGAAACGATCACTCCAGCGCTAGAAGCAGCCAGAATTCCGAAATAGTCATTCCTGATCGTTGTAACGCCCCTTGGTCTCTCCCACCATCTTAGCCAGTTCGGCGAACGGCGGAACATCCCGATCTCCCGCCATATTGTTTGCAATGCGCAGCAGGCGAACTGGAAAAAGGACCGCGTCCCGGTTTGCGGGTGCCATGTCTTCGGTCATTCTGTCATCGCCCATTGCCGTTTGCTCTGTCACAGCAAGCGTGTGATCAAGCTCTTCGGTCGTCAGCACTCCCTTCACCACTAACGCTTGATTGACGGCAGCGACGGCCATGAGCAGCCCTTCGAGTTGTAGGTTGGCGGTGTTCATCAGGGTCTCCTTTTCGATAGTAACGCGGTTCGACAAGAAGCGATGCGATCACTGGAAGCGATTGGCCGACACAGGCGCAACGCGCATTGACGGCAAACAAAGTGTTGGAACCCCCGCACCTACCTCGCGTTAGCGCCCCAACCAGTTGGTGGAGCGAGATCATGGACTTGGAGTTAGACCGCTTTCACTGCATCGGCGACGATGGGCAGTACTATGTTGTGGTAGTCACCATCGACCAAACGCAGAAGTCTACTGGCATCAAGAACGTCACTGTATTGGCTAGCGATCCCCGATTTCATCTAGTCGGCGGGGAGACTGTGACCTTGGCCAGCGAGAACGTTTACCGCATCGTCAACACTGGAGTCGTTCTTCGACAAATCTGACGGAAGACACCTGCTTGCTGCCGTAGCGTTCACCGCTATATTCCTCTGAACACGGTTCTGAATGCCGTTTGTCTCGCCGCAGGAGCGACCAATGTCTACAGCTTCGAGGTGGCTAAAATGATGACCCCCACGCGGTTCCGAGAGTGCCTAGTCATTCTTCGTTGGCCGACCAACGTGCTAGCTGAAATCGTAGGACTGCAACAAAAGCAGGTCCTCACTTGGTTCGTTGGAGATAAGCCGGTCCCGCCATCCGTGGCGGAGTGGCTGGAGCAACTTGTTGCATTTGTAACCGAGCTGCCGGTACCAAAGATCGATCCGGAGCAATAAGCGCCCATGACACCTGCCCTCAAACCCAAACCAGCCAGAGAACTCGCAGCACGAGCCCTATGCAGGTTTGACGGTCATCCAGAGGATATCAAGTTCGAGGGAAAGTTTATGTGGCAGAGCTATCTCCCGCAGGCGGATGCGGTGCTGGACGCGTTAGACGAACCATCCGTTTCAAGGCGAGCGCCATAATGTCACGGAACTTTGCTGTCAACTATTCATTGACTGTTCAGACTCACCTATCATATTGATAGGCGCATGAGTGAACAGGACCCGGCCAAGATTGTGCCGCTCGTGCCCCGCGCTTCAGATGTCCAGGCGATGGTCAACCGACTTGCGCAGGACTCCAAAAACGTGAGTTGGCGCGCGCAGACACACGAGACGCATGCTGAAGGCAGAATGGAACTTAGGGACATCACCGACAGGATGATGTTCGACGTTCTACGCTTGGGTTACGTGAAAGGACAGATCGAGCTCGGGAAGAACCCCGGTGAGATTAAAGTGAAAATGTGTAAGAAAATGAAAGGACTTCGCGACGTTGGGGTTGTGACGATTGTCATGAACTCAGAACGTTTGTTCATCAAGACCGTGGAGTGGGAAGACCCCAAATGACCAAACCCGATTTCTTTTTTCATGGCGACAGTGAGCCGGCCGAAAAGCCTTATCACTACAAGGAGTGCGGGCTTCCAAACATCTACTTGGCTAACGGCTATCAACTTGAGACAGTGGATGGCGACGAATACGTGACCATTCACAACGTGGATGGTCTTTGGCGCGCAATTGCGATGAACTTAGTGTCCTCGCAGAAGCTCCTTCCGCCAAGCGCTATTAGGTTTCTGCGCGGACAAATGGATTACACTCAAGCCGAAATTGCGGACCTGTTGGGTGTGGACGATCAAACGGTCGCGCGCTGGGAGAAAGCTCAAGCACGCCTTCCCGGCCCGGCAGATAGGGCTATTAGGGTGTTCTACCTTGCGTCGGAGGCATCCGGCGACGAGGGCAAAGAGATGTTAAAAAAGCTCGTCGAGATGGTGACAGATCTCGTGGAGAGGGACGCTCCGCTAGAAGATAGCGTCGTTTTCTCAACGCACAATTCTCATTGGGAACCCGAGCTGGCGACTTGCTAAAGCCAATGCTAGCTTAGTCACTGAAAGCCCGCCCTAACCGGCGGGCTTTTTGTTGGAACCGTCATGGCCATTGTGCATTAAAATCCTGACGCGGCCTATTCGCGTCCCATCATGCTTTGATCCACTGCCCCGCTCCGGCGGGGTTTTTTTGTTGAACCCGCCCCTGCCACATATAAAGTACGTGATTGCGAGAGTTGGATGACGTCCGCACTTTCGCCTGCAAGAAACTGCCCCGCCAGAGTGCGGGGCCTTTTTGTTAGGGCGCCTACTCAATTAGACGAATGCCGAATATCGTTTCGGCGGCCCACGACATTTTATCAGGCTGCGGCTCTTGCAGCTCGCAAAAGGGGCTTGAGCAGGTGTCCCAAGCCACCAGCTCGCCTCACCGATATGCGAACAGAAAAGCCGCCTGTCACGTGCTCTGTTGGCAGCATGAGGCGGCTTTGGGCGAGACCCAGCGCGGCTAAGATGATTGCGTCGACACCAAAATCGGCCGGGTCTCGCGCTAAGAATGCGGCCGCTCACCTTTGGTTCCGACAGCGCCTAAAGACTGATGGCGGATATTCCGCCAGCTTGAATTACATCCTAATGCCCATGGGCGGTCTCCCGCCGCTCACTTCACTTTTGCGGCCGCCCGAACGACCTCCGTGGTCAGATCATCGACCTTGCGCGCTAGCCCCTCGACCTTCTCGGTCAACCGGTCTGTCGCCACGGTATGAGCACGAGCCGTCACACTGGCCCCCGTTACCGCCACGGTAAGCCCGTCCACTGATCCTGCAGCCGAAAGCAACGCGGTTGGGTCGACGATGACAGCAGCCACCTGCGCGCCGCCGGATGCCGCCGGCGCGGTGTTTTGCCCCTGCCAAAGGCCAAGGTAGCGAACACCTATGATCAGCGCCAGCACCACGCCCAGGGTCACCAGCGCCAGCGGCTGGTCCGCAACCAAATCAAGCAGCTTTTCCATGCCGCGTTTCCCCTTGGTCGTGTGCAGCACGATGGATATTGACCAGCTCGCCTATGCCGAACAGTGGATAGATGGCGAGCCAGGTGCTGGCGACACCGGAGGACGCGAAACCATAAACGATGCCGAACCAGATTAGACAACCGACGCCGGCAGAGACTTGCCGGATCATCGGGGTGACGTGCCGTCGCGCGCCGTTGACGATGAGGCCGCCGATACGGGCAATCCCCAGTGCCATCATGATCCAGCCCAGCGCCGCGCCAGATGGAAACACGGCACGGAAGCCAGCCCAGGCGGGTTGGTCGAAAAGGTCGGGGCTGGCCAGCAGGACCAGCCCGAACATCAGCGTGTGGAAGGCCATGAACCATTCCATCATCCGAGGGCCGAACCTGTGCTGGATTTGTATCCAGAGGCCCGGCCCCGCGTGCGGGATCTTGTTCATTTGCCGGTGATCCGATCCCAGAGCGTGCGTGGCACCGGTGCGGCTTCTGCCAGTGCCTCGACCTTGCGGGTGGTGGAAACGCCCGTCCCTGACTTTGGCAGCGCGATCTTGGTGCCATCGGTGGTGACGACCTGCGGCTGGATTGTCGCCCGCAGCGATTTGACCTGGCTGTAGAGATAGACCGCCAAACCGAAGGCCGCTGTGATCGAAAGCCCGCCGCCACGACCCTGCAAGATTTCCTGCACTGCCGCCTGATTGGCCGGCGACATGTTGAGGTAGATGGGAACGAGCACGCCGCCAACGCCGGCAAGTTCCTGGCACCGGCGCCAGAGCCAGCCCGCGAGAGCACTTTGAAGAATGGATGCGAACATGAGGTCCTCCTAGAACCGGACAAAGAAAAGGCCCGCAACTGCGAGCCCGAGGGTGATGATGGTGATGATGCCCCAAGGCGGGGCCTTGCCCTTGGAGGGCTTGGGTAGCGGCGTGACGGGGATCGGCTTGGGCTTGGGCGCAGGCTCACCAGCGAGCCCGGCCTTGAGTGCCGCCTGATACAGCTCCGCATAGCCAGCGATCAGGTCGGCCTTGTCGGTGCCATTGATGACGCGACGGGCATTCTTCCAGTCGACCGCCGTGCTGGTGATATAGTCGCCCAGTTTCTTGCCGGTGAAGGTGCCGAGCATCGAGCCCTCAACGAGGATGCGGGAAGCTACTGGCAACTGCTCGGCCAGTTCAGGCTTGCCGACAATGTCGACTCCGAGGCGCTTGGCCCAATCGGTGTAGTTACGCCGGCCGGTGATATGCGCCAGCCCGCGCCCCATGAACCGCTTGCCGTCACCGGCCTGCGTGTTGCCGAGGCGGAAGGCGAGACTGTTATGGGGATCGTCCTTCGTCCACGGCTTACCAAAGTCGCGCTCATATCGGCGCTGTGCGTTAGTCAGGCCCCAGATCTCCTTGAGCCATTGGAACCTGCCGGTTTCGTGATGCGCCGTCGCCATGAGATAGGCCAGCTTATGGGTCTGGCCATCGCCGTAGCGATCCCAGGCAGATGCGATGGCGCTGAGCCCTTCGACCTGCGCCTGATTGAGCTTTCCGTCGAACAGCGATGCGCGCACCGCGTCGAAGAACGCAGCGTTTAGGACCATGATGGCCTCCTTTGATACTGAGAAAAATGCACGTGCGGTCGGCGGTTCTGGCTGCAACCGCCCGCCCCTCGCCTCTAGGACAAATGTCCTCTAGAGTTAGTTTTGTTAAATGCCCAACGCAGTGCGGTGTGCTATCGCGGTTTTGAAAGAGAGCTCCAATGTCTCTAAAATATCGAGTTATAGATCTCCGCTCGGGCCTCATCGATCCAAACGAAATCATTGTCGAGGGCTCACGATCACCGGAAGATGCCGCGCGGCACGTACTGGGATGCGATCTTGTGAGAAGCGGCCAAAAGCGGGATTTGGCTGCCCGCGTCTACTTCAACCTACCAGAGCAGCCAGTCAGTATGGTCCGGCTCTACACCAAGGTTGAGGACAGATGACCGCGGCTCCGACGAATGGGGACGCTGCCCCAAGCGTTATGATGGACGAACAAAACACCATCCATGAGGTCGAAATCACTTCGGATGGGAAGACGCACCTCGCCACGTATTACGTCGAGTCCGGTGTAGTCCACGCCATGATTGAGGGGCAGAAGTTTATTGCGCCTGTCCTTCACCACTCAGTGGACGAAATCGTCACAATGATGATGAAGGGGCACTATCGGAACAAGGCCGCTCAGGAGAGCAAGGAAGAGGCTTGGCAGCAGTGGACCAACCCGCAAGACACATCAAAGTAGGTCCCGACCCTGCGTTCCCCAGTCGGGTGCAAACTATTGTGGTCAAAAGATTTCTGATCGGAACCTATTCCGGCTCCGTTCATTCTTCATCGAGGTCGCAAGATTTCATTGGCCGAGGCGGGTCGACGCTACCGCTTCGGCCTTTTTTTGCGTCTGGCTCCACCTATCCAGATATAGCCATTCTGCTATCGTCCCCCAGCAGCCTGACGCCCCTGATCCCAAGTTTTAGCCCGCTTGGAGAGCCATAAGACAAAGCGTCGGGCTGCACCGGCTTTGTCAGTGCCAAAGAAGCGCGCATGAATTTCAAGGTCCGCTGGTATCGCTATTGTCCGAGACGAAAGCGTCTGGAATTCACTGCTAGCGGTGAGCGTAACGGCATATCGTTTACTGCGGTCACTGACGTCCATTGCTCAAAGGCGCCGGCCACGCCGGAGAACGTTCACTTGGTGGCGCTGCTGCGTTTGACGGAAATATTCAGAGGACCGAGCGCTTCGGGACGTTGAGGCGCGAGTCCCTGCCGTCGAGGCTATGATGGCCTCCTTTGATGTGGACAAAGAAAAACCCGCCGAAGCGGGAGCCAGAAGAATGCCGTGGGTGATCGACGCTCGATACGCCCGAGATCGCCAAAAGCCGCACCCTGTCTTTACTTGCACGCTGACTTATGGCTTAGGAGGAGGCCAATTGAGCGGGGGCATTCGTGAGTACGAAGTCTGAATATCGCGCAGATATCGACGGGCTGCGCGCTGTTGCGGTCATTGTAGTCATAATGAACCATGTTGGTCTCAGCATCTTTTCTGGTGGCTTTGTTGGGGTAGACGTATTTTTCGTCATATCGGGGTTCTTCATCACCCGGATCATCGTCAACGAAATCGAGGCGACTGGAGCTTTCAGCTTCGCGCGCTTCTACAGCCGCAGAGCAAGACGTCTATTTCCAGCAGCTCTCTCAACAATTCTGCTTTCGTTTGCCTTTGCGTATCTGCTGTTTCCGGCTGCACTGTTTAGTGATTTTCTCGGCTCATCGATCTACGCGCTGACAAGCATTTCAAATTTTTTCTTCTGGTGGACATCAGGTTATTTTGACGCAGAATCGGTCACCAAGCCGCTACTGCACACATGGTCGCTAGCGGTCGAAGAGCAATTCTATCTAATATGGCCAGTACTAGCGGTAGTGCTGCTTACGAAAGCACCACGCTTCTCCGCTGTTGCCTTTTTGGGCCTAATTGCGCTGGCCAGCCTTGCCATCGGCCAATACTGGCTAAGCAACGATATGGCCATGGCCGCCTATTATCTACTGCCTGGGCGCGCAATGGAGCTGGGCATCGGAGGTCTTATGGTGTGGATCGTTCGCCGCCAGCCTCCGGCGGCGCTTTCATTTATGAAAGAACCATTGCTTTTGGTTGGGCTGGCGCTGATTGCTTACACTGCGCTCACCTATGACGAAACCACACCATTTCCTGGAATCGCTGCCCTTTTGCCCTGCCTCGGTGCCGCGATCGTGATCTACGCTGGCGATACGCGTTGGCTTGGTATGCTTTTGCGCAATCCGATTGCAGTCTGGATCGGCAAAGCCAGCTATTCGATCTATCTGCTACATTGGCCGTTGATCGTTTTTACGACCTATTTTGTATATCAGCCTCTGTCCGCTGAGCAAAAATGGACGCTCGTTGCAGTTGCGATTGGTCTAGGCTTTGCACAATATTTTCTGATTGAAGAGCGATTTCGTCATGAGCAAAAAGCGCGAGTATCGCGTGCAGCATTTGGACTGATATGTGCATTTTTGACCTGCTTGGCCCTGGTTCCCACCGCATCGCTTTGGCAAGAGGGCGGGGCGACTTGGCGCGTCCCAGCAGACCGAGCGTTTCGGTCTGCTGCGCAGTGGTATACGCTGGGCAAAGAGCAGTACTGTAGCACACCCAACCCCGCATTTCCCGCCAACATCGTCACCTGCCAAAACTATGTTGGGTCAGAAAAGAGCCTTTTCGTCTGGGGTGACAGTCATGCTGAACATTTGGCTGCCGGCCTAGCCAACGCTTACCCGCACATCAACATCTACATTTTGTTTGGCGGCGATTGTCAGCCGCAAGTCGGGTTTCTCGGCTATATGCGCGCGGCTAGCGCATCATTTAATGAGCGATGCAGCCAGCGAAACGAAAAAGCACTTGAGTTTCTGAAGGTTCAGAATCCATCGAACATCATCCTCGCGTCTGCGAAGCGGTCAACCCCCAACCTCGTCGCCCCTCCGACGATTTGGCTGACAGAACAGTTGCAGGCAGAGGGCCACAACGTTCTCGTTCTTGGTGACTTTATTCGACCCGGTGTTGACTTGGCCGCTTGCTTTTCCGCTCCGGCGTATCTCCTGACCGACGACATTAACCGTCAGCGGTGTGCTGGTGTCGCTTCGATTCAGAACGCAGAACTAGAGTTTAACGACAAAATGGAAGCGCTAGTTCCTGGATTTCTCAACCCAAACTCTGCCCAATGTCCTGATGCAAAATGCGTCGTCGCGCGCGGCAATACACCTTTATTCAGAGACAGCCATCACCTGACAACTCAGGGTTCTCGCGCTTTCATAGCGCTGATCAAGAGTAGGTTGACCAAATTTATTAAGCAGATGGATGATCCGGCCTAGTCAGGCCGAACTTTTGTCTCCAGCGTGGACAGTCTTTGGTCGAGGTCCTTCCATGCCGCAACAAGGTGCGGAACTAGCTTTGAATAGTCCACCGACCAAGGTGCGAAGTCACTGTCACCGGGCTCACCATACCCGTTTGCCACTGCGGCCGGAAAGACCTCATAAAGCTCTTGCGCAATAGAGGCTCCTGTCGGTGCGCTATGACGTCACAACGTTCCGATGACCTCGGGCGATCCGCAGCAGTGCCGCGCGCTCATCGGCATTGAGCGCGCGACCAAAACCGAACGAGGAGAGGCCCCAATCATTGTAAGTGGCGGCATTTCTGCCCAGCCAGATTTGGTCGCTAATGGCGGTGGACGGGTTGGCGTCGGACGAGGCAATCAAGTCGTCGTTGTGATACAGCTCGACCCGAGTCGCAGAGACCCGCTGCAGGAGCCAGAACCCGGTACGCGCCAGCCCCGACCGGCTGCCGACAACCTGCGAGGTGCCGTTGATTCTGCCGATCGCATTGGAGCCGGAGCTACCGCCAAACCATGGAGCGAGTCGGAGGTTGGTCCCGCCAGAGTTTCCGAACAGGAAGGTGTCGGAATGAGTGTTTGCGGCTCCTGCATCCTCAAGCCACGCCCAAACGCAAGCACTGTTGAGGCTGTACTGACTTCGGATCGGCTGCGACCCGCCGTAGAGCGTCAGGAAGCTCGAATTTGCCGCGACTGTCTTTATACCATGATCATAGATCACGCCCCCGCCCGAAACCACGGCCGCAGCGGCGCCGCCAGGGACGAAGTCGATCAGCGAACCCGCCGTCGCCCCGGTTCGGAAGCACGCTAAATCGAGGGCACTGAAAAGACCAGCAGCACGAAGCTCCGCCCAGGTCCGGCTTATGCGAGTTGTTCGAAACGGCGCATCGGCGAAGCCAGAAAATGGGTAGCCGAGAGCGTTCAACAGTTGCCTGTGGTCGCCTTGTTCGGGTGGCGGGATCATCGGTCTGATGTTGGTCAGCGGATTGCCGATATTACCTGGTGCCGAGAATTTGCCGGGCAGGTCCTGAAATTTGTAAAGCACGGGAATCCCCTAGTTAAAACGTTGGCACTGCGAGTTGCTGGATGACACCCCAGTTGTAGAGCGGGAAATCATCGACCAGGCTGAGATCGGGCCGGCTATCGCGGACGTTGCCACGCTGGTCGGCTGCCGTAGTCTTGGGGCTGGTCTGAGGTGAGGCTGCATACTCTACGAACTCGCTGGTGCCGGAAGGTGTTGTGGCCAATTCCAGCACTATAGTGCCAACTCCTGTTCCCGTTCCGGTGTTGGTGATTGACGCAGACGTGATGCCGATCGCCCCGGTGCTGTCGCGATAGGTGAAGCCCTTAACGTCGCGTTCCGGGATAATCGTGGTGTCGAACACTAGCGGAGGCACAGGGACATCATAGGTCAGTGTCACTGTCGTCCCAGACCGGACGGCACCTTTCATCTGGACGACCTTCCGCGTCGGGCCGCGCCAGAACGCATCTCGCCACGCCAGTGCCATGTACTCGCCGAAGCGCTCCGAGCCAGGCCCACGGAAATGCTCATAGTCTGAGGAGACGTAGTGGTCGCGTGCCACATATGCAGCCGTCGCGATATGGAAGTATGGAAGGTTGTTTGCAGCGTCCAGCATCGGCTGCACCGAACTCGTGAGGGGCTGACTGGACGAGCGGCTGGCGCGCTGGACCATGAAAAAGTTGACCGGCATGTCCTGACCGGTGATGGCCTTGATGTCCTCGTCAACGTTGGCCTGCCATTCGAGCAAGATTGTGTAATAGGCAGGATCATCTAGCGCGCCATGGATATGCAAGCACCCATCGACAACCACCGTCCAGCCTTCAAGGGCAGCCAGATCGCGCAGCCTCTCAAGTGCCGTCAGCATATTGGTCCAGATGTACGTCCCCCGCTTCAGGGCTGCATAGGCCTGCCCGCCGCGCGCGGCGATGAAACCGCACATGCGGTGCTGGATGCCAAGCTGTCGCGCCTCATGGGCCAGACGCGTGGTGAAGCCTTCTAGCGGCGTTTCCCCGACAACCATGCTGCCAGGGAAGGACTTGGCGATCATGGGGGTGAAGCCGACAATAGCGTCCGGGTCGATCAACACACCATCGCCGGCCCCGGTTGGACTGACGCCAACCCAGACATTGGAGTTAGCCCCGATATCGGCCATCAGGGCATCTTCGGGATAGGGTTGCGTGGTAGTAACCAGCGTCGTTGCGGAACCATGACCCGACATCAACGACTGGCCGAGGCCGATGATGACGTGCAGGACATTTTTGGAGTCCGGCACCATGAGGCCGCTGCCAATTTCCCCGCGAACCGTGCGCGTGTCGTTAATCATTGGCCGATTGATGATGGCCCGCACAGCGTCGGCACCGAAGCTTTCAGCATGCAGGACCGTCAGGCCGCCAAGATCGGCAACCTTATCCTCGGGCGCCCCCAGGCCATGCAGTTCGTTGCCGGTCACGAAATACTCGGCAGCACTGCCCGACACTGCCGACGATGCGTCCGACTCCGGAATAACCAAATTGTTTTCGGTTACGCGCGAGGGTGCGCTGTCCGGATCGCTGCCTTCCCCAACATACCATCCGAGGCTGACCAGGTACTGATCCTCCGCCGCAGTGGTCAACGCCTGCACTTTGTCGGCATATGGCACAGCAGTAGCAGACTTCACAAAAGAGAGCGCCGTGGTGCCAACGGTGATGGTGCCGGTGTTGGTAAGCGCCCACGTCTCTCCAGCATGCGTGCCGGCGTCCACCGTAAAGTAAGCGCCCACCAGCTCGTCCCCCGTATCCATATCAGTAGCGCGGATAGCCGACCCTGCCGCCTGCACGATATGGACACCGTTTTGCGACGCCACAGTCTGTCCGGTCAGTGCCACCCGGTCTCCGACCACCAGGACGATGCCGTCGACCGTATCGCCAGCTTCTAGTGCATTGGCGATATTGACATTGACGGTGACCAGCAACCGGACTGAGGCCTTGGGTGACCTGACACCCGTCGCCGCCAAAGCTTCGACATCGTTAATGCGGATGCCGATCGCCGTTTCGGCCGCACGGGCGCGGTCGCTCTCGGCGGTCACGGCAACCGCAACGGAATCAGTGCCGCCCTGAATCCCTTTCAGCAGCGTGCGAATTTCGGACTTTTTTGGATTATGATTGCCGGAGGCAGGGACGCCAGCCACATCGTAATCTCGCCATACCTGATCGATCGTTTGGGGCACGACAGAACCCTTCCATAAAAGAAAAAGGCCGCCCGATGGGCAGCCGTTGAGTGTTGATTTTTAGGGTGCGGCTTCGCTATGTGACGGTGATCGCGCCTGTCGGCACGGGAGCTGCGGCAGTACCCGAGCCATTGATAGCGACGACAAAGCCGTAGAGAGTGCCGGCGCCTGCAGACACAGTGCGGTCGTCCACCACATTGGGCGGGCCGTACTCGACCGCCACCAGAGTTGCGCCGGTCATACTGTTGGTAGAATTCAGGTATAGGCGGGCGCCGACATAATTGGCGCTATTCGGCGCGGTCCAGTGGAACGTCACCTGCCCCGCTGCGCCAATCGCAGATACGCCGGTTACGACACCGGGCGGCACGGGATCAGCGGTAGCGGTCCGAATGATGTCTGGGGTTCTTTCCGAGGCGGTGCCGCTTGACCATGTGCGTGCGCTAAACCGATAGGCCACGCCATCGGCCAGATACATGCTTCGGACGGTGAGTTCCCCACCAACGCCGAGACGTGTTTGCACCTCACCGCCCGATACCTTCTGCCACTCCAGTTCGTACTGGAAGGTTTCATCCTGAAAGGCGAACGACGCCTCGGCAAAGGCCGCCGTTGATCCGCCGCCGACATCCTCTTGGCGAATGGTGACATCAAACCCATCTGGCGCCGGAACGTCTTCACGTTCCACCGGCAGCACGTTGGCACCAGGTGCGCCTTCTTCGGTCGCCGCATTGAACGCGTAGAGGTTCGCAGGCACGACGATACCTTCGAACTCGTAAGTCAGATTACGCAAGGAAAGCGTCGGCCGACCAATGATCTCGATGACGGTCTCCGTCAGCCGAGGTGGACAGTGGATACGCACAAACCGGCGATACGGGACATTTCGGGCTGGTTCATAGTGGGCAAGGATTCTAACCCTTGGCGCATTGGCTCGGATGTAGGCGAGCTTCTGCATGCGGGAGATGTGGTTGTGCCGCTGCACGGCCTGATTTTCGACGGTCTTGGTACGCTCATCATCGGTGGGATATGGCACACCGTAGATTGCTGCATCGGCGGTGTTAAAGCCCTTCTCAGGATCGGTGTAACGCCCACGCATAGCGAGCACGTTTGAAGCGCGCCGCTTGTTCGGATCGAAGCCTACCGAGATGAGATCGTTCGCAGTCAGGCGGATATCGGGCTCGACATATTCGCCAGCATGCACGCCGACTTTGCCATCGGCCCGCTCGTAGACCACCAGTTCGGCCGCCTGGTCCATCAGTCGGCCAACCTGCACCGGATCGTTATTCGCCCGGAACCAGAACCCCCCATGATAGCGGGGTTCGGGCTTGTCTTCGCGATTGAGCACGATCTGATCGGCGACTGCGGCTGCGCGAGCCCAGTCGGGATCATGCATGTCGCTGCGCTTGAGCTTCGCGCCAACCGGGTGCGTCATATGCCAGTATCGAAACACCGCGAGGTTTTCGCTATAGCCTGCTGCGCCGGTGCGCGGGTCAATCAGCCGGTCATGCCCCTCGCCAATCGCGGAATGCAGCGGCATGTGATTGGGAAACACCTTCTGAAGGTCTTCAGCCTTGACGCTTGCAACGCGCAGATAAACAGACGCCAGGCCATCCCCTCTGTGGTTCGCGGTCCAGATCGAAGGAAAGGCTGAAACGAGTGCCGCATAGGCTGTGCTGGCATTGTTGCCGAGGCGCGTATCAATGCGGACCTTGCTATTTTCGTTCAGCACAAAGTGCTTGGGGGTGGTCACAGAGGTCCCGGTTAGCGTCACCTTCTCATCGTGCAGATAGTGAGTGTTGAAGCCACGAATGTGGTGCGCCGCCCAGACGATAACGTGGTGAGCAGTTCCTTTTTTCTCCTCTAGAAAGGCGTAGTCGCCCGCCTTCTTGTTCCTGCCCAGAACGTAGGCCAGTGACGGCACCGACTGCTTGAGGTTGTATTTTCCATCCTCGGGCTTTGGCGCGGACGTGCTTGGAGCGAAGGCGGCCGACAGCAGGTACGCGCCACCAGCCAGCAGCAGGTAAGACGCGCCGAGCGCGATCGCCCCCACTGTAGCGCCGAACGCCAGCCCCGACAGTCCGAGACCGATCAGCGCGTTGGAAATCCACGGCACCAAGGCCGTCGCAAGAAGTTGTGGCATGTCGGTTTCCTAGATGCGCTAGACTCGCCACATCGCGATTGGCTTGGCCGCAAAGGGCACCCAGCCGTCGCCGCCACCCCACTTCACCAGCCAACGGAAGCCGTTCCAAATGGCGGACCATTGCCGCTTCTGGTCGTGCTGCGAGCCAATGACTGCGATACAGCCAAGCTCGGGCTCGTGGATCGGCTGGAGACCAGCATTGGCAGCACAGGCAGCGATATGGTTCGCAAGGCCACCACGGCGCTCTAGAAGGGCTGCGCAGCTATTCTCATCGTCATAGGTGCCGCGCCATTCAGCGCCCGGATCAGGATGGCCGTTGAGTGCCACCCAATCGGCAATCGACATGGAGCAGTCCGACTGCCCCCAAACATATGGTCGGCGCGTCAGAATGAAATCTTCCAGCCGGGAAAGACGTTCAATCAACCCGTCTTCGCCATGGTGGCTGCGGATCGCCCGAACCGACCACATCGACATGATGGGGCGTTCTTCCGCCGCCTCGATCAGGGCGCGGGTGTCGTGTCTTGTCCAGTTCATGGGTTACCCGCGACGCTCGATGCGGTCGGCAACGGAAACCAGCATCATGCAAACCACGACGTGCAAGGCCGTCATCCATATCGGATCGGCCGGCATGCGCAAAAACAGGGGCGCGAGGACCGCGACGAAAACGGCCCAGTTCAGAGTTTCGCGGTTCATCATTGCCTCAGGAGTATCGGGGCCAGACGATGGTCTTGTCGGCCAGGCCAGGGATGCGTTCGGCAAAGCGGTCCGATGGCGCGCCGGGGTTTAGCACGGCTGAGCGCGCCCGCTGATCGACATCGGACAACACCGCGCCGCTGGTCAGCGTGCGGAGGTCGAAGCGATTGCGGACTTCCAGCATGACAGTCGAGACGATCTGATCGCCAGACACGGTGTCGTCCATCGGCATGTTGTCGATCGCGCCGGTAAAGCGCACCTCTGCGGGGCCAACGGGCTGGTCCCACTGATCACACGGCTGGATCAAGATTTGCACCGGGCTGTCGATGACATTGCCCGCCTGCAGGTCGAAGTAAGCGAGGTCGGCAATCTCAGGCGCGATGCCCGACAGAGACAGTGTGAGCGTCGATGCCTCCGCGTTCAACGCGCTCTCGATCTGGTCCAGCCCGTCATTGAGCGTGGCGCCGGACCATATCTCACCATCAGCATCCATATACGGGCCAGAGCCGTCCCAAATCCTCATGGTCTTGGTCGGGAAGTCGAAGCGCACCAGCACGCGGATGGACTTGATGGTCATGCCACAAGCCCCAATGCCAGATCATTCCAGTAGTCGACGGCTTCGATGAAGGCGACGGAGGGGCGCGGCATACCAGCACCGGGGAACTCGATATCCATCTCCGTATCGCTCGCTAGGTGGCAAAGAATGGTCGGTCGGTCGGCCTCAAGCTGTGCGCTTGCGGGGATCGGCGCGCGAATGGCTGTCGAGATTTCCACCTGGAACACATCCCCCGCCGACTGCCCCAGTATCCGCCCGGTTTCATACATTGCGTGCTGGTAGCTGAAGCGAATACCCGATGCTGTTGGCGCATGATTAAGCCGCAGATGGATCACCGTGGAGCCCAGCGGCGCGAAGCTCGCCATCTCGATATCGATGTTGCCTTGCGAGTAGTGCGTACCATCTTCGAACGGCGTTCCGTCGTCGTGGAGCGTCAGCCTTGGAGCGAAGTCCTTAAATCCATCGGCAGCCCACACCCGCGATGCGCAGACCGGCACAGCAACCAGCCCGCTTGTTCCAGCCAGAGCGGTTCGGATCGCATTCCACGTCCTTGCTTGATCGAACTGCGTGGCCCTGCGGAACACAATGTTCTTCAGAGAGCCCTGCCAAAATCCGCGATCGCTGCGCGCTGATCGGCTGATTCCACCAAGAGAACGCCCGCCGGAGCGCGAGAACGGCCGAGGATCAAAGGGCGACGATTGCGGAGTCAGGAGACCAGCCGGCCAGTGGATAATGTCCGGCATTGTCACGTCCTGTAATCCCCACCACCACGCTGCTGCTGGTACTTGGCCAGAGCACTGGGGGCGGATTTGTTTGCCTGGTTCACCGAAGCTCCAACAATCGTTGGGGCTGCCGTCGCAACAACGCGGCCAGCCTCATCCCGCACAACAGCGGTGAGGAGTTCGTTGTCGAGCACGATATGAACGGCCATCTTCTGCTCTCCACCGCGCGCTTGCGGGATGGCGGGCATACGCAGATCAACTGGGATGCGCCGACCATCCGGCAACGGCACTGCTGCCTCTGGCCCTGCCTCACCAAAGATTGCCGCAGTGCGGGACACGCCGCCCTTGGCGAACTGCCGCAGCGGCTGCGGGCGGCCATTCGCGGCGATGCCGCCCTTGGAAAAACCGAACAGCTTCATGAAATTGAAGCCGCCAGTCTGCATGCCGCCACCGATCAAGTTCAACCCGATGTTGAGAAGGTTCTTTCCCAGATCCTTCAGCATCGAGTTGAAGATCTCGCCGGCGTCTTTTCCTTCGAGGAACCCGTCAATGATTGTATCCAGCATCTGCCTGCCAGCCTGTGCCAGTTCATCAGCCGACTTCTTGAGTAGACCTTGCGTTTCCGCCAGCCGCGCTGCTTCCGCAGTTGCGGTCGCATACCCGGCGGCCAGCTCAGCGATTTTCTCTCGCTGTTGCGGGCCAAGCTCTATGCCTGCCTTGGTGGCGGCGTTTTCCAGTTCCTGCTGGGCTGTAAGCTGTGCCTTAGCGAACCCGTAGTCGTTGAGCAGCGGGTTCAAAGCCGCCGTCAGCGCTGTTTCCTGCTTCAGCATTTCGATCTTGCGGGCGTAGCCATCGAGATCGTCTTGGAATCGTTGCGTGGGCGACCTGCTTGAGCTGCCGCTGCCGCTGCCGGTCGGCTTAATCGGGACAACAGGACGCCCGTCATCCGAAAGATCCACGCGTTTCCTGTTCGCAAGTTGCTCCGCGCGCTGATCGGCAATGTTAGTGGCCGAACTCCGACCTGCGACTGCGGCCAGAGATGCTGCAGACGCCGCTTCTTTCGCCGCGTCGCGGAGCTGTAGAAACCAGCTTACAAGGCCTTGCACTTCTCCTACTACAATATCGAATTTTGGGTCTGCATCACCCATGGCCTGGATTGCTTCGCGTGCGAGTATTGCGTTGCCATGGCTGTCCAGCAGTTGTGCGATCAGGTCCTGGAATGCGGCCTCGACCTCAGGAGAAAAGACCCCCTTGGAGCCCTCTGCAAATTCCCTGAGCCTTTGAGCGGCCGCGTCTAGCGAGCCATCAGTCTCGATTGCAGCAGCATTGACGCTCTTTAATGCTGGGACCAAATCCCCCAATGTGGTGTCAGTCTTCTTGTTCGAAATGTAGTCGATGATCTTGGCGATGTATTCGAGTTCGCGCGCCCCATCCTTGATGGTGCGTGCCAGCTCGTCACCGAGCCCCTTGAATACCTTTTCGAACCAGGCCTCGTCAGGAGCGTTCTTGATGGCGTCAGAGATCGATATCAGCGCTTCGGCAAGTGCCTGGCTTGATCCGACTGCCTTATCTGCCTTGCCGACAAAGGCGGTCACAGCGTCCTTTAGAAGTCCAAAACCGTCAGTGGCTGTAGCGGGCATTCTGCCCGCCTCATCCCGTAGAATTTCCATCTGGCTGGTGACGCCGAACATCACGTCGGTGGTGATCTTGCCCTGCTCACCTAGCTTACGAAGTTCATTGACCGACACACCCATGCTATCAGCTAGGGCCTTGGAAAGCCTGCCGCCAGACTGGATTACCGTGTTCAGGTTCTCGCCACGCAGCGAGCCCGAGGCCATGGCCTTGGACCAAGCATCCTGAACGGACTGTGCACGTTGCCCACGCACAGCGCCGACGACCAAGGCGTTGTTTAGCGTCTCTACGAGGTCCAACTGCTGCTGCGTGCTGTAGCCGAGCGCCGACAGAGCTTGCTGGTTTTGCAGGTATCCCTCTGCCGTCTGGGTCAGGCTGGAATAGGTACGGCGCGCCATCTCTGACAGGCGACCCATCACCGCGTTGCCGCGCTCTATTCCGCCAGCAGCGTTGCTGACGCGGCTATTAAGGTCGGTCCACGCTGAGGTCATTGCAATGATGGAAGTGGTAGTGAGCGCAATGCCCAGAACGCCGAATGCGCGCCCCACCGTTCCGAAAGAGCCGACCATACGGCTTTCCATGCCCTTCGCAGAAGCGCTCAGGCTGTTGAACTTGCCCTGCATGGCGCGAACGCGCTTGTCGGTCTCGCCATTGGCCTTGGCCAGAGCGCGCTCATACTTCGTCGTGCTCGCCTCGAGAGAGACGATCAGCCGCTCAATATCGGTTGCTATGATCGCCTCCTACGGGATCGTCACCAAGCCCTGTGGTACGAACCAGCCGTCCCAGAGATAGGTCTGCGTGCTGAGTGGACCGGAAGGCAACTCAAGCTCCTGCATTCGCGCCCAGATGGCGTCTTTCTCGCTATCGGAGAGTTTGCCGGGTTCTTTCGGCGTGTTGGCCTTCACGTAGCCGTTCCAAGACGCCCAGAACTTCCACATCGAGGTTCGGTCGACCTGCTCTGCGGTCCAACCCATGGCGGCGCCAGCGGCATAGATGCGCGACATGCGGAACTTGCCATTTGGCAGGTCGTCTAGTCGTTCACCGTCCCCTGCGCCGCTGGATGCTCCCCCGGCGGCGATCCCGGCTGTTCTTCAGGTGCGCCCATGATCGCGACCTCAAGAATGCCGCGCGCAAATGAGGCGTTTAGCATGAGGTCCTGCGGGCGCCCCTGAACGTAGGTCTTGACCAGGGTCTGTGCTTTGGTCGGCTCAACGCCAGCGCCGATTAGTCCGAGGCGGATCGTGCCCGCCACATCCTCTAGGCGCCCTTGGTTTGTGGCGAGACGCGCGAGGATGACAAATGGACCAGCATTGCAAAGGTCCTGCAGTTCCGTGAGTTCACCCCAGCGGAGGGCGAACTCGTATGTTCCATCCGCCCAGTCTAGTGGCGGGGTCTTGCCTGACCTCGACATCAGGGCGTCTTAATGACTGAACTGCGAACCATTTCGCCATCAGACTGAAGCGAAAAATTGCCCGTGACGCGACCGGTGTTGCTTGGAGCGCCGAGTTCGGCACTTTCAACGTGCATGAAGCCGAGCCAGATGATCGTTCGGAGTGTGAACTCCAATTCGACACGAACCGGCGTGGCGTCGGGGCTCTCTTGCGCGTCAAGCCAGGTATCGATGCTGGCCTCCGCGACGACGCCTTCACCGCCGATAGCCATACTCAGAGATGTAGCATCCCGGCCTACCCAGTCGACGGCCAATGGGTCATCGCAGTCCGGGATCATTATTTCCTCAAGCGCCTTGCTCAGCGTCAGCGTCTTAGAGCTGAGGCCGCACGGAGCGCCATAGACGATAGGATCGGAAGGGTTACTCGGGCGCTTGCCCAGCATGACGCGCAGCAGCCCGCCTTTGGTTGTTTCCGGCTTGGCCATGTGGGCCTCCATAAAAAAGACCGCCCAAGGCGGTCGGGTTAAACTCAGGGTGTTTCGACTACGGCTGAGAACTGGATCACGCCGTGAGTAATGGCGGGATTGGGGTCGCGGAGGACACGCGTGATCTCGTGCCGGAAAACAACCAGTGCATTGACCGGCAATGTCAGGTCGACATCGTGCAGGGCGCGCTTCATCGCGCCGGTTATCTTGCGGCACTCGACCGAACCGAAGGCCTCGCCCGCGCCGCTCGACCAGACGTCGAACTGGATGGTGATTTCCTCGCCGTCCATGCAATCGAAGTCATCGGGGATCGATGTGCTCGGCCCCATGGAAATGTAGGGGAACGCCACGTTCGGCGTGCCGTCTGTCTTCTCCGGCACCCGGTCGTAAATTCGCGTGCCCACCAAGCTCGTGACAGCCGGTGTCGCCCGCAGCCGGTTGATGGCCGCGAGGATCAGTTCATAGCTGGCGTCCATTTTCAGCCCCCGGCCGCTGCGCGCTTTGCAGATTTGGTGATGGCGCGCGTCACGCGGCCCTTTGCCCGCTTTCGGGTGGCTCGATACGAGGGATAAAAGAACGGCTGCGCGGAAGTGCCTGGATGGCTTGATCCGGCGAACTGGCCGCCGTTCACTCGGGGCGAAGTGCCAAATTCCACAAAGCGTGCATAGAACGCGTCCCCGCCGCCGGCATAGACTGTGATCTGAAGATAGCCCGCGCCGCGACCGCTCGATTTCACCTTGCCGAGAACCATGGCGCCCTTTGGCGCGCCACCCCATGTCCATCCGATCGAATTAATCAGATCACCACTGTCCTGCGGTGCCAGAGACTTCGCCATCGCGACGATCTCCTCGGCGCTCTGGATCATCGCCTTGGAGATTTCTTCTTCGGCCAACTTGGGTAGTGCGGCCAGCTTGCGCTTGAGGCGGTCGAGCCCGATCACTTTCGCCACTACGACACCTTGCCTTCAACCGCGATGAATTCGAGCCACTGGTTCTTCCCATCAGGGTCTGCCGGTGGCGAGGTGATAGCGAACACGCGATCGGCGTTTCGAGCATCGACCAATTGCCAGCCAGTCGTGATCTGGCGCGTCTGCGAAGTATTCCGCACAGTGACGATATAAGGCTGCTGACCGCTCAATCGGGCTGCAGTTACCTCCTCCCCACCAGTCCGAGGACGCATTCCAGCCGAAACCGGGAAAACGGTTTCGAAGTCGCCGTGCCCCGGCAGAGGATTGCCCCAGCCGTCGTCACCGGCAGATCTCTGCTGGCAGTGCAGGCGCTCGCGCAAAGCCCCTGCCCGGCGGAAGTTCTCGGCCATATCCTATAGCACTCCGAGCAGACGAAGCACGATCACCACCACGACCGTCCGAACAGCTGTGCGGGCCAGAATTCCGAACGTCTTGCCCACGAAGATCACCAAGTCGGGGCCACCGGCGCTTCGGTAAGCCGCATTAAAGCCTCCCGTCGGGCTCTCACGCGGCATTTGTGTCGGCCTTTTTCTGCGCGGTCACAAGTTCAGCAGCGCCTGCCTTTACGGCAGCATCGGCGCAGGCCTGAGTAACAGGACCCTCCCAGCCGGCCTTATAGGCAACGGTCGACTGGCTGGACGGCTTGAAATCGAAGTCCTTCTTGAACTTCAGGCGGGGAACGGTGCGTTCGGTCATGGTTGGGCTCCTATGCAAGGCTTGGATCACGCAGGCGCCAGAGGAGCGCCGCAATCGGGTTTTTCGGATCGACAGGGCTTGTGCCGGAAAGGCCGCTCAACATCGCCAGCCGCTCATCGGTATCGTCCAAGAGGCAGTTCACAGCGATGATAATGGCTGCCGATACCCGGCCCGGCACGTTATCGGGCGTCCATGCCGGATCGGGTTTGGGCTGAACGAAGTCGAGAACGATGTCCTCGGCCTGCTTAATCTTGAGGCTGATAGAAGCGCTCCGCTCGTCGTCGGTAAAACCCGGGGCGGAACCCTGCAGATCCAGATTGAGGGAACCGTTCACCTGTTCCAGTGTGACTAGCGCCATATCAGCCCACCTTGACCGGCTTGGGCGTCAGATCGCGCACCACACCGTCCTTGCCATCACGGCCGCGCTTGACCGACAACCGCCAGCCGTCGCCGCCATCAGGCTTGTCGCCGTTGCTATCCTTCTGCGAAATCCAGACCGACCCCGCCCAGGTGACGGCATCGCCCTTTGCATAGCCGCCGTCCCTGCCCTCGGTCCAAACGCCGCGGTCGATAACCACCGGCATCGAGAAGGCGAACTCTTTGACCTGCTCGCCGCGTGAGAAGCGCAGCACGATTCCGCGCTCGCCGTCGTATTCAGCGACCATATCCTCGAAGCCGAGGCCATCGGTGCCGTCTCTGCCATCAGCACCGTCGGAACCGTCAGCACCAATCACCCGGCCGATCTCCTTGACCGAGCCATTGGACATCGTGAACAGCAGAACGCCATCCTTGATGATTGGCTCGACAGCATCGAGGCCGTTGCGACCATCAACACCGTCTTTGCCGTCCAGCCCGTCGGCGCCATCCTTACCGTTTTCAGGCACGGGAATGGCAGCCACAGCCTTGGCGACCGCACCATCGATAAGCGGCGCGATGTCCTCGAGCGTCACCGACGCGCCGTCTGCCCCGTCTTTGGGCGCAGGTAGTGACTTCACAGCGACAGAAATGGCCGCAGAGACGAGTTCCTCGATCAGCGGGCGGACGTCTTCGATGGTGACGCTCTTGCCGTCCTGCGCCACCGGGAGTGCGCCGACGGCCTTAGCGACTTCTTCATTGACAAGTTGGGCCGTGACAGCAGGATCAGCGTCTTTGCCGTCAACGCCATCCTTACCATCAGAGCCGTCCAGCCCCTTGACCGGCTCACGCTTTTCAAGCGCATCGAGACGATCGAGCAGCGGCTTCACGGCGCGCTCGACATAGCCTTTGACGATGCCAACCATTTCCTTGCCGAAGGCGACCCCATCGAACATCAGGCAAGCCCCTTCATCATTTCAATGATCGCCTTGCTCGCCTCGGCATCGGCGTTGTCGTTTGCTGGAGGCACTGCCGGTGACGTTCCCGATGATGGCACTTTTTCAAAGGGATCGGCCAGAGCGTCACGCTTCGCCAAGGCTTCCAGCGAGAAATTCTGCTGCTGAAGCATGGGGCTATTTCCGCCCGCCACTGGCTTCAGACCGATCTTCTTGCGCTGCTCGTTCGGGGTCATCTTGCCACTGGACTTATCGAGCACCTCCATCATGGTGGCGCTGTCCATTTTAAGCAGTTGGTCGAGATCAAACTCGGTGCCGAGGGTTTCGCCAGTGCCCAGCCCCTCATCGAGGCAGAGCTCGATGCTTTCCATCAGGATCTGAAGGCACTGAGTGTAATACTGAGCGTTCAGCGCCTCGATATTGTTATAGGCCGGAGCCTGTCCTACCCCAGCCATGTAGCCAGGCACGTGATAGGTCGAGCACACAACCTCAGCGCTCCACTTAAGCTGTTCGATCATCTGGGATTCGGTGGCCTTGGCAGCCATGGCCTCGAACTTGAGGCCATCGCCCAAAACGGCGACCTTGCCACGGTTCTTGCCGGTGTAGTTGCTGTCCCAGTGGGCCTTGAGGCGGTCGGCGGTCGCTTGGTCAATGGCTCCGGGCGCGGTCAGAATGCCCCCCGGCTGCGAGCCGTTGGCAAAGAAACTGGCGGAATTGTTCTGGATCGACAGCCCCTGCATGGCGCTGAGGCCGTTCGCAAAGATCGGCGACAGACCGACCAATGGATGGAAGAAGCAGTTGAAGCGGTCGTGGATGATCTCGCGCGCAGGCACGATCACCCGCTCGGACAGACCGACGAGCCGGTCATCCAACAGCTCATAATAAACAGCGCCATCTTCGGCGACGAGCGGCTCGACCCGAGTTGGGTCGAGCACATAGAGACGGACAACAACGCCGCGCCCGTCGCGCTCCTTGAGGATATAGGCATTGCCGCGCTGCAACTTGGACAGCACCCAATTTTCAAAGAACTGAATGCGGGTCTGGAAGCGGTTCGGCTTGCGAAGAACCGGCGAATACGCTGGGTTCTTGGTTTCGGTCCAGATGCCGTTGGCATCCACCTCGACCAGCTTAACGCGGAGCTTGGCGATGTCAGACGCGATCAGGGTCTGACAGGCAAACGCAGCATGGAAGGACAGCACGCTCTCGTGCTTCACTTCCACATCCCGTTGCCAAGCCCCGATATAGCTCTCTTTGATGATTGGCCACCAACCGCCGCGATCATCGGGGCGCGCGAGATTGCCGGCCGCCTTTGTGCGGGTGATGTTGAGGCCAAGGATCTGCATTAGGCGGTCGCCTTCCGGCGTTCGATCTCAAGCTCGACAGCGGCGATGGCGTCATCCTTGGTCCGGATAGTCTCGGTACTCACGGAGGCGGCAAGTGACTTCAGCGCTGGCCATGCCAATGCGCGCCAGTCGTCAGGAATGGCCACTGGCGCCACTTCTACCTCGGCGTCTGCCGTTGCCGCGCGCGCCTTGCCTATAGCGACCAGAGCGCGGGCATCGCCAACCGAGCGTGCGGTAAAATAGTCGCCAGCCTGGAGGCGACGGTTCGCATAAGTAAACGAGCGGGTTGCAGTCAGTTCACGCATGACGTTCTCCTAGTCAGAAACGATGGGCAGCATCGCCGCCCATCGAGATTTTGTTGGGGAACGTTATTCGGTAATGGCGCCGTAATCGGCGTCGCCGATGTAAGCCACGGCCGAGGCGCGGCGCTTGGCGAAGTTCAGCGGGCGCACGACCTTGATGGCCACCGATTCCGTCTGGAACATCGAAACGACGCCGGTGTGGGACGTGGGGGTGTCCGATGCGCCATTGGGAGCATCGTCCATTTGGATCGCAGCCTCGGTCGAGAGCGAGACTTCAACACCACGATCGCCGATCTTGTAGATGTCCGAAGGCTTCAGCAGGATCAGGTCGCCAGTCCCGACATTGCCGCCAGCGACGAGCGTGTCGCCAAGTAGGTTGCCGCCCTTTGCGCCGAGCCCTGGGAATGCCCAGTTGCCCATCACGTTCTGGATCAGCCCAAGGGACTTGGACAGCGAGGTCGTGGTGATGAACTGAAGGCCATCTGCGTTGTGCGCGGCGATGAACGGAGCATAGAGCGCTTTGACGTCGGCAATGACGCCTGCAACGTCTGGGCCAGCGCTCGCCCCGGCGGTGAGGCCGTTCAGGATACCAGCTGGAGAAACACCGGCCACACCAGCCGAAGTGCTCAGGAACGTCTGGTCGACACGCTGGGCGGAGGCATTCACAAGGGCATCGCGCACCAGCTTTTCAGCCGACGGCGAGGAATCCCGCAGCAGCTCTTTCGAGACAACCGCCAATGCGCCCACTTTGAGCGGCTTCAGGTTCACATCAAAGAAGTCGGCAGTGGTGATCGGAATGGATTTCGATTCACCCACCCAGTAGCCAGTCGCAGCGCCGTCCTGGCCAGCAATATTGATGTTTGCAGGAACCTCGCGCAGCGGCAGGCGATCGAACACGGTCTGCGCATAGAGATAGTCGATGAAGTCGGCGGTATAGCGCTCGGTGTGAACCAGTTCGGCGCCCCACTCGCCTGCGCCAGTGCCGCCGCCAGCCACAGCCGCCTTGATCGATTCTACGAGCTGCGGATTATGCGCACCCCAGCGCTTTGCCGCGATGCCGATAGCCGAAACGTCATCAAGACGAGCCAGCGTTTTGGCGATCACCATCCGGGTGAAGCTCTGGCCTTCAAAGGCCTCGTCTTTTTCGCCCTTGATGACGATCGGCGCGGCGAGAGTACCACGCGCTTCCGAAGCGCCCTTGGCGGTCTGGCCGTCCACAGGGCGTGCCGTCGAGGCCTGGCTCTTTTCCATGGTGCGCAGGCGCTTGAGGTGATCATCGATTTCGACGATGTCAGCGTCGTTGCCGTCGAAGGTCTGCTTCTGGCTGGCGTCCAAGGTGGTGCCTTCTTCGGCTGCCTTGGTCATGATGGTTTCGTTGGCGGCGATGAGAGAAGCGCGCTTCTGCTCAAATGCCGTCATCTGTTCTGCAATCTTGCTCATGCTCAGGTCCTTTTGATCGAGCGAATAACGAAGGGTTTCACCCGGTCGCGGGCTGGTGCATCCAACTTGACAACACGCCCAGACTTGCCAATCGCGGCAGGGGCTTCGTTGGCTGGAATGACGATTGCGCCCGTCGCTGCTTGCAGCGCCTCGGCGTCATATTGTTTGATGGTCTGAATGGAAGCGTCGGCATTGGCCGGAATGGTCACGGCTGACAGTTCCAGCCATTCCCACTTCTCGAAAATCACGCCCCAAGAATTTGGGATGGGTTCGACTTCGATACCCTTGAAGCCGATCGACAGCCCGCGAACCAAGCCAGCCTTGATGTATTTCCAGGCTTTCTCGATGTCCTCGTGAACGTCCTTGGCGATCTCGGCGACGATCTCGATGCCCTTCTTTGTAACCTTGGCTTGGGTCACGAAGCCGATTGGCTGCCTACTGTCGTGCTGGTAGAGGAGCGGGATCGGCAAAGTGAATACGGCGCCTTCAGACATCACGATGTCCCCTGCCCGATCAGTCTTGGGCGTGGTAGCGATGCCCGTAATTCGGCGTGCGTCGTCATCCACCTCCTTGATCTCAAGGAGGCTGTAGGCTCGGTTCATGGTCATGGTGGTGTCCCGTCTGGGTTAGACGATAATCATTTGGTATTCGGCTGCCCGCTTCACGACGGGGTTCCGGCTCATCAGGGTCACCGCATTGAACATCGCCATTGCCGGGTCGATCTTCGCGTCGCCGGCCGTTTGCTTAGTGGCTCGAATGCCAGTTGCGGTTGGCTCGATCTTCAGATTTGGCACACACCAGTTCATCAGCGGGCCGCCGGAGTGTTTCAGCAGACCGGAGGCTAGCCGACGCTCGGCGCCCTTGATGCTGCTCATCATCCAGCCACCTTGCGGCGCCGCGACGAGCAGGCCGGCCTCCTGCGTCACCCCGATTTCATCAAGGGCATCTTCCATTTCGCCGAGACCGGAGGCGTCAACCGCCACGCCGCCCAACAAGCCCATGTTCTGGATGCGGCTGATGTGCTCGATGATCGTGGCGACGTCGCCGAGTGGATCATCCAAGATGGTCAGTTCTCCCGCCACCTGGATGCGCTGCAGGGTCGTCGCGATCTTCGCTCGACGTGTCAGCACACCCTTGTGGCACCATGCATGGGACCACGAGAGCCAGCGCTTCATCTTTCGAGTAACGGGCACGCCGTCGATCTCGACCCGAACCTCGATTTCGCCCGGCTCACGGCCGAGAATGTTGAGGCCGAACAAATCGTCCAAGCCGCCGCCGTCGATACCCACCACCACCACTTCACTGCGCTCAATCAGTCGATCAAGGGCCTCGTAGTGAGACAGGCTGGCAAGCTCAGCATCTTCGGCGTCTGTCCAGTGATCAGCGCCCGCCCAGCGGTTGGACCGCAGGTTCATGCCGATCTCGACATTTAGATGTTTAGCCAGGAAGGTTGCGAGCGTTGTCTTGTCGCCCGACAACTCCTTAATCATTTCGTCCTCTAGCCACTCCTGGCTGACCGAGCGCCCGAGGTTGGGGTTGGTCACATAGAAGTTGGCAGGGTCCTCATAGGCCTTGCTCTCGATCATCTTGTCCGGGAACTCATAGAGCACCGGCAGGAATTTCTTGTTCGACACCTGACCGTCGCGGATCTGGCGCGCATAATCCAGCCGCGCCTTGAACACGCCCGCCGGCGGCTCGTCGCTCTGCGTCGAAAGGTAGATCACGAACCCTTCCGGCCGCGACACCAGCCCGCCCGTCGCCTCACGCAACATGGCATCGGCATTGGGCCGCTTGCCGAACACCCAAAGCTCATCAATCAGGATACGACCGGCCTTTTTGCCGGACACCGTGTCAGTATCGGCGGCTACCACCTTGAGCACGGCATCGGTGCGGAGGTGCTTGATGGTTCGAATATGGTCTTGGACCATGAGGAAGCCGCCCTCACCCGCACTTGCGTCCAGTTCGGGATCGGCCCTAACCATCGCAGCAGCAGGCTTGTAGCTGTTCTGAGCCACCTCAATGGTTGGCGCCAATATCAGTAGTTCTTCGTTGTGTCGCCAATTGATGATCAACGCCGTGAGCATGATCGCTGCGGCGATTGTGGACTTGGTGTTCTTCTTGCTGATGAGCAAAAAGAACTCGCGGATCAGCTGAATGCCGGTCTCAGCGTCATAGGCGCCGAAGATGGCAGACACGAAATCGAACACCCATTGGTCGCTGACCTCACCGAATGTCGGCTGGCCGGGAAGGTCGACAACTTTGAGCGCCTTGAAGACGCTAAGGGCATAGTCGGCCTCGCTCTGGAACAACGGCTTGAACGGGATCAGCGAGCGCTGCGCAACAATTCGCCTCTCCCAATCTGGGCACGCGGTCGACCACTCGGGCGTCACTTATTGCTCACAACCGATAGATGCGGCGGGCCGGGTCGCGGCGCGAACTTGCCGCCCGGTGCAGTCGATGCCTCGGCCGCACTCTTGCGCTGCGCCTTCTTGCCTTCCGGCGCCGCCGTCTCGCTCATCGTCTTGAGCGCCAGCGCCAGCGTCTGGAGCGTCTTGGCCCTCACCGGCAGCGAGACCGCCTGGCGCAACGCCTGCAGTCGAGCAGGGTCGGTTTCACTCTCCTGGATGATGACTTCCATTTCGCCCCGGTGGAGCGTTTCGGCGTCCAGCTCATCCATGAGCCGATCAATCAGATTGCGGCCACGGCCAATGACTTCATCGAGCTTGGGCGGCTCCTTCGGGCCTTCGATGACCGGCAGGTTCGCAGGGGGCGGCAAGTGCGAACCTTGCGAACCTTTGGTGCGAACCCAGCCCTCGGCTTTGGCACGCTTGCGAATGGCCGTGTCCGAAATCTGAAACCAGCCCGCAATCTCCCGGATACTGCGGGTTGTAGAGGTATAGTCGCGCTCAATTCCGGCCCAGTCGACGGGCTGCTTTTCGTCGGTCATGGGTTGAATTCAGCCTTGGTTCGCACTCCCAAATTCTCAGGGAGGAAAAAATCTCTGCGTGGGGGCGTCGTGGGTCCGGGAGGCGAGGCCATTCCAGACTTTCAGATACCCCCCCGGTGGGGCTGATGATGAGGTGGGCGAGACGACCCTTCGGTGAGATTCGAACCCACGGACACCGGCGTATCAATGCAGACTATGCGCCAATGCTCTTGCTCTGCTTCACCCTTGGTCCTGTAGGCGCCGCCTAACCCTTGCGGGTATCTAGCGCTTGTCTCAGGCACGAAGGATCGTCTCGTTCTCGTTGTACGATGGATGACCAGGCCTGTCACCGGTTGCGGCGCCTAGGCTTGGTGCTGCATCTCCATCTTGCGCTTGTCGCTGTCGTGGTAGGCCTTGCTCACTGCCTGAAGGTTGGACACATCCCAGAACAGCTGCTCGCTACCCTTATGTGGCACCACGTGGTCCACGACCGGGCTGTTGGGCGCCGGGTGCTTGCCGATCAGCAGCACGCCTGTCTGCTGGCATGTGTAGAGATCGCGGGCCAACACCTCTAAGCGGAGCGCCTGCCACCTTGCCGACTTGTACCAGCTGCGCACCTGGGCATCTGGACTGTAGCGTGTGTCGCGTATCGCTCTCGCTGTAGAGAGGCGCGGCGCCAGCTTGCTCAACCTGGGCTTGAGGGTGGTAAGCTTGGCCATCACGCAAATCCATTTCTTCCAGCCGGTGAAGGCTTGGCACTTGGCGATATGTTTGTTCTAACTTTCCCGCATCATCGTTCGGGAGCAAAAGTCCATGCGGTTTACAATTGCGGTTGCACTAACACTGATATCTGCGCTGCTGTTCTACACGGTCTATTCGCAACCCCAGTGGAACCCGATTTCCACGATGATCTTGGGGCTGCTTGGAGGTTTCGCAGGTTGGGGCGCTATCGAGTTCTACAAGCCCAAGGCCAATACCCCAACAAATGAGGAAAGTTAGTCTCTCCCCTGGCTGTTATGCCAAGGGCTGGGGAATGGGGTTAGGAGCGGCTGCGCTTGGCGTCTCGGCGGCGCGCATGGCGGTTGCCGCGCTCCTCTGCCGGGTTCTGCATACTGGGCACTTCGGGCATCACGCCCTGATGGGGCTGGGCGGCGAGGCAGCAAACCAACCCGAAGATCAAGAGCATACTGTCTCTCCAATGCAAAAGCCCCACCGGTTAGGGAGGGGCTGAAAGGGGGGGGGCGAAAAGCTGACTCAGCCGAATTTTCCGCTGTGTAATCAACACCTTGAGGTGGTGCTCAAACGGCTTTTCAGCCTCTCGACTCAGGAAGTTTCGAGCGAGCGATCATTGGCTACGGGACCGGGAATGGCCGACCACGTCTGGCGGTCGGCCCGGTGCTTAGTCGCGACACAAGGGGCGCATTTCCTCGATCAGTCTTTCGAGACCACGCTTGAGTTCCGCAACTTCCTTGATTGACGCCAGCGTCCGCTGATCCGTCCTATTGGAGGAACGCAGCGCAGACAGATCAGCATCGATCAAGTCTAAACTACATTCCATTTCAGCCAAGGTGAGGGCATCGCCGCTGCCCGAGGACTGAGCGTCCTCCACCTCGCGGCGGAACCGGGCTATGTCTGGCTTCCAAGTCTCGGTCACGTAGACCAGGGATGGGGGTAAAAGTTCCTGTGTTTCCATTTGCAATTTCCACCAAATCACAGCGCGCCGAAGCGCTAGGGTTTCAGTGTCGATTACGTCGACGGGAATGACATAGGAGCGACAAAAACGACTTCAAGGGGCCAAACAAGTCTGACTCTTCGAGCACGATCCTTAAGGAAACGACAGGCTAGGCGGGCTTCGATCCCGCGACCTCGTGGTTATGAGCCACGCGAGCTACCTGACTGCTCTACGCTGCGAAAATGGATTGCATGGCCATCATGGCCATACCTTGGAACCTACCTCCAAGGTTTGGATGATAGGTTCCAAGGTTGCCACAACTGAATTAGGCCGCCCAAGGCTATGATCGGCCAAGGGCAGCTCAGGGCGTCACCGTCTCCCGCTCTGGGTTCCGGGCGTCCTAGCCTTGAATGGAGGTGCGCCGCCGGCCGGTCGACGACTTCGCGGAAAGGCAGTTGTGACCGCCGCTAGCCGCGCGCTAGGCCAGTCGCATAGCAACCGGCAACTCTCCCGAAACCAGAATTCCCGTTTCGCTTTGTTTGCGAGCGAGGGGATCATTGGTTACGGCAAACCCGCTGCACGATCACATTTATTCCTAGTGACGCAACTTTTTCGAATGAGGTTCCGTTATCAGGCATCCCCTAAAACAGGGGATTTCACATGGAGATATGCAATGAAAGTCAGATCATTTCTGTCCGCAGCTGCCATTGTTTCCGCATTGGCGGTGCCGGGTCTCGTATACGCTCAAGATAGCCACATGATCGGTGGTAAAGCAGTTCCCACAGATCAGGTCGAAGCCGTCCAAGCAAAGTGTGACGCACTCCGTAAAGCCGAGTCCGACGCTGCTGCGGCAACCACGCCGGCTCCTGCAGCTGGTGCAGCCACAACTCCAACTCCTTCAGCTACCCCTGGATGGACAGCTGACGGTGGCATGATCGATGTCGAAAGCCTCACTGTCGCCCTTTGTGACGAAGGGCAGTTTGCCGCTCCGGCGATGTAACAACTGCGCCCTGTCCTACCAGACAGGGCGTATCTAGAGACCGGATATGATTTAGGAGCATGGCAATTTTATTGACTACGAGTTCGACCGAAAAGCTCGTGAGACGGCCTATTTCCTTTGGGAGCAAGCGGGGTGCCCTTGGGGCCGCGAGAAGGAGTTTTGGTTCATCTCCCTCGATCGATGCCTCCGCGAACGAGAAGCCGATGCCCTGTTGAGGGAGTCACTAGCCCTGCGAGCACAGTAGTGCCAATCGGCAAGATTTCCGCAAGAACGAAATAGCACTCCATCCGGTTAGCTTGGCCACAAGAGATTGCCCGCGCTAATCACTCGAGTGGATCGTAGTCCCTGTTACGTCAAAGCTGCTGGCTTGGGGTGCAGGTTGCTGGGGGCGTCAGCGGAGGGTCATTTTGACCCTAACTTTGAGCAACCTGCACTGCTGAATTGTATCAACCGGGCAATACATCTCAACGCCATCATAGGATGTAGTCGGGTCGGCACCGGGCAAGCACCGCGGCCTGTAGCGGGCGTCGCGCCTCTTTCCACAGGGCCATGCAACGTACCAAAAATTGTACCAATTAAGGTCACGCATGATTAGGCGCGTCGACCTATCTCAATACGAATGAAATCCTACATCGAACGCCGCAGCGACAAGCGCGAAAGAATATCGGTAAAAGCCACTGTCGTCGCCGAGGGTGGTGTCGTCAGACATGATGTCTTGATCATGAACATTTCGCGTTCGGGCGTTATGATCGAGATGTGTGAAACAGCAGAACTACCTGCCAAGTTTATCCTGCTTTACAGCAATAAGATCCAGCCTTGCACAACCGTGTGGAGAGACGGAAAGTTTGCCGGGGTGAGCTTTTTTGATCGTGTCCAAGTGTAAGAAACTGGAGGCCTCGCTTTGGACTTGAACCAAGGGTGTGTGGGGTTGCAAACCACCGCGTAACGCTCCGCCACGAGGCCATCTCGCCATCGTAGACCACTGGGGCATTAATGCCTCGTTTCGAAAACGAGCGATAATCCGTGAAGCTTTTGGGTGAAACTCTCTCGTGTCATTCACGTTTGCTCCTATGAGAGGAGCGACATATGCAGACGATCTCATACAAGCGACGCCGGGCCCATATGCTCAAATGGGCTGTCGCCTTGCTGCTTTTCGCAGTTGTGTTCACACCAAAGCTGGATGATCTCGTGTTTCCGGACGTCGGCTTTTCACTGATCACTCAAGCGATGGCAGCGGAATAGGCAACCCACGATCCTAATCGGCTGGCAATGCATCGATATGGTCGGCACATCGTTGTGGCACAAACAGGAGGTCACGATATGCCAGACCAAAAGTTCTTCAACGCTGCCGAAATAATCTCGGACTTTATAAACGTGCCAGCATCACTCTCGATAAACGGGCTGTCCCAACGGTTCCCAACTATAACGGACGCTTTGGCGCACCTACGTGAGCAGGGGATGGCAGGTGCCACGCTGATAGTTCATTCGCCTGAGGGTGAGCGAGCATTTTCAGAGACACAGTTGACGGCCATGGTCGACGCGTTGCCAAATCCTATGGATCGCGGAAACTAAAAAGGCCCGCCGAAGCGAGCCTTAACGTTGGCGCAACTGCGCCGAATAACCAGAATCTAGATTATTTACGCCACTTGGTCAAGCGCCGAGGGCGTTCGGGCTGTGGTTCCGTCGGACCACGCGGCCGACTCCCGACGACCATCAACAGTGGCGGCCATTTTCCAATGGTGGGCCAGGCGCAGCACGATAATCCGCAGTTCGTGTTTGTGCTTGGCGACTAGTCTGGCGTTGGGCTTTGCATTGCCAGTGCGCCATGCCGCATACTGCGTCGGCCCTTTTTCACCGATGGCCACCATCTCAAGGCGCTTCGTGTCATCTTTGCCGAGCAACGTGCTGACCGCCGAATACGCCTGGCGCGCGTCTGCACCGAATATCTGGCTTCCATCTTGCCGAACTCCGCCGCCGTCCACCGGCTCGACGGATGGATCACAGGCGCGAGCACCGCCGATCTGGGCGCCTTCAAAAATAGTCTTGAACCGTCGAACCGTCTCGTTCTGCAGCTCAGTACCAGCGAACTTGGCGAATCCGCCGAGTTGCGTCCGAAGATTGACGGGAACAATGATCTTTCCCGGCCGCTCAACGCCAGACTGCTCATCGTGCAGAGTTTGGGCGTAGCTGGCGTGAGGATTGTCGACTTCGGCAAAGCCAAGATCGACGCGTTTTGTAAGTGGCTTAGACATAGAACGACCTCTCGTGTGGGAGAGGTCGGGCAGGCTGGTGTGACGATTTACGTTGCAAGATTATCGAGAAGAAATCAAGCAGTAGAGCGTCGCTCCCCTACAAATCTACCTTCGCGTTGTCGCCCATTTCAGGCGCGCCGCCGGTGACCACCGCCATCAGCATCTTTGCGCCGGCGACAACTGCATTTGGGCTGTCCCATAGCTCACCATCTTCGGGCGTAACGGTCAGCAAGCGGATACTTGGGTCATTTGCATCTTCCCACCAAGCCTTGTCCCAATTGGACCAGAGGTCAGATATCTTGCCGCGATCATTGCTAACAGCAGCTTTTCCAGCAATGACCACATACTTGTGACCGCTGTTGTCGGCCCAGGCCAGCGAGACAGTCGGAAACTTATCGACCTGCTCGTTCTTATGGCCTTCCTCATCTACCAAAAAGTAGATTGCGTGCTCTTGGCGGCTGACACGTGCTGAAAGTGGCCGGCTGCGCTGTTGGTCACCGTCCCATGTTGTGAACATGCAAATATCGATCTTTTCAGCAAGCTCCCAAATGCGCTCTGTCACCTGCTCTGGTGTGCTTGGATTGTCGTCCGATCGCTCTTTCATCGCAGGATACCTTCTAGGTGACGGGCCCGAATAACGGGACCGCATCTCGAAAGGTTCCCGGCCGCTCAAACGACCTTCCGCTTCTTCCTGCACTTCTTGAACCACACACTGGCAAACGCCTTCACCTTCGGCAAGCGGTGCGTGGCAGCAAATGCGCCTGCCTCGGTATCGAGCCCCAGCGCATTGCCTCGAATGGCGTCGGTGATAGCCTCGGGCTCGACGTCGTTGCAGAACTCGGGGTCGAGCATCAGCAGTTCGGCCGCCTTGATCTGGAGGGCGGTTACCGGGCGCAGATCAGCTTTGGCAACAACTTCGAGAACTTGCCGGGCCCGCATGGCACCGCGCTTGTCGATCAGTGACCGTAACGCCGCAATGGCGACGGTCTCGCTGCCCGAGTATTTCCCGTTGCTGCCGGGATAGCGCATCAGCTTCAGGCCTGCCCGCTCGCAGACCTGCTTGACGGTTTCCGCCTCGGGATCACCAGACGCCAGTTGCGCCCAGTACATTTCGAGCGGCGAAACATTTTTGCGAGCACCGTTCACATTGACGAAGGTTTCAGCCTCTGCGGCCGTGCCCGTCGCGGTGATGATGATGGCCGGCACGACCGAGACTTTCGGATGGCGCTTCGCCGCCTCAAGCCGGTGCTGACCGTCAATTGCGTGGAAGCGCCCATCGGCGGCCGGCGCAACGACAATGGCGCCGAAGCTGTCCCATGCGAACCAATCGACTATCTTCTGCACCCTGCCCTCATCAAGGCCGCGCTGATAGGTGCTATCGATGTCGATCAGCGTCTTGTCCAGCCAGTCGAGGGCCGGGACTTCGCCGGGATCGCGGAATGTGATTTCGGTCATGCTTGGCCCCTTAGCTTTGCCTGCAGCGTGTCGTTCCAGTCGGTGTTTGGTTCGGGCGCGATCATCACCTGGGCGATGAACTTCTGGTTGAGCCGCTTGCCCAGCGCGAACGCAGCCGCCTGCCCCACGTTGTTCAGATCGTTGTCGCCAAAAATCACAATTTCGGTGACGCCCTCCGGCGGTTCCCAAGTCTCTAGCCGCCCTGCGTTTAACGCCGACCAACATGGGATGCCAAACAGGGCCGTGGCGGCCAGTGCAGTTTCGACGCCCTCGGCGATGCCCAAGGCTTTTTCGTGCCTCGCTAGACGAACCGCGCCACCCGCCGGCAGAAGCCCCATCGTGAGCCGCGGCGCGCTTCCGGGCACCTTGTCCCCATATTGGGTGAGATAGGTCCGCTGCAGGCCCGCCAAGTCCCCGTGGATGTCCACAAAGGCTGAGATGAGGGCGGCACAAGGCTCGCCATTGCGGTTCAGTGCCGGGTGAAAGCGCAGAGCTCGGCTTGGCGCATAGGACCCCAGTCGTTTCGAGAGGTATCGATCCGCTAAGTCACCCGCTACGATCTTTTTGCCCGACTTCCAAACCGCGCGAACGGCTGCATAGGTTTCGGCCTGATCATGGCGAGGATCGATTTGCGGCGTGCTGTCGATTGGCGCGCTGTCGACCCCAATGACACTTTCGACGAGACGTGCCGCGTCGGCAAAATCGCTACCCTTCATGTCCATGATCAGACGGAAGCCATTGCCGGCGCTACCACTGGCGTTGTCGGATTCCGTGCCGTGTTGCTGAGCGCAAAACCACGTTCCCTTGCCGCCCTTGTCGTCGAACCGAAAGCGGTCTTTGCCGCCGCAAACTGGACAGGCGCCGTGCTTTCCGGTGAGCATCGCACCGGCGACGCCCAGCGATGGCAAAATCTCTTTCCAACGCCCCTGCGCACGGTCTCCAATCTTACGCTGCATTTGGTGCGCCTCCCGACTTCTGGGCCTTGTCCTTGGCCTTCGCGTATCTGATTTGCGAAGACCTCACGTAGTTTCGGCAGTGGATATCTGGCTGCGCCGCCTGTCCTTGCAGCCCCCGCGGCCAGACCCCAAAGCGTTCCTTGAACTTGTGGCTAGCCCATCCCTCGGAGTAGCCGCGCTGATCGCAGTACCAGAGTAGGCCCGACCAAAAGCGCTGCTTGGTCTGCAGGTCGTCCTTCCCCTTCCCGCCCTTGACCTGGAACAGTTCACCGTCCGCCGTGGCGATATCTTCACGGCGCTCGGGCGCGAAGCCGCACTCGGGGCACGTGTGAACGCCCGCGGGCTTGAGGAAGTGGCACGAGGTGCATTCTTTCGGCACCTTGATCGGCTGCGGCTTTCGATCAGCCTTGGCAGCAGTTGCCATCCGGCCCGCGTCCAATTTCTCGTGCTTGATGTCCGTCACGTAGCCCAGCGTTTGGGTCGTGTCGGAATGGTCGAGAATGATGCAATCGGACTTACCCTCGGCCGTCCGCAATCCTCGCCCGATGATCTGGGTGTAGAGAATTTCGCTTTTGGTCGGCCGCGCCAGGACAATGCACCGGACGTCCCAGTCAATGCCGGTGGTCAGAACCCCAACATTGACCACGACCTTTGCCAAGCCAGCCGCGAATGCTTCGCCGATCTTGGTTCGGTCGTCCCGCTCAGTGTTCGCGTCGATGTAGGCGGTCGACACGCCAGCCGCGCGAAACTCATCCTCGAGCTTTCGGGCATGGGCGCGGTTGACGGCGAAGCACAGCGTTGGCCGGTTCTCGCCGGACTTGAGCCAGGTGCTGACGATATCCGCGGTGAGCTGCGGCTTGTCCATCGCTTCAGCCAGTTGGCCTTCGTCGAAGTCGCCTGCAACGGTGCGCACACCGCTCAGATCAGGATGCGATGGCGCGAATGCCCGGAACGGCGCGAGGAACCTACGCTCGATCAGATCGCTGGTGGTGGCTGCAATGATTAGGTCATCGTAGTGCTTGCCCAGCCCCTTCGTCCAAGGCGTCGCCGACAGCCCGACAAATGGGAGTTTCGTTTTGTCGGCCATCCAGCGGAAGATAATCTTGAATGCCTGGTGCGCTTCGTCGACCAGGACCAGATCCGTATCTGGCAAAGCCCTGCGCGACAGGGTTTGAACGCTGGCCACCTGAACCCGCGCCATCCAGTCTGTCCAAGGATGATCGGCTTGTATGACGCCGATGTCGTTGATGCCCTCAGCACGAAATTCCTCGTAGGTCTGGTCGATCAGCGAGATAGCCGGGACGGTGAAGCAAACCCGCTTGCCCTTATCCAAGGCCATCTGGACGATTGCAGCGGCCGTCAGCGTCTTTCCGAAGCCGGTGGGCGCCTGCAGCATCGGGCGCTTGTGACCGGACGCCAATGACTGGCGCAGCATACGAACCGCTTCGGTCTGGTGATCGTAAAGGGCTCGCATCAGCGTGTTCCCCCTACTGTGTTTACTGATAGATCCTGCCTCTCATGGCTGAGTACTTTCTTAGGCTCCGGTTCCTGCTCCTGCTCCGGTTCCTGATTAGCGATAGGAAGGCGTCTTACTTCCGGCAAGGCTTCATCAAAGGCTTTCAGGAAGCCTTTCGACATGCCTTTTGCAGTCGCCAGAGCCCCTTGCAAAACAAGGGTTTTCAGCGTGCACTCGGGCAGCAAATCCACTGCGTTACGCCATGCCCGAACCACGTTCGGGGACTCTGGCTTGTTGTAGCCGAGGAAGTTCGGCAACCACACGAAACAGGCCGTTGTGTCATGCTCGGCCATACCCTGCTCACATACTTCGCCGAAGGCTTTCCGAAAGGCTTCGGCGTTCCAACCGAGCTCAGCAGCAAGGCCGGGCATGGTGGCGCGCATAGCCCCCAACGCCGTCATCGTGGGGTGGGTGAGGAGCATGAAGAACACCAGCTTGCCCTCATCGCTGAGGGCGTTGAATTTGGCGTCGTTCCAGATGCGTGGATCTATCTTGCGATATCGGCTCATACTTGGCCGATCCCCATGACCGCGGCGAATTTGTTCCAGGCACCCACCAGCGCCGCCGCATGTTTAAGATTGGGGTCGGCTGCGTTGGCATGAAAAGCCACGCGGTAAGCATTGAAGGCAGCGCGCTGCGGCTCTTGCTGGAGATCGATAACCATTGACGTGCCAACCAAATGCGTAACGTCATTGCCCTCGACTTCGGACATGGCTTCGCTATCCACGATCAAGTCGTGCTTCATTTCCAGTTCCTTGGATTGGTGTCGGTGGCGAGCGTCACACCAGCCTGCCCGACCGAGATTATTGGGGAGTTAGCCGCGGAGAGACGCCGGGCCCTCACGTGCATGCGTGTGAGGGTTCATTCGCTCGCCACTTCCGGCATCGCGAAGAAATACCGATCATCCCACTCGATTTCTCGTTTAAAGGCCTCCTCTCGGATGAGCCTCATATCGTCGAGACTGGGCGAGCATTCGCCGTTTTCCCAACGAGAGACTGAAGCCTGACCTACGCGCGCTATGGCAGCGAACTCGGTCTGCTTGACCTTGAAGACAGCTTTGCGGATATGAAGCAGTGGGTTCATTTGCATACTATCCGCGAACGGATAGTCATTGTCAATTAACGTTATCCGCAAACGGAACTACTAAATTATCCGGTTGCGGATATAATGGGCGCATGAACATTTTTGACAAACTGGATCGACTGCTCGCCGAACCGAACTTCAACCAGCTTGCGCTGTCGGCAAAGCTGCGCGTTGCTCAATCGTCGATCAACCGATGGAGCCAGCGCCAATCGGAGCCGCGTGGTCAGAACCGTGACGCGATCGATGCGCTGTATCGGGAGCATTTCCTTGGCGGCGCCACCGCGCCAGAGGCCATTGTTGTGCCCGTGTTAACATGGGTTTCGGCCGGCGCGATGACACGGGACGATCTGAGCCAAGAAGCGATAGGAACCATTACAGTTGCCGATTTGCCAGGCGGTGATTGGTTTGCGCTTCAGGTGGTCGGCGACTCGATGGACCGCATTTCGCCGCCCGAGAGCACCATCTTTGTAAACCGAGCCGACAAGCAGCTCATATCCCATGCGTGCTATGTCATTGACGACGGCGAGGGCAACGCCACCTACAAGCGATACCGCACGAACCCGCCCAGGTTTGAGCCGTTCTCGACAAATCCGAGCCATGAACCACTCTACCCTGATAACGACCCGACTGTGGTTGGAAGGGTTGGAATGTCACAAATCAGGATGTAGCGCGCTACGCATGAAGCGCGCGTGCCATATCCGTATGTGGGCGTCAATATTAGATAATTATCCAAACACGGATAGTTAACGCTTTTCTTCATTCCGCAAACGGATAATCTGCTTTCAACGAAACACGTTGGAGGCCGATATGCCGTCACCCACCCTCACCCGCCGCGCATTGATTGCTGGAGCCGGTACCGCCGTCGTTAGCGCTGCGCTTGCCGCGCCCTATGTGAACGCTGTTCGCGGCGATGAAGTGTGCAGCATAGGGGCCGATCCCCGCGAGCGCATGATTGTCGCGGTGGCTGAACTGCGTGCAGCCATGACGGAATACTATGGCCGCCCGGTTCAGGTCCGCACTGACCTTATGACTAAGGGAGGCGTGGCAGTGTTCGGCTGCCTGCTGGACCCCCGAGACTACATCAATTGGTATGTAGACGAGCACGATACGCCGGCAGATCACCCGCTGCGGTTGAGCCACCGCGCAGCGAAGCGGGCGAGCTACGGCGTCCCGGCCGCGCCCTTTGCGCATCGAAACAGCCCGTTACTGACCGCATAAAAAACGGCTCGGGCAGCGCTTGCAACACTCCCCGAGCCTCCCATGAAATCACTTGGAGGTTCAATCAATGGATATCCCTAGCACTACACCGGATTTCTCGCCGGATAAATATGCCGCCATGAACGTTTACGACCTCTATCAGGTCATGACGACAACCATTGCTGTGATGCAATTCTACAACCTCTCATGCTGCGCGCAGAAGTCAGGCGATACAGCTGTCTTCGAGTGGGCCGAAGCGCGCGAAGAAGCCGTCAGCGCCGAGCTGTCGGCCATGGCCAAGAACCTGGCCGCACGCTTGGGGCTTGGTGCTGACGACGAAGATGTTCGCGACATGGCCTTCGCTCGGATCGATGGATACGTGCCTTCTGGGATGTGGAGCGACGGTAGATTGCTACGCATGAAGTCGGCCGCCGAACTTTGCAAGGCTGGTGCGTGATGAGCAACACAAAGCGCGATACCCCGGTTGAAGCGATCGACCAGTTCGACATTGCCTATAGCATCCTGCACGTCGTTCTCATGGCGCTTGAGGCAGATGATGTGGGCCACGAGCTGGCACTGCTTCAGATGCGAGAAACCCTCAGCGCTGCAATCGAAATGTTGGTGCCAGTCCGCACGGCGATCAACACGGCCGGCTCAATGCCAATACAGGCGGTGGCGTAATGGCGAAGCGCACACCCTCCCCCGCCGACATTACCCAGGTAGAAAGCGACTTGTGGAACACGATCAGAGCCCTCGAAGCAATCGGCCGCTCAGCGGCAGATATCGCGACGGCCACGAACGGCAATATCAATGCGCATGCCGAGGGCATTGCGGGCATCGCCGCAGTCACCGTGGCTCAAATTCGCAGCATCCAGATCGTTCTCGGTGGCGAAGAATGATGACAATCTTTCATCCAACCGTGCCAGGCCTTCATGACGCGATCATGGAACTGGTAGAGGCCATTCGCGCCGAAACCCACGCCTTCCGAACAACACCCGACGACGAAGCCGGTGAGGCGGTGACGGGCGCAGCAGTTGACCGCAAACTGGCCGCTGAACAGGCGCTACTGACCTACGACAAATCGGCGATCCTTGCGGACATGGACCAGACCGGGGACATGGCATTGGTTCACGCCCTTGCTCTCTCCCGTCGCCACTACCTTGTTATGGAAGCGGGCTACCAAAGCGAAGGCTCCAGCGACGAATGTCTGCTCGTTGACCTGCTCCTGCATGGCGCCGAGCCCTTCGACAGCGTTCCATTGCTTTGGCATATCTCTGGGAAATCCCGCGACGAGCGGCCCTCGGACGCTGAACTGCAGGCTGGGTGGAACAAATGAAGCACTCCGACCTCCGCCAGCGCGCCGCCGCTATGATCGAAGAACTTATCGACTTGCTCGATGCCCTCGACGGCGATCCAGACTTCGAGATCGGTCATGACGCCGAACTCGAAACCGACCTGAACATTTCCCCGATCAGCTTGCAGTCCGTGAACCTCGTCGCGGCCAAGCGCATCAGCGTGCGGAGGGTAGCATGAAGGGCCAAGACAATCACGAGCCCCTGGACCTCGTCTGGGGCGCCGAGGGAATTGCCAAGGTGATCGGGCAAACGACACGCGCGACCTATCATATGCTTGAGGCTGGCGAGTTACCCGCTCGGCAGGTTGGGCGGCGCTGGGTGGTAAGTCGCGAGGCCCTGCAAGCCTTCTTCCTCGAGCAGGCCAGTTAATCTATCAGGAAACACCCAATTGCTGCGGATTCGAGCTAGGTGCTACGGTGCAGAAAACTGGGGTGAGTTTGATCAATGAGCGTCCGAAAACGCAAGTGGACTACCGCCAAAAGTGAGGTCAAGGAGGCGTGGCAGGCCGACTATGTCGACGGTCAGGGTAACCGCCAGCGACAATCATTCGCCAAAAAGAAAGACGCCGACGCGTTCCTGCTCAAGGCTATGGGCGAGGTTCGCGACGGTGTTCACGTCCCTGATAGCGAGACCATCACGGTTTCCGCGGCAGGTGCGCTCTGGCTCAAGAGTGGCGCCGCCGATGGATTGGAACGCACCACGCTCGACCAGCGCCGCCAGCATCGTGATCTTCACATCGTGCCGTTTATCGGGAACACGAAGCTCAACAAGCTCACGGTGCCCAGCATCAGGGCATTTCAGGATACCCTGCGCGAGAACGGCCGCAGCGCGGCGATGATCAAGCGGGTAACCGTCTCGCTGGGATCGATCCTTGCCGATGCTCAGTTGCGCGGTCACGCGATACGGAACCCCGTCCACGAAATGTCACGAGCAAAGTCGAGCCGCACGAAGTTGGAGAAGCGCCAGCAAAGGCGCCTTGAGGTCGGAATCGACATTCCGACCACCGCGGAGGTAAAGGCGCTGATCGGTGCAGCCACTGGCCGATGGCGCCCACTGATCATCACTGCTGTGTTCACCGGCTTGCGCGCGTCCGAGTTGCGCGGCCTGCGCTGGGCAGACGTGGACTTCAGTGGAGCCATGCTGCATGTCCGACAGCGCGCCGATCGCTACCACGCCATTGGCATGCCTAAGACAGACGCCGGCCAGCGTAAGGTGCCTCTGACGCCGATGACGGTGAACGTCCTGAAGGAATGGAAACTGGCCTGCCCAAAGGGCGAGATGGATTTGGTATTCCCCACCGGCGCCGGCAAGGTCGAGGGGCACAGCAACTTGGTCAACCGGGGGCTAATCCCCACAATGATATCGGCGGGCGTGACCACCGTCACCGGCCGCGACGAAGGGGGGCATCCGATCACCGTGGCGAAGTATTCCGGCCTGCATGCCTTACGCCACTGGTTTGCGTCATGGTGTATCAACCGCCGCGCCGACGGCGGCCTGGAGTTGACGCCGAAGGCTGTGCAGGAACGCATGGGCCATTCCAATATCGCCGTGACGCTCGACACCTATTCGCACCTGTTTCCGGTGCAAGACGAGCAAGCCGCCCTTGCTGCCGCCGAGCGCAGCATTTTCAGTCTTTGACCGCCATTGTAAAGACAGCCTTCAGCGTATGCCTAAGCCGAGAGCGATATGGCTCGAAAAAACTCGCATCATTCAGTTAAATTACAAGAATATTTTGAAGCGAACACGCAAGCTGACTCCCTTCTTTGCACAGGATGCAATTGATCTTGCAGCCCAACGCCAGTTGCACGCCTATGTGCAATATCGGGCCAGGTTTTCCAGTGTGGATGCGAGACCCGCCAGGTGATCTGCCTCGCCGATGCCTGACGGCACGTTGGTGCATGCGATGGTGACTTCCGTTCCGCCCGTTCCTAATGAAAGAGAGGTCGTCACCGTCATGATGCCGGCGAAGGCGGGATTCCTGGAGTCGAACGCCACCTCCTCGACCACACTTTCGTTCGGAATCAGTTTGACGAAGCGGCTTTCGAAAATGTCCCTGTTGTCACCAGATTTCCCGTGCTGGGCCGGATCGTCATAGTCCAACGCCATGCGCAGGCGACCGCCGGGGGTGGGATCGAAATCGAGAACCTTTCCGGTCATACCCGCAGGTGGCCGCCAAATCGCCATGGCATCGGGATCGACCAGTGCCGCATAGATAGTTTCGGGCGTGGCCTCGATGGTGTAGGTGACGCTATCGGTTCTGCTCATCGGTCAAGCCCGTAGCGCAAGATGACGCCGCCGGTCTTTAATGGCCGGGCCTGAAGTAGTTTCATCGTCCTATTCTTGCTGCCGGGTTTGAACAGGAACCTGCCCGAACCGCGCAGCACGGGCGCAAGACAGATCCGGTATTCGTCGACGAGGTCGTTCGCAAGCAGGGTTTCGAGCAGATCGGCGCTGCCGAAGACATAGATGTTCCTGCCTTCCTGCTGTTTGAACGCCCGAACTGCCTCGATCACATCCCCTTCAATCAAGCGGCTATTCTTCCAATCGAGTTTGGCCAGCGTCCGTGAGGCGACGCGTTTGTCCACCGCGTTCATGAAATCAGCGATCTCGCCCGTCTGGCCGGACCAATGCGCCGCCATGCCTTCGTAGGTTCGGCGGCCAAACAGCAGGATGTCCATGTCGTCGCCCTGATCGAGGGAAAAGCGTTCAAGCTCCTCCCCCCAGACCGTCTCGTGGAAATCGAGCTGCCATGGAGCATCACCATCGAAATACCCATCAAGGGTCATCACATTCCAGGCGATCAGCTTGCGCATGATCCATCTCCGTAACTTGAATTCTAGCTCATTCAACCATCGAGCAATTGGTTCATCCGAGAAAGCCTCGCCTCCCCCTCGCATAGATGGGGGGCCCAATTCGCCGCGTTCAATCGTTGATGTGACTGTGGTAGCAGTCGGCGCAACGCAATAACCACACCTATTTTGCAACCAGTTTTGGACAAGCCTATGAGAGCAAGACGCTCCGGATGCCCAATAAATCTGACGCTTGAAACCTTCGGTGATCGGTGGAGCCTGATCGTCCTGCGTGACACCATGTTTGGTGGGCGCCGCCGGAGCTTCCGATCATTGCTCACTGAAAGCATGGAAGGCATAGCCTCCAACATTCTGTCCGACCGCTTGAAGCGTTTGACCGCAAATGGGCTGCTTACACGCTCCGCCGATCCTGGTCACAAACAGAGAATTGTTTACAGCCTGACCGAAAGAGCTATCGAGCTGGTTCCCCTGATGGCCTTCATGGGAAGCTGGGGGATGCGACACGCACTCCCCTCTATCGAGCTGTCAGCACGCGCGCAGGTTCTCGAACATGGCGGCCCGCAACTATGGGCTGAATTCATGAATGAGCTGCGGCATATCCACTTAGATTCACCCGCCCCTTCGGTCTCCGCGTTGGCAAAAATGCAACTGGCCTACGAAGCGTCATTTTCCGCCTAGTCTACGGCTGCCCCTACCATGCGAACGTCCGGTTGGGAGTGTTAATTGGGGTCGTCAGAGTGTCCAATACGGGGTCGAAAGCTGCCGCGCGCTTCTCTGCCAGCAAAGTCCAACTGGCACACAGTTGGCACACAGCCCGCATAACATGAGGATTTCCGGGCACCAACAGCGGACTCTGACTCCGTCAATCTTGGTTCGAATCCAGGTTCCCCAGCCAATCCTCCCTAAGTCATTGATATCGCAATAACTCCTTGGTTTCCGGGGGTCTTAGAGCTTGTCACTGGCACACTTTGGTGATCCACCGCCCGGCCAAATATGCGTCGGCGGATCGGCTCTCGCTATAAAGAAGGGGAAGGAGATTGACCGCATGCCGACTGGCTCCAACCTCAAGATTCGTGGCTCCGTTTATTACGTTCGGCTCAAGGTTCCGCTTGAGCTAAAACACCTGATGGGGACGGTTGAACTTTCTCGTTCGCTTGAGACAAAAGACCGGCGCACGGCAAACGTTCGCAAGCTGTCTGTGCTGTCCGAGTGGCATCAGAAGTTCGATGAGCTTCGCCGTCGCCGTGACATTACGGAAGCCGATTTCGCAAACGCGACTTGGGAACACTACGCAGATGAGCTGCGCACCGATGAGCTGGCCCGCACCCTCCCCGATCTGGCTAACGCCACCCGGCACCTTGGCAGTCGCGAGCATCACCTGCGCGCCCTGCGTGAACATTTGGGGCGCGGCGAGACTGCATTGATCGAATGGGCGGCTGAGGGGTTCATAGAGAAACACAAACTGCTGACCGTGCGCGGCAGTGCGCGGTATCGCGAACTTTGCTTTCGCCTGATGCGCGCGCAGATCGAAGTCCTTATGCGTGCCGGTGAGCGCGATCTGGGCAACTATGCGGGCGTGCCTGCCGATCCGGTCGTCACGCGGCCAGCAGCTACCGCAGAGGTTGCTAAGCCCGGCGAGCGGCTGATGGACTTGTTTGAGCGCTATGTGAAGGAAAACCCCAAGCGGATCAAAGACGCTGCCTTGATGCAGGCACGGCGCGACATTGGCACTTTCATCGAACTGGTCGGCGCAGACTTCCCTGTCACGCAGCTCGACAAGAAGGCCGCGCGCGAGTGGAAAGCGCTGCTCATGGAATATCCGGTGAAGGCCGCTGAGACTGGTATCTTCAAGGGTATGGGCATCAAGGAAATTGTCGCGGCCAATGGAATGGCAAAGGCTCCCAAACCGGTGATCTCGCCCAAAACCGTCAATCGCTACATCGCTGCCTTTAGCGCTTACTGCAATTGGCTGGTGGCGCACGACTACCTCACGGCCAATCCATTCCTCGACATGTATCTGTCAGTGGACAAGACCAAAACCAACGTCCGGCCCTTCACCGACGAAGAGCGCAAGGTGCTGTTTGCATCTCCCCTCTTCCACGGCTGCAAGAGCGATGCGAAATGGCATGAGGTCGGCGGGCACAAGATCAGGGATCACCGCTATTGGCTCCCGCACGTAATGATGTATTCGGGTGCGCGGCCCGGTGAGATTGCCCAGCTCTTGGTTGCTGACGTGCGGCAGATGCACGGCGTTTGGGTGATGCACTTCACCGACGAAGGCGATGAGGAAAAGAGCCTCAAGACCAAGGGATCGTTCCGGGTCGTGCCGGTGCATTCCAAGCTGATCGAAATGGGTTTTATCGAGCATGTCGAACGCCAGCGGGCGGCGGGAGAACGTCGCGTGTTCCCAGAAGCCGAACGCAATGCGCGAGGCCATATCGCCAACAAGTTTGAAAAGAAGTTCGGCACCTATCTGATCAAGCTGGGGTTGAAAGAAGGGCGTGGTTTGACCCTCTATAGCTTCCGGCACGGCTTCTCAGATGCGATGCGCACTGCTGGCTTCATGGATGAGGAATTTGGCTTCCTCATGGGCCACAGCAAATTCAGCATGACCGCGCGTTATGGCGCGATGCCGCAAGGCACGTTGCAGAAGCGTGTCGATCTGATCGAAGCGGCCGAATACGGCACTGACACCGCACTGTAGAATGATTTTTCCACTTTTGTAATGGCGGAGACGATCAAAGCCGATCGCCCTTACAAGAGTCCAGCGCTTTTAACGGTCTCGCTGTATAGGTCGAAAGAGGCTTGTGAGAACTCACTAAGTTTTTTGGATATGTCGCCCATACTGGAGGAATCATTTGCAATAAGGCTCTGCAACTCTGCTAAACTCTTTTGAACGGATATACCGGAATCGAGATTACTAGGTAGCGATATATTTAGTTGAACTAACCTATAGTGCAGATTCAGAATAGACTGAACGGAACCTTCAACGTCTGTTATCTTTCCACCGCGAATTTGCGCGTTAATCTGACTAATTAGTGCGATGGTGTCCGTGCTTAGAGCATCCAGACTACTCACTAGAAAATCTCGTCTAAGATTTTCCCGTTGTATATTCGCGTTTATGATCGGAGCCAGCCAGTAAGTTCCGCCTACCGTCAGCATCAGTGTCACCCATAGAGGCACACTGGATTGAGTGAGCAAACCTAATAGCCAGCGAAATGGCTTAGTCACCCATCTCCAAATCTCTTTACCTACATGGCTCATTCATCGACCATCTGGACGCGACTTTTGAAACCGATTTCTTCAGCAGCTTTCTCAGCGTCCCCTTTGATTTCTTCTAGTTCCGCCACGGTGAGTGACCGCAAGAAAATGTTCATCGAGTCCTCGATTTTCTGAGGCTCTTCTTGTGAGGCGGACGCGCTGTTTGTCACTGTAACACCGGCCTGTAGCGCACCAACAGGGACATTGCTTGTGAGGATAGCCACTCCAAGTGCAACAAACGCGCCGAGCGTTACAGTTCCACCGATTATTCGCCAATGTCCCGGCGAAGAAAAGTCCACGACGATATTCTCAACGCCCGACGCTGCAAAATACTGCTGTCTAAAGGCCTTTATATCGTCAATTCGATGGATGTCAGGTTGATTGGCATACGCATACGCGGCAGCGAGAATTTCAATAAGTCTGCTTGAATCATTTAGTAGACCAAATTTCTCACCGGTATATCTTGATGCCTCAATCAGGCTGGATGAGCCGTTTTCGTAGATGTAGTTCGAATAAGTGAAGTCCAGAAGCTGCTCGGTTTCTTCCGTTATTTCTATTTGGCGCACCGCAGGAGGGCGGCCAATTCTCAACTCTAACTGTGGCGGTAGCTCCCGCCTAGGGATCTTGTTTAGCCACTTCACCTTGCGGAATGGAACTCTGTCTGATGAAGCGGTAGGGCCATTGAACACATCGGCAGTAGAAAACGCGGATGCAATCTCACCAAAATTTACAATTGGTCGTCGGTATTTCCCGACTTGCTCAAAACCCGGCGTGATTACGATGTCGCCAGGCTTCATTCGAGAATAGAGCCCATGGATGCTGGCAACAGTTCTGGTCAGGCTCCCATCTTCCAACACGTCGCCGGAATATGCATTAAGCTCGCTGGTTGGCCTTTGCCCTACAGGATTGATCCCATACGCCTCACGCGCCATCTGCCTGCGCATTGCACGTCGCAGCAACGGTCGAGACCGAGCTATTTCAGGCGTCAGATCAAAATTCGGTATTTCGAGAAAAGCGATAGATTCTTCGATGAAGTGGCCGTGATTTCGGCGTTCCCGCCCTGCATGAACAACAAACGCACGCTGAGTGCTTGAAACGATTTTGGTCGCAATATCGAATGTAGTCATCGCCCCCTCGACGGAATCTTGTAGCGACAACCTGTATTCGTTGTCGCAAAGAGTCCACCGTTCGATGCTGATTTGTTGCAGTTAAGTTAAGTGCGACAAATATTGCCCTTTGAGTGCCGTGAAACCATATGGGTCGACAGCTCGGGTTTAGGACCGCTGACAACTGCGGCGAGAGATCGGGACAATTCGAAATCACTGCGCCCGCCGTGCTGAGCAAGGCATCTAAATCGCGCTAACGGCACGTTCTGCGTCAAGAAGTGAACGCCACTTCGCGGGCCAGATATTCAGGTCGCCGCCAAGCCGATCCACCACCATATATTCCTCCACCTTCCCGGTGAATGGGCAGAGCTTCACGCCTAGCTTGAGGCGCAACGCGTCATCATTCGCGACCTGCCAAAGAAGCTCAGCCCACGTCATGGTTCGCAGGAAGGCCGGTGTGTCGTCGTGCATAATGTCTCCCCAAAGTGATGGGCGAAGACTCGCACAATCGCCGAATCTCGGTCAAGCACAAAATTCAGCTAAGTCATTGAATTTAAACGACAAAAGTAAGTAAACATCTACTTACCCAATAATGGGGCCCGCACGATTTGGAGAACGTGCGGGCCTGTCGGCTTTCCCAGGCAGGGTGAAGCGCCCCACCTAATCCCTTTATAGCGGGAATTTTACGGGGTGCAGACGAAAGTCAAAGAGTGTCACCATCGCCGCTGCTTAATGCCGTTTCATCCAGTGCAGCACGCACCTTAGCCCTCCGCCTCGTTTCCTTTTTGTGAGCGGCCTCGGCGTCTTTTGTGGTCTGCGATTTGCCAGCGGTGCGGTTGCGCTCACGCTGATTTTTGGCCTGCCGTTTTTCCTCAGGCGTTGTGACTTCCCGCAGGTATTCTTTGGCCTCTAGCTCAGCAATGTCTACGCCGCGCCTAAGGCGAGCATATTCCCTGCCGTAGCGGCGCTTGTATTCAGCCTCGGTTTCGTAACCATGGTGGTGCCGTGGAGCTATCCCGGTGAAATTGTAGTCGCGAGGTTCACCCCGACCTTCAGCGACTTTGACGATGCGATAGCGCGTCCGCTCCTCGATGGCCGAGGGCGTCACAGATTTGGCGCGAGCCTTGTCAGCTCTCCGCTTCTTCAAGCCAGCCACAACGGCGCGCAGTGCCGGGCTGGTCCCGATCAATCCCGCTTTTAAACCATCATCGTCATCGGACAGATCAAGGTCTTCGAGCATGTCCATCGCCAGTGCCTCATCGGCGGGCTCTACTAGATTGTTCTCTTTATCTGGACAATCGTCTGAGTTTGTCATATTAATTAGGTGTCACTCCGTCGATCTCAAGCCCTTGCCGGTCACTACCCGGCGAGGGCTTTTACTTTGCAGCACCGTCGATGAGCCAAGCCAGTTCGCGTGCAACGGACGGCGCCAGTGTGCGCTTAACGCCATTGTCGCCAACTACCTTGATCGAAGTGCCCTGACGCGACAGGCCAACCACATCGGCCCCACTCAGGGCCTCAAGGATATGGGAGAAGGCGGTGTCTTTCGGGCGGGCGAAATAGCGCAACGCGGTGGAAAAGGCCTTCGCCAGCTCCACTGTGAAGGTGCGCTTGAACGCCCCAAAATCGATTTCGACCGCATCACCATCGCGCCGGATTTCGATGCCGGGGATACCGGCCTTTACCTTGCCCTGCTCTACGGCCCAGCCGATGAGCAACCCCACGGCTTCGGACACAGAGACGTTGTGCGCGTCGGCAATCTGCTTCAGCTTGGCTTCGCGCTCATCAGGAATAACCACGTGCTTCGACATTGAGTTTCCATACTTGTTAATTCGATGAACATTAACGTATTAACAAGTATTTGGCAAGGTAGTTCCATGCCGGATCGCATGGTTTCGACGCGCATTTTGTCCGTGCCGGAATGTCGAAAGTCTGTCTATGTATCTAAGTAGTTTAAGAAAGAAAGATATAGAGACAGACTTTCGACATTCCGGCACGGACACTCTCATCTCGGCGCGGAAAGCTCAAACCCGTTTAGAGACTCATAGGCGAGAAAACCGCTTCCGGTGCAGCAACGCCCTATCCGGCACGCCTTCCCGCCGCCCAGAGTCACCGCTACGCGTTTGCGGCGCTATCTGCTGCGGGTATTGAGCGTGTTTCCGACCTTCATCTGCCGTCCCAGCTCAGAGGCAACCACGCCGCGCATCGTCGCCTCAAGCTGCTTGCTCATCTGCTTTGCCAAGTCCGCGTTCTGCTCGGGCGTCCCTGACGAACCGTTGACGGTGATCGGCGCGCTAATCGTAAAGACCGGTGCGGCGTTGTCATTGGCAGCATGACGATTGTCGTTTGCCGCCCGAACGGCAGGCCCACCACCCACAAGTCCACCGCTAGCGAACGCGGCGACGGTGCCGGAATTGATGGCGCGCAACAGGTCCATGTTCCGGCTCGTCGCTGCCGCGTTGACGACAAACTCTCCATCGCTCAGCCGGGCCGGAATACTATCGCTGGTGCCGGTGCCTGGGCCACGAATAAGCCCGCCCGTTGCCGCCTCGACCACGCCGCCCTTTGAGAAGCCAAGGAAGCTCAGGAAACCGCCGCCTGCTCCACCCACGATGTTCTTGAAGAATGCATCAATCGCCGCATCAAGAGCCATATCCAGCAGCCTATCGCCCAGCCGCCCGAACGCATTGGCAAGCGCAGTTGCACCATCGACACCGTTGCGCAGGTCGCCCAGAAGTCCGCCAAGGAAGTCTTTCGCCATACCCTTGGCGCTTTCCATGGCGGCTTCCAGCTGGTCGAGCGCACCGCGTTCGGTTTCGATAGCGGTCACCAGATCGCGGATACTCGCCTTCTGCGCATCGGTCGCGCTCGCACCGGCCCGACGCAGCTCGGCATCGATCCGTTTTTCGGTTTCGCCCAGCCCCAACAGGCGAAGCTCATTTTCCAGTTCGACAATCAGTTCCTTGGCCGCATCAACCTCGGCACGCTTCGAGCCTGCCGACCCACCGCTACCCGATGAGCTTCCCGGCTTGATTGGATAGTCAGCCAACGTCACCGGCTTGACTGGCGTGGGCGGCACGAAAGCCGTCGAGAACTCGCCCCAAGTGGGCGCAGCACCAACACCGTCGCTGTTTGCAGCGGCAGCATGGGCAGCGCGCGCAGCGTCACGCAGAGCGATAAAGTTGCCGATGACCTCGGCAATTTTGCTCTGCAAGCTGCTGAAATTGGGGTTTGCCTGACCAAGCTCTGTGATGGCGTCGGCTGCCGTCTCGGCCGTGCCCCTACCCTCAAGCAGCTGCTGCACCAAGTCCTGAAACGCGGCATCAACCTCACCAAACTGGCCCTTTGTGTTCTGGGCAAGGTTGGCGACGGCCTGCTCTGCCTGCGCAAGCTCAAGCTCGGCATCGCTGACAGACGCGCCGAAGCGGTCGAACTTCCCGGCCAAGGTCTCGACCAGCTCGATAATCTTCTGGATATCGCGCAAGTCGTTGGCGAAGGTCTTTGAGATAACGTCGCCAAGATCATTCAGGGCGCTATCGAAGCTCGGTGAATTGACCAGATCGGTAATTTTAGTGCCCAGCGTATCGAGGAAGCTGGCGAAGCGCTGCCCGGCGCTAGAGGTCTCGTTGAACTTGCCAGCGGCGTCGGTGAGCACGTTCTGCAACCGGACGAACGAACTTGAGACAGTGACTTCCGCCCCGGCAACCTTATCCCTGAGCGTGACTGAACCGGCCTGAAACGCGTCAAAGAACGCCTGCGACGAAATCTTGCCGTCCACCACCAACTGGCGAAGTTTCGAGACAGAACCGCCCGCCTCATCAAGCCCAGCAGCAGCCGCCTGCGCAATTGGCCGGGCCCCTTCAAGAATGCTGTTGAACTCTTCGGCCCGAACGATTCCAGAGCCCATCGCCTGACTGAGCTGGAGCAGCGCGCCACTCGACGACTGCGCATCAGTTCCAGCAACCCGCAAAGCAGTGGCGACGTTATCGGTGAAGCTCAGCATGTCTTCGGTTGACGCGCCAAGCTCGTTTTGCGCCAGCGAAACGCGTGAGTAGAGCTGCGCAAGGGATTCTAGCGGTGCGGCATTGCGCTGCGCAGACGAAAACAGGCTTTTATAGACCTTCTGCAAATCCTCACCGGCCAGCCCCGCGACCTTGAGTGCGTTGCCAATGCGGATGCTGCTATCGATAAGCTGCTGCGATGCGCGCAGCGAGACAGCGCTTGCGAGGCCAGCAGCAATTCCCCGACCAACACCGGAGAAGTGCCGTTCGATGGCAGATGACGCCTGTTTGCTGCGCTTCTCGATGCGACCAAAATTGCGCTCAGCAATAAGCCCCGCGTTCTTCATCTGGCGTTCGAAAGTGTTCAGGCGCGCCTCGATTAAGACGGCCAAATCTGGGGTGGTCATGCGGCAATTCCATAGAGCTTGAGAAATTCGGGGTCGCTGTAGGGCGAAGCGGTGTTGTCGTTGGCGCAGGCGCGCGCGACTGCCATCCATGTCGCAACAGCGCCGTCGATGCGCTTGACGCTCTTGCCCTTGTGCATGGTGCGGTTGCCCGCGCTATCAGTGTGGATGGCGACATTGGCGAAACACCAGCGCAGTAGCGGGTGCCCACCATGGCGAAACTGTCCACCGATAATGACGCGTTCCAGCTCATTGAGGGCTGGCGACTGTGTCACCCACCCCTGCCGCATGGTCAGCACCGGCAAGCCATCGTCCATCAGCGGCGCCATGACGGGCTGGGCATATGCAGGATCGAAGTTGATTTCTTGCACGTCGAAGCGGGCGCAAAGTTCGCGGATATATTCGGTGACAGCGCGGTAATCGATCACGTTGCCGGGCGTTGCGGTGAGATAGCCCAGCTCTGCCCACTCGGGATAAGGCACGCCATCCCGGTCGGCATGATCGCTCAGGTTGTCGGCTGGCAGAAAGAAGTGCGGCAGCACTGACACTGTGCCGTCCTCATCGCGGAAGGCGGCGACAACGGCGGTCAGGTCGGTCGTGGTCGACATGTCCACGCCGATCCAGCACGGCGCATTGTCCATCGGCTCAACGTCGCCAGCACCTGCGTCATAGACTTCCATGTCAACGAACGGGTCGCTCGACGCGTCCAGCCAGATATTGAGCTTAAGCTGCTTGAAGCTCTGCCGCTCACCCATGCTGCGCTCAGCGCGCGCCGCTGCCCGGTGGAAACGGTCAAGGCTAGGGTAGCCATGTGCAAGGCCGGGATTAGTCGCGTGCCAGACGGCGGGGTCACGCCAGTCCGCGTTCCGGTCAGCCTCGAACAGGATCGGCAGTATGGAAGCGTCAACGGCGTCACCGCGCGCGATCTTGCGGGCATCCTCGATCACTTCCCAAGCCACACTGTCCTGCCCACGCCCCGCAGTCGTGGCGATCACCAGCAGCGGATTGTCGGATTTATCCAAGCCGGTCGTGAGGGCTTCCCAGAGATACCGGTTCGGCCAGATGTGCAGTTCATCAGCCAGGACAAAATTGGGCGTCCTGCCGTGCTGGGTGCCAGCATCACCAGAGATGACCTCAAGAGTGACGCGGTGCTTGGCATAGAAGATTTTCTTGGCGCTGTTGTGAGCGTCATAGACCTTCACGGCACCAGCAATGCGGGCATCAGCCTGCACCATGCCCAACGCTTCCTTGAAAGCGATGCTGGCCTGCTTGCGGTCGGCGGCGGCAAAGATCGCCTCGCCATGTGCAACGCGCTCGGGTCCAACGGTGTGCAACAGGGCCAGTGCAGCGGCGATAGTCGTCTTGCGATTGCCACGCGGCAGCAACAGCACAACCGTCTGCACGATGCGCGAACCATCAGCAGTGCGCGGCCCATAGATGCGCCGAATGATACGCTCCAACCAAAGGTCGAGCTGAAACGCCTTGCCGGGCAGCTTGCTTTTGGGATGCTTGAGCGAGCGCAGAAACGCAACGGCACGCTCGCCATCCCCGAACGTATCTTCGATGGGCGAACCGTCATAAATCCATGCGGTGCTGCTAGATATCGAAAGGGTTGTCATTACCCTCATCGTCATTGCGCACGGCGGGCCGGGAGCGGCTGACAGGTGTCAGGCCAAGCTCAGCGGCAAGCTGGCGGGCAACCTGCATGCTCTGCAACTGCATGCGGTGCTTCTTGGGATCCACCTCACCGGCAGCGGCAATCTCCTGCTCGATGAGCCGAATGCGCCCGATGGCGAGGCAGTAGTTTTCGACGCTGCCCATGTCGGCTTCGGTAAGAATACGGCGCTCGACCAAAGGCGGCATGATGCGCCGCCATTCCAGCTTGGCGAACGCACCGAACCATTTGGGTGCCATGGGCGTCTTAGTGATCGGTGACGGGTCAGGAACGATGGTCGGCTTGACGCCACGCAGATGGGTCACGACACGGCCTCGCAATGGATTTCGAGGCCACGGCGCTGCTCGATCTCGATAACCTTGGTGATGTTGAACGGCTTGCCACCATAGGTGAGGCGGTCGGCAGTGGTCATGCCGGGCCGGAAGTGGGTGCGGAACACCAGCGCGAGAATTTCGCGCTTGCCGTTATCGGCGCTGGCCTCAGTCATTTCGCTGCTGATCAACGCTGCCCGAAACCGGAAAATGTCGGACCAGTCAGTCATGACCTTGCCACCCGCGCCGGTCGTTTCGGCGGGGTGCTGGACGATGATGGAATGCCGGAAGCTACCAGTGAGCATTACAACGTCTCCGTCATCATGGCTTCAACCGACACAATGACGTGCCCGAAGTCTTTCGGGTCGCGAACAGCGCGGGAACCCGTAACCCAAAAGTTACCCCAAAGGTCATAGCCGGGCGCGTCCAGCGGTTCGGTGAGCGCCCGACGCACCTCATCGGCAACGGCGCGGGCGTCCATCATGCCGGCCTTTTCCGTCCAGCAGTGCAGGTCGATAAAAACCCGCACAGAACGGCTGCGCGCAGTCGTGCCGACAAGCACGGTCTGGGCATCGGCAAGGCGAATGCAGGGGAAGCCATCAGGCCGTGTGCCGCCATCCTTGATGCTTGCGGCAGGCACCAGCGCAGTAAGCGCCGGACTACCAATCAGCCGGTCATGGATAGCGATCTGTATGGCGATGTCGGGTGCCATCACTTGCTCCCCATCGCGCGGATTGCCTTGCGGATATCGCGCCCGGTGCGGCGCTTGATCTTGTCGCGCAACATGCGAAAGGCAGGCCAAAAGAAAGGCTTGGCATCGTTTTCATCGGTGCCGTGCTCGACAAGGTGCGGGTAACGCACGGCATGATTGCCTGCTGTCACCATGACAGCATTCTCGGGCACAACGGTGCTGCCGCCCGGCTGACTGAACGGCGGGGTGTTCATGTTGCCGGGCGTCACTTCGATGCTATCGATCAGCGCGCCGGTATCGCGGCTGGTCTCTGCGAGGCTGCGCATCAGGTCGGCCAGCTCATCGCCAGACTTGCGCAAGGAAGCCTGCGCAGCCTCGCGGGCAGCAATCGGAACCGCATTAAAACGGGCCTTTAAGCGTGCAATCTGCGCGTTTCCGGCCATTTAGCAGACCTGCCGAACGTAGGGCGCGATCATGTCGTCGTAGCCCATGGCGAGCGTGACCATGCTGTGATCCACCAGCACCGGGTTGCGGTTCCAGAAGAGATGAGCGGCTTTCATGAGAAACGCTTGCTGCAACGCGGGCGGCAAATCTTCATATTCTGCGGGCGCCTGCGCGCCGATATCATTAGCGAGGATGGCGAGCGCGTTGACGGCCAGCCGGGAAAGCTGCGCGTCGTCGGCATCGTCCAAAATCTCAAGATGCTGTTTCAGGTCGGAAAGTGCGGTCACTGTAAAAACTCTATTTCGGAAATATCTTGCGCGAGGCTCCCCCCGCCGGTCCCCTCAAGAGGCGGTAAGTTCTCAACCACCCCCGGTGCCTTGCCGGTGAGTGCGTTCGCTATCGGCCATCCGCGTTTCAACCGGCAATTGATGGTGGTGACGGACGAGCGGCACACGATGCTCCACTCACGCACCGTGAGTGCACGGCCATCGTGTTCGAACCTTCTAGCGTTTGATCCTGCCCTCACGCGTCTTGGAGCTATCGTAAGTCCCCGCATGTGCTGGGCATCCAGACGCTGGCGTGGTGCCGCAACCATGGGTGCGGTGATGGCGCGGGAGGCGGTCCAGCCACGCGCCAGCCGGTCGGTGATGACAGCGGGATAGATGCCATAGTCCAAGGCCCATTCGGTGATCGGCTGGGTGATACCGTCATGGGTGAGCATGGTGTCGGTCATGCCTGCACCTGCCGCTCAAGGCGCTGCTTGGTGCTGTTGTGACAATGGCTGCAAAGTGCCTGCCAGTTGTGCTGGTCCCAAAACAGGCGGTCATCGCCACGGTGCGGAATGATGTGATCGACCACGGTCGCGGGTGCGCCGCACTGGCAAACCGGATGGGTGATGAGAAAGATGGCGCGAGCCTTGCGCCAATCATGGTTGTAGCCACGTGCTGCCGCTGTTGGGCGGTTGCGGTCATGGCGAGCCTTGCGGGCGCGGTCGACCTTTATCTGGCAAGCGCAGCGCTGGCCTGATGGGACTATGTTTCCGCAACTACAAAGGCGGGGTGGAGCGCTGGGCATCAGAGCTTTGCTTTCAATGCAGCCAGCCCATCGCGATCAAAAGCCGGGTCAAGGCCACCCTCTTCGATCTCTTTGAGCTGCTCGGCGGTGTAAATGTCGGGTTCCTTCGCGCCCTCGACGGGCACCAGAACGCCGGTCATCTTCAGATAAGCGACGTGCCCATTCTGGGCGGCGATGATCTCGGCGGGTGTTGCGTTCCATGCTTCCGCTGCCGTCCAGCCAAGCCAGCCGGTTGCGATCTCGAAAAGCTGGGTGTGGTATTCGGTCGGGGTGATTGGCTTCCCGGCTACTGGCTTGATCGGCGTGGTGTCGTCGGGATCGATGCCCGCGATTGCCAGGGCGAACTCTGCCAGCGGTCCGGTGAGCCGATTGCGGACTTTGCCAAGGCCAACCGTGGCTATCTCTGCCAGCAACAGCGCTGGCTTGATCCCGGCTTCTCTCAGCATGTCCATGATGATGGTGATGTTGAACCCCTCAACGGCGGCAATCAGTCCGAAGAGCTGGTGCCGCCGAAGAAGGCGCATGGTGGCGCGGAGGGACGGGCGAAGCTCATAAGCCTCGCCTGCCAACTCGACAAAGATGCCGTCCGCGCCAAGCATGGTTAGACAGCGACCTTGAGCTTCACGAAGCGGTCGGGGTGGGTGATGTCGGCACCTACGCGCTTCCAAGCATGGAAACGGGTCTGTCCCTTGAGCTTGATGGTGTAGGGATCGCGCAGGGTTTCGAGGCCAGCACGGTCAACGATGCGATAACCGGAAAGATCACCGAACAGAATCGGGAACTTACCAGCGCCAATATCGTCCATATCCGGGACTTCCACGATGGGACGGCCCAGCAGCGTCGAAGCGCCACCCACGGTAATCGGGTCCAGCACCAGATAGCGCCCGGTGCCATCCTTCCACTGCCGGATTGTGCCCAGCGTCTTGCGGTTCATGATCCAGACGCCGCTATGCGCATGGGTCGTGGCAATGGCGTGATACATGCCAATGATAACGTCTGCCGGGTTCGCAGCGGGGAAGTCGGCGGCAACGCCGGTTTTCACTTCCTTGATGCCGCTGGCGACAAGCAGACCCTTGGGCTGGCCCACGCCGGTGCCCTTCACGAAAGCAGCGCCTTCGGTGATCCCGAACGACTCGGCATAGTCAGACAGCAGCTCGCCTTCGAGGCCATAGGCGTTGTCCGCCAAGAGCTGGTTAGAAATGTCGGTGAACGTCGCCAGCTCAAACGGGGTGAGCGTGACCTGCTCAAAAGTCATGCCGCTTTCGGTGCGGTCGGCAATTTCCGAAACCCACGTCGCAGCAGTGCCGGTGAGGCGGCGCGGATACTTGATCTCGGGGGCCGAAATGTTGACCACGCGGGCATACTGCCGGATGGGCGAATATTCGTTCAGCAGCTTGATAAGTTCATTGCCGAACTCTTCCGGTGCCAGATAACCGCCATTGGCGTCAGTGCTGACGGTGAGCGCCTTCACCTCTTCGGCGCTGGCGCGCTCGACACCATGGCGCAAATAGGCCGCGAATGCCTTGCGCTCATGGCTAGGCTCATCAGCATTGTCATTGGCAGCGATAGGGCGATTGGCCTTAGCTTCAACCTTGTCGAGGCGGGCGGTGAGTTTGGCGATATTATCGTTTGCGGCTTTCACAAACTCACCATTGGTAAGGGCAGCATTTTCGTCGGTAGCGGGGTCCATACGGGGTTCCTGATTGATGGATTTAACAGAGGTGATCCGCGCGCCGGGATGGACCGGGCGGCGACAAAGGGAGATTTCGGTAATGGTAAGGGCGTTGAACTTGCGCCCGCCGGTAGGCAGAGAGTCGAAGCCATCGGCTTTGAAGCCAATGGACAATCCGGTAATCCTGCCGTTACGCATAAGCTGACGGGCGTCACGCGCAGGGCCGATGCCTTCCACGAACAAACGGCCTTTTACCTCAAGGCCGGTCTCCGTTTCGGAGTAGCTTTCCCAAACCCCGACAACCTGTTTCTGGTCATGTTCCATGACGATGGGCAGCGCGGGCGGCAGGGAAAAAGCGCCCTTCTCGATTACGTCGCCAACCTGATCGGGCGAGCCGAAAGGCCATGCCAAACCGGTGATAGTGCCAGCGTCATCGATGCTGACTTCTGCCTTGATTTCGAGCCTAGAAGTCATCGTCATCATCCTGCGCGAGGTTGATGGCAGCGGACATTTCGCCAGTCGCGGTAGCCTCATTAACGTGCTGCTGTTCCGGTCCAACCCAAAGGTCTGTCAGGATATCGATGGCGAGGATATTGGCCTCGCCAAGCGGGCGGGCCGGAACGTAAGTCGATACCAGCGCGGCAGCTTCCTCGGGCTGGGCACCAGCACCGACAAGGCCAAGCCGAATGGTTTCGGTAATCTCGGCATAGGAGAGGCGGCGCAGGCCGTCGATGATCGCGCCGATGCCCTTGCCGGTCGTGCGTTCAAGCTCATTCAGAATCGTTTTGGACGTGAGCGAAAATTCGCGCTCACGGTCGCCAAAAAAGGCGGTGTGCATTAGGCGGCGTCTTTCTCGGGGATGGGCGGGGTGTCGTCGTTCGCCGCGTCGGGTGCGGCGCTGGTCGTGGTGTAGGGGTTCTGCAAAACGTCACCGCCCGGCATGGCTGGCATATTCAGGCCAGCCCGAACATCATTTGGAGTCATGGCACGCATAGCGACCAGCTTGCCGTAAATGTCGGTGCGGACGGTCGGGTTGACGGTCAACAGGTCATCGGTGATGAAGCCGATGAAACGGCTGGTGCGCTCTTCAGGGGTGAGCAGAACGCGAGCATAGGCCCAAGCCCAAGCGTCCAACCAAGGGCGCAAGGTCTGCTCAAGAAAGCCCTGCCGCATCTCTTCGGTGTTGGACCAAGTGCCGCGCGTGAGGTCGAAAAGCATGGTGGGCGGCACGCGGAACGTGCGGGCAATCTCTTCGACCTGATAGCGGCGGTTTTCCAAAAACTGCGCATCGGTGGACGTGAGCGCGGTCTGCTCCCACTTCACCCCATTAGTGAGCAACGCGGGCTTTCCGCTGTTAGCAGAACCGCTGTGCGTAGCTTCCCACATAGCGATGAGATTTGCGGCCTCGTCCGGCTTCATGGCCTTTTCGGTAGCCAGCGCCCCACTAGGATGCGCACCGCTGCTGAACAGCCGCGAAGCGTGTTCCTCAAGCGTCATGGCAAGGGCGATGGCGTTGCGCGCGCGGGTGATGGGTGCCTTGCCCCCGAACGCCTGAATATGGAGCATGTCCCGATATTCATAGCGGACATTCTTCCGCCCTTCCCGGACGAGGTAGAACGGCTCGCGGGTCGCAGGATCGGTTTTGATTTCGACGGCGAGCGGGTCCAACTGGTGGAACTCGACTACGTTGCCACTGCCGCCGCGCACGGCGACTGCAAAGCCGCCCTTGTCGTGCAACAGCGCATCATGGGTGAGCTGGGTGCGAAGCTCGGCGGCGCTGGTCCAGTCATTGGCCTCATCATGCACAAGGCGAAAGGCAGGGTGTGCCGGGTCGGCTTCCTTGCCTTCTGCATTACGCACGAACAGTTTGGCAGGCAGCGTGCCCACGGCTTCCGCGATCAGCTCCACTGCCGACGATACGGCTGGCACCTGCATGGCCGACTTCGGCGTCACCGCTACATTGGAATGGGTCGGCATTGCACCGAACAGCCATGAGGCCAGCGGGTCGGTGAGCGTCACCGGCTCGGGTGCTGGCTCAGGATCGGCCTTGCGAAAGAGGCCGGGAAGGAAGTCGGTCAATGCCAAGAGGTCTGCTCACGGCGGATCGTGACCAGACAATATTCCTAAATAGGAATATTTTCAAGGCAATTCAATTTCCTGGAGCGCTGCCGCGAGCGCGTCTGGCCACAATTGATCTTTCTCGCCGATATACTCGACTAGGATGTTGAGATTTGAGCTGTATCCGCCCCAGCCGAAATAAGTGAGTTTGTCTTGCATTTGGGCAGTAGCGCTATCGGCTAGACTATCGATTTTCGACGCCAGATTAATCAAGTCGGCTATAAGCGTTGGCGAGATTTCCACATTTTGCGGGAGATCACCATAGTATTCTTGATATCTGTGTATCTCTGGCTGAATTGCGGCGGACATAGACTGAGCAATTTGGAACGGGTCTGACCCAGGGGCTTCAAAGCGCATACTTTGCTTCCCGGAACTAAATTGAGACTTTACAGCTTCTTTGGTTGACATGATTCTGGCATTTGCGATCTGGCCTATCTTTTGAACCAGCATCTTCGCCAAGCCTTCAATTCGGTCGTCCGTGGCCTCAGCACTTTCTTGCGCGCGGTTCGCCATCAAGATGGCGGTCTGCTGCTCGACAAAAAGAACCTGCTGTTCCATCGCTAGCCTTTGAGCCTCAACCTCGGATCGCGTCAGCGAGTATTCCTTCCGAGTTAGCTGAAGTTCCTCTCGCTGCGCTCGCAGTTCGCCACTTTGCATCAGAACGGCAGCCACCAGCCACACGAACGCCACAGGCGAGAACAATCCGGCCAAAAGATCGCCGATTTCGTTCGAAGTTCGACACTCAAGAAATCCGGCAAGTTGGCCTTCGACCTTACAAGGGCTGGACGCCTGAAGCATGAGATACGCGCCCATCGCCCAAGCAGCGGTCAATAGCAGAGCTAGGCAAATTACCCAGTTACGCTGAATCCAATTAGGACCAGTTAATGCGTTCGTGTCGGCCATTGTATTGAATCCCCGACAAGGACAATCTCTTCCCACAGGGTTCTCGTCAATGGATACTGAGCCAAGTTGAAAAAGGGCCCAAAGGGGTGATCCACTTTGGCCCACTTTTTTGACCGACGATCTTGCTAAACCATTGAAATCGCTATACGTATCGTTCCAATGGGAGGGTCCAGGTTCCCCAGCCAAAATCTTCCAAAAAAAGATCGATTCTTTGCGCCACGGTCGTGAGTCCGTGGTGACTCGACGCGTGGATGATCTGCGGGCCTGCTATTCTGGATGCGCGGGCACCGGGCCAGTACTTTCCCTCATGATGATTCTTGCAGGCAATTCTAAATGAATAACCTCGTGCGCCATAACGCTGAGGTGGCAATTGCGGCTTAGCCAGTCGCCAACAAAGCTGACCTTGCCGTCGTGACTACGGCATTTGTCAGGTCCGGGAACTGACTGGCCGCCAAGCGGCTGACTTGCCAGTAGAGGGGGATGTCGAGGGTGGCACCGGGCACGAGTTCGATCAGGCGACCGGAGGCCAGATGATCGGCCACCAGCTGCGATGGGTTGAGGCTCCAGCCCATCCCCAAGAGCGATGCATCGACGAAGGCGTGCGTGGACGGCAGCCAGTGGGTGGGGACCGTGTCCGTGATACCGAAGTTGGCGTGGAGCCAGTCCTGTTGCAGCCGGTCTTTCTGGTTGAAGGTCAGGGCCGGAGCCTGCGCCAATGCGGCAGCGCTGATGCCATTGGGCAGGTAGCGTTTGACGAAATCAGGGCTGGCCGTAGCGTGGTAGCGCAGCTTTCCCAATGGGGTGACACGGCATCCTGCCACGGGCTTGGCGAGAGAGGTGACGGCGGCGAGCACTCGACCGCGACGCAGCCAATCGGCCGTGTGGTCCTGATCGTCAACGGCGATATTGAGAAGGATGTTCGATGAGCGGGTGACGGCTGCGGCGGCGGGCAGGAACCATGTGCCCAGACTGTCGGCGTTGACTGCGATGTCGAGTGTGACAGGGCCGCTGGGGTGGTCACCCAATGCCGGTAGTTGCTGCATCAGATTGTTCTCGAGAGCACCAACCAGCTCCACGTGTCGGCAGATCCACGCGCCCTTCTCGGTCGCGGTACATGGCGTACCGCGTTCGATTAGCGCTACGCCGAGCCGTTCCTCCAACTGTTTGACACGCTGAGACACTGCCGATGCCGTGATGTGCAGAGCCTTTGCAGCCTTTTCGAAACTACCGGTGCGCACAATGGTGGCGACTGCGAGGGCGGCAGGATAGTCGATCATGCATTAGCTCCACTAATCCATCATCAGTAGGATTAACTGGTCTAAACCTCATTCGACCATTAGCGCAATGGCACAACAGGGTGCGCAGACCGATGAGTTTTTCCGTTTTCTTTACTGGGCTTGGGATGGGGCTGAGCCTCATTGTGGCCATCGGCGCGCAAAACGCCTTCGTACTCCGGCAGGGCCTCAAGGGTGAGCATGTCTTTGCCGTCAGCCTCGCCTGCGCGCTGTCGGATGCCATTCTGATCGTTGTTGGCGTCACCAGTTTTGCGCGAGTGGCGACCTGGTTGCCATGGATCGACCCCGTCATGCGGTATGGCGGCGCAGCGTTTCTGATCTGGTATGGGGCCAGGAGCATGCTCGCGGCCATGCGCGCAGATGAGGCTCTATCCGTCAGCGAGACCGGGGCCGCCAGAACGCTTTCAGCGACTTTGCTGACGTGCCTTGCGTTCACGTGGCTCAACCCGCACGTCTATCTCGACACCGTTGTGCTACTCGGCACCATATCGACACAGTTTCCCGGACAGCAGGCTTCATTCATTGCCGGTGCGGTGACCGCGTCCTTCGCGTTCTTTTTTGCTTTGGGCTACGGCGCCGCGCTGTTGCGCCCAGTCTTTGCCAAGCCTGTCGCCTGGCGCATTCTTGAGGTGGTCATCGCGTTGGTGATGTGGGGCATCGCGCTGAAGCTTATCCTGGCTGCATGATACCCTCCATCGGCGCCTAGAGATCAGCGGTGCTGCTCGCCCCAAGGTCGGCCAGACCTGTGTGATCGACAAAGCCGAGATTTGGCAAACCACCATTGGCGAGCCGGGCGATCAACGCGGCTGCATAGCGGGATGAGAGTTTCGCCAAAGCATTCCCCTCCCCCTTGGCGGGGCTCGCCTTCACGCATCTATAAAGCGATTTCTCGACCGCTCGCCCGTCGGGCGCCGTCCCTTTGGCGGTTATGTAGATGATCACCACATCATCACTGATGCGCGTGAGGCTGGTGCCGAGCATTGATCGCAACAGGTCACGCCGATTGCGCAGGTTCAGGTCGTGCAGCAGGAACTGCATGTAGTCGAGGTGGCCCGGATAGCGCAGCGTTTTGAACGTAAAGTTCTTGATGCCCTGCCGCTGAAATGCGGTCAGGTCGCCAACCCCGCCCGAGGTCGTGAAGGCCTCGAGCGACATACCATCCAGCGTCAACGTCTCGTGCTGTTCCATAGGCGCGATCTGGACCACATTCCCGTCGCGGATTGCGGCCGCGGGATAGGCGTATTCATCGATCGCACTATCAAGATTCCAGCTGACACCATAGCCGAGGCGATCGACGCGAAAGCGCGGCAGGACGCCGACGCGAATGGTGAGGTCGGAGGCCATTCGCGTTTCGGCCAGCAGGCTTAGCGCCAGATTTTCGACCAAACCGGGGGAAAGGCCACAGCCGAGCATGACGCATCGCTCGGCTGCCAGCGCTTCGAGATTGCGACGGATATCTTCGTTGGGCTTGGAGAAGTCCAGAAAATGCACCTTTGCCCGGGTGGCCGCGTCGGCAACGCGCCCAGTCGAGCGATTTGGGACCGCCGAGACGCAAAGGTCCTGCCCATCGAGCAAGGCGAACAGTTCCTCGGCGTGCGAATAGCTGGCGAGCTGTATGCCTGTGCCTTCGGAATGAGCCTTTTCGAGCGCCTCTTCTGAAAGGTCGACCAAGGTGACCCGATAGGCAGGTGACGCGGCAAGTTCGCGAGCGAGCATGCTCCCGATCAGGCCAGCGCCGACAATGGTCACCTTAAAGACGGTCATGTGGTCTAGTTCCTGATCCGGGAGACAAAGTTGCGCAGACGTTCGTCCGACGGATTGTGGATGATGTCGGACGGGCTGCCCTCAGCCGCGATGCGTCCCTTGTCGAGGAACAGCACTCGGCTTGCCACATCGGCGGCAAAGGCCATTTCGTGGGTGACGATGGCCATGGTTATCCCCTCATCGGCCAGGGTCCGAATGACGTCGAGAACTTCGCCCACCAGTTCGGGATCGAGGGCGCTGGTGACCTCATCGAGAAGCAGCACGCCCGGCTGCATGGCGAGCGCCCGAGCGATTGCGACGCGCTGTTTTTGACCGCCAGATAGCTTGCTTGGGTAGCTGACATGTTTTTCAGCCAGCCCGACTAGGCCCAGAAAGTGCATGGCCAGATCCTTGGCTTCCGCCTTGGGCACGCGTTTTACGCTGACCGGGCCCTCGCACACATTCTGGAGGACGGTCATGTGCGGGAACAGATTGAAGTGCTGAAACACCATGCCGACATTGCGGCGCAGCGTGCCGATGCCGATCTGGTCGCCCCGATCGCGGAAGTTCGGCGTGACGGCGGCGCCCTGATACAGCACCTGGCCGCTGGTGGGTGTTTCCATCATGTTGAGGCAGCGCAGGAAGGTCGATTTTCCCGAACCCGAAGGCCCGATCATGGCGACGACCTCGCCGCGCTGAAGGTCGAGACTGAGGTTCTCGAAGACCTGCAGTTTGTGGAAATTCTTCGACAGCTTGACCGCCTGCAGCACAGGCACCGAGGAGGACTTTTCTGTGGCAATGGAGAGATCAGTCACTGTTGCGCATCCTCTTTTCGAGCAGGTCGGCCAGCTGAGTAACAGGCACCAGGATCGCCAGATAAAGCAGCGCCATGACAGTGTAGGACTCGAGCGGACGATAGGTCTGGCCGTTCACAACCGCCGCCATATAGGCAAGATCGGCGACTGACAGGACCGAGATAAGGGAGGTGTTCTTGAACTGGATAACCGACTGGTTGATGAACGACGGCAGCATGCGCTTGATGGCTTGAGGCGCAATTATGCGCCAGGTGGCCTGCATCGGGCTCATGCCAATGGCCGCCGCAGCTTCATGCTGTCCCTTGTCGATCGAGACGATGCCACCGCGGAAAATCTCAGCGTAGAATGCGCCGACGTAAAGCGACAGCGTCAGCATTGCCGCGAAGTGGTTATCGACATTGACGCCGATCAGCAGCGGAAACGCGTAGTAAAACCACAGCAACTGCACCAGCAAAGGCGTGCAGCGGAACAGTTCCTGATAGAGACGGGCGAAATAGCCAAGAAACCGCCACCGCGACAGGCGCGCGGCGCATGTGGCTATGCCAATGAGTACACCGAAGACAATCGAGCCGACTGTGTAGAGGACGGTGACCTGAAGGCCGAACCAAAAGAGGTCGATATTTTGCCAGATTGAGTGGAAATCCCAATTGTATGTCACTGCTTGGGTCCCTCCTTTTCTTGTTCTGCGCCAGTGGCTCGCATTGTGCCGCGAAGATCGCCCCGACTCCGCCCGAACGCCACAAAACCGCGGTCGGTGCTAGTGATTGTCAGGCAGACGATCAATGGGAACAATGCAAACCAACAGGCGCCGCTTAGCGAATTTCTTGAAAGCTGGCTTGGAAGCGACCGAGGGTCTGCACCAGTGCGGAACGGTTGGCATCGGACATCGCCACCATGGGAAGACGCATGTCAGGCGACGAAAAACCGGCATGGGCCAGCGCGGCTTTGACCGGACCTGGGTTCGCCTCAATGAACATTGCCGCAGTCAGCTCGGACAGCTGTTCGTGCAGCACCAGGGCGCGCGCGGTGTCGCCAGCTTGCCAGGCACGAACCAGATCGACCATGGCCTGGGGAGCATAGTTGGCAACGACGCTGGTCACTCCGACCGCGCCTGCAGACAGGAACGGCACCGTCAGAGCATCGTCGCCGGAGTGAATGACGAGCCGGTCGCCGCAGGCCAGACGCAGCTTGGTCACGCGATCCACCGAACCGCCCGCTTCCTTGATCGCCACAACGTTGGGACAGGTATCGAGAATTGCCTTGCAGGTCTCAGGAGCAATTTCGACGCCGCAACGACCGGGCACCGAGTAAAGCACAATCGGCAAGGACGTCGCCGCTGCAATAGCCTGGTAGTGAGCGATCAGGCCCGCTTGGCTGGGCTTGTTATAGTAGGGCGTGACCACGAGCAGCATATCGGCGCCAGCAGCCTCGGCCCGGATGGCTTTGGCAACGGCGGTGCGGGTGTCGTTGGCGCCGGCGCCGGCCATCACGACGCAACGCCCGGCGGCGAGCTTTACAGTCCGAGCGATAACTTCAGCGGCTTCGTCATCGCTCAATGTGGCTGCCTCGCCAGTGGTGCCGACGGGAACCAGACCGGCAATTCCGGCCGCCAACTGGCGTTCTACCAGAGCGTCAAAAGCCTCGTAGTCAACGGCGTCGCCTTTAAAGGGCGTCACGAGGGCGGTGAATACGCCCGTGAGTTGGGCTCTGTAATCGGTCATGATTTTACTCCTGTTTGAGTGAGTGTATCGGCAAGGTCGAACCGCCCATGAGTAGCGCCGGATTCGACAAGCCAGCGGGCAGCGGCAAGCGCACCCTCGGCGTAGGCAGCAAGTGTCTGAACCGAGCAGCGGAAGCTGATTTCGCCAGCGCTCATATCGAACCGGACGACTGTGTCGCCGACGACATTTGCCTCGCGTTGAACGACGATCTGCGGCAGGTCGACGGTAACGGTCGAAGCGGCCTGGCGGACGTCCTGCAGCAGCGTCGCCAATTGCTGGGAGGTGCCGGACGGCTCGGCCTTTTTGTTGATGTGATAGGTTTCGATGATGGTCGGATCGGCACTGGGTGTCTGGCGGGCGAATTGCAGAACGGCCAGCTTGAACGCCTCAAAACCGAAGGCGAAGTTCGGGCTCAGCAACAGCGCTCGGTGACGGGCATAGCTGGTGAACTTTGCGTGCTGGGTTGGCGGGAAGCCGGTGGTGCCGATCACCATTGGCAGCGCCTTACGGGCGGAGATTTCCTGGAGCCACAAGCTTGCTGCGGGAGTAGAAAAATCAACGATCACGTCGCAATAGCTGCGAAAATCCGCATCGGGTGTGCGGTACTCGATGCTGCCATTGGCGACCGGCGTGCCCAGCAAGCGTGACCCGGGGGAAACGAACGCTGCTGCCAGTTCCAAGCCCGGATCAGCCAAGACGGCCTCTACCAGTTTGAAGCCGACGCGCCCCGAGGCGCCCATAATTCCAACTCTCACTGTGTATCCCCCGATTGGTGCGTGGTGACGCCGACGGCTCAGTCGATGACCACTTTGGTTTCGGACATCTCGCGGATGGTGATGCGCACGCCCTCGCGGCCCAGGCCACTGCCCTTGGGGCCGCCAAATGGAACATGCTCGGCACGGAAATCTGGCCCTTCATTGATCATCACGCCGCCGACGATGAGATCGCGCGAGAAGGTCTTGATCAGTTCATGATCGTTGGTGAAAACCCCGGCCTGCAGGCCATAGACACCAGCATTGACCTCGGCGATGGCGGTTGCAGCATCGGTAAAGCTGCGCGCGGCAATAATGGGGCCGAAAGTCTCCTCTGCTATAACGGGCGCGTCGATGGCGACGTCGGCGAGGATCGTCGGCTGAAACAGAGTGTCATCATGCTGCCCGCCCACCAGAAGGCGCGCGCCAAGCGTGATCGATGCATCGACGCGGGCTTGCACCTGCTGCGCGGCAGCGAGGTCGATAACGGTGCCCATGTCCGTCGTGTCGGACGCTGGATCGCCGTAGGTCACGGCATTGACGGCAGCGACAAGCTTGTCGAGGAAAACCGCCTCGATGCTGTCGTGTAGATAGAGCTTCTTAGCTGCAGCGCAGCTCTGGCCGGCAATCTCGAAGCGATGGCCGATGACGGTCTGAACAGCCTTGTCCAGATCGGCATCGGGGAAGACGAATAGCGGATCGTTACCGCCCAACTCCATCAGGCACCGCACCAGACCTGTGGCATTCTTCAGCGCCAGACCAGCTGCCGTACCGCCAGTAAACGACAACAGATTGATTGGCGACCGGGCCAAAGCGAGGGCAATGTCCGCGCCGCCATGCACCATCTGGAACAGGCCTTCGGGGAACCCCGCCTTGGCCGCGAGTTCGACGAGCCGGGCCGCGGCCAATGGAGCCTTGGGCGACGGCTTGGCGACCACCGCATTGCCGGCGGCGATAGCGGGACCAAGCTTGTGGCAGAGAAGGTTCAGCGGATAGTTGAACGGGGTGATCGCACCGATAACGCCAACAGGCTCGTAGGTAATCGTTGCGATCTTGTCCGCGCCGCCTTCGACGATGGCGCATTGAACGGCCTGCCCCTCAAGAAAGGTCGCCGCATCGCCCGACAGTTTGAGCGTGTTCTGGGCGCGCCGCACTTCGTTTCGGGCTTCGCGGATCGTCTTGCCCATTTCGCTCGAAATGATCAGCGCCAGATTGTCCTGATCGAGGGCAATCTGCTCGGCCAGCGCATTCAGCAGCGCGCGTCTCACGGCCGGTGTGGAACGCCGGAAGTCGCGCTGGGCGATGGTGGCGCGGGCCACGGCAGCATTCACTTCGGAAGTGCTCGATAGTGCTAGCTGGCCGACGAGCTGACCGCTGAATGGGTTGATGACATCAAAGCTGGTGCGGGCGGACAGGGACGCGTGGTGGACGTGGTTCATTGTTCTCTCGCAGGTGGTTCGTGAGGCGCGGACTCGTCATCGAGCAGCGCAGAGATGGGCAACGGGCGCACAGGCCAGCGGCTACCGGTGAGATCGGATGCGGCGATGGATTTCTCCGCGCCGTAAATTTCGGATGCGATGCGGGCGGTGTTGTCCGCGCAGAAACGCCCCTGGCAGGCCCCCATGGTGAACCGGCCATTGTGTTTGATTTCGCGGCCAGACAGCGGAGACGCCGCCTCCAGCAAAAGCTTCAGATCCTGCATTTTGCGCCGCTCGCATCGACACACGACGGTGTCATCAGGCAGGTCAGCCAATCGGATATTGCGCGCTGTTGGGGCGAAGAGTGTGCTCAGCACCGCCTGCGCCTGCCGTTGCCGGGCGATCGCCGCCAAATCAGCGGCGGTGTCCCCGGCGGTCTGGGTCAGATAGGCCGCGACATCGGCTGCAGCCCGAGCGCCATCGAGTTCAGAGGCCACGGCGCCGAGGGCCTCGCGGCAGTCCCCTGCCCGGGTGATGAACGGCATTTCTGCTGTACCGACTGTGTCTGCTGGTAGACCGAAATTGTTGGAGCGAATGCCGTCGTGAAGTGCGATCTGATCGACAACGAGGGTTTCCCGCGCGCCGTTGGCGTGACGCAGTTCGGCAGACAGCCGGGCACCCGTACGGGCAATGGCGACAAGCTCGGTGCTGCGCCGCCAATCGATCCCATGACGGACGATGCCGGACAGATAGCCAGCCGCTTCGCTGAGGAGCCCGAGATGCGCCAACAGGCCCAGGCCATTGCCGTTGATGGCCAAAGGATTGCCGCCTTCGACAATAGCCAGAGGGGCATTGCCCATTGCAGCCATCTGTGCGGCAACAGCAATCAACAGCGGGCCGCTGCCTGCCAGCAACACCGTGCCTCGGGGCGCACGGCCGGTTTCCTTCATCATCACCTGCATGCCGCCGGCGGTGAAAACGCCCGGCAGGTCCCAGCCGGGACGCGGTGTGACTTTTTCCACCGCGCCGACGGCAATCACCACGGCGCAGGCGCGCAGTGACACCAACTTCCCGAGGCCGCGGTCATCGATCAGGACATTGCCGTCGCCATCGACCCCGGCGAAAACGCTGGAGAACCGGCAGTTGAGTTTAACCTGCTGGCTTGACGCATACAGCCGCTGCCAGCGCCGTTTGGCCGCCCCGCTTTGCTTGACTGGCGGAACACCCTCGATTGGCTGGCGATAAATCGCACCGCCCAGTTGGGTGCGTTGATCGACCAGTTCAACGTCGTAGCCAAGCCTGGTGAGTGACACGGCAGCCGCGATGCCCGCCGGACCACCGCCGATGACGATCACATCACGGTCAAACATGGGAGCCTCCGGCAGATGTGATCGTCAGGCCGGCACGAGCAGGTGCCAGGCACGATTCCCGCACGCGGCCATCAACCCGCACCAGACACCCCTGGCAGGCGCCGATGCCGCAGAAAAAACGGCCGGATTGACCGAGCAGATCGGGGCCGAAATCCTGCACGTCGGCTGCGCTGAGCGCCGCGGCGATGGTTTCGCCGGTGCGGAACGCGATCTGGCGACCGTTCCAGGTAAAGCTGTTGGAACTCATGCCGGCACTCCGACCTGAGTAAAGCGCGCGGGGCTAAAAGGCGTCAGATCGAGATCGACATGACGGTCGAGAATCAGCTGGCTGATTGCCTGACCCGTGACCGGGCCCAAGCAAATGCCGTCGCCCTCAAAGCCGGTGGCGACATAGACATTGTCCGTGCCGGGCACGCGTCCAATTAATGGCTTGCTGTCGACCACTGCGGTGCGAATACCGGCAAAGGCGCGTAGCAATCGGACTGAGGCGAGCCCGGGCACCATGGCAACGGCTCGGCGCAACACTTCGGCAACGGCCTCAACGTCGTTGGTGTGTTTTTCGGCCGAGCTTTCGCGCGTGCCGCCAATGAGAAACTGGCCCGTCGCGAGTGGATCAACAACCGTGCCGTAGCCACGATCGTCGGCCTTTGCGGCACCAACCTGCATGCCTTTGCTCATCAGATAGCGGCCGGACATGATCGCACCGGGCATGGCCGCGTTGAGCGCTGGCGCCCGCTCGGTGACCAATAACTGGCCCTTGCGCGGAATGAGAACGTCGGGAATGCCCAGCAGATCGGCCGATCCATTGCCGGATGCCACCACCACCGCATCAGACCGGATCGGGCCTTGGTTGGTGGTCACGCCGACAACCGTGCCTTTTTCGTCCCGAAGGAAGCTTTCGACGCGACAATTGCGCCGGACTTTGGCAGCGGACGCGGTCAGCAGGCGATGCACGACCTGGTAGCCGATCGCGTGCCCTTCATCGAACACTTCTAGTCCCAGGCTCAGGTCCGACGAAAGTGGAGCGAAACGGCCGCGCAGGTCTGCACGCGACAGAGTATCGACCCGCAGCCCGACACCTCGCAAAGCTGCGGCATGGGCGTCGAGCACGTCGCATTCAATTTGAGACGAGGCCAATACGAAGGTCGACCGCGACTTGAATGCCCCGGCCAGCAAGCCTTGCTGGCTCAATTCGCGGTAGAGCGAAATGCCGGCCAGTGCTGCATTCATCACCGGTCCGGGACGCTTGCTGGCGACGGATACCGCCCCATCGGCAGACCCGGTTGCCTGTGCCGCGGGCTCAATCGCATCAAGGATTTCGACCTTCACACCTTCCTTGGCGAGAAAGTACGCAGCCGAAGCACCAACGATGCCGCAACCGACGATGACGACAGACATGGAGGACGCACAAACCATTACACGGACCAGCGGGTGCTGAAATAAGCTGCCGAAATACTGGCCCGTGCCCGTCAGTCGCGTCGATGCAATATCCCTGACCTTGGTAATGACGAAATTTGTATCGAGCGTGGGCGGCGGCGGAAACTAAGGTGCGTGCGAGGAACTCGCTTTCCACCGCCAATCACAGGGACTGCAGCGTGGCCGGCCGGATGACCCATTGTCCAGCAACCCGTTGTGGTGCGCCGCCGCATATGGAAAACAGGGCAAATGTCCAAAATCAATCTGACGTTGATCCAGACCTTCTACGAGGTTGCCCGCCATGGCTCCTTCTCGGGGGCCGCGCGCGAACTTAACCTCTCCTACCAGTCTGCATCGAACCATGTTCGGCGGCTCGAACAGCTGCTCAAGGGCCAGCTCATAGAATCCGAGCAAGGCGCCAAAAGAATTGCTCTCACCCCTTACGGCCGTGCGCTCTACAACCAGCTCAACCCCGAGCTCTCCATCATGCTGGAGCGGTTGACCAAGCTGGTCGAAAGCCAGCGATCGTCCTTGCGCGTGGGCATGCCGCAGGCGATTTTCTTTTATCTGTTCCCGAGTGTGCTCGCGAGCTTCCGGGAGAATTTCCCCGAGCTGGAAGTGGCCGCCTACGAGCGCGATACCGTGCTTGCCGAGATGGTCAAGAATGGCAGCCTCGATGTGTGCATTTCCGAGCGCTATTTCGGCGACCCCGTGGTGCCACAAAGGCTGTTGGGCAGCTATCACCTGAGCCTAGTCTACCCCCGCGAGTGGGGCCCTGCTCCGGCGCAGGACGACATTCCGGGTTGGGCGGTCGGACGTCCCTTCATCACATTCGAACCCGGACAGACACTGCGCAACCTGGCCATCGACTTTCTGGCGCGCGACGGCGCGGTCGTTCAGCCGGCAATCTCAACCTCAGGCAGTTCGAGCGTCAAAAGATGCGTCGAAAAGGGGTTGGGATTTTCGATCATCCCCTCATGGTGCATGCAGCCTGATGACGAAACCATCGCCAGCGTGCGCCTGTCCAAATTGCCTGAGGTGAGGGTTTATTTCGGCAGCGCCAGCTTTCTGCAGAACCATCCCAGCGTCAGCGCCCTGTTCCAAACCTGCCAGACTGAACTTGCCGGGCCGGTTCTTGATCCGCCGCAGGCAGACGGCTCGCCCTATGTCGCCCTGTAAGGCGCGTCCTACAAAAAACGGGCTAAGGCTACAGCTTTCTCTAGCATTGTCCGACGCAGCCCAACCGCTAGCCTTCCGTCAGGTTTGGTCAGAGGGTCTTGACCAAACATCAACAAGCACATGTCGGAGGGACTATGCTTAAGAATTTGATCAAAGTGCTCGGGTTGGCAGCAATTGCCGCCCCACTGTTTGCCGCGCCTGCAGCCGCCGATACGATTGACGATATCCGCACGCGTGGGGCGTTGCGCATTCCGGCCATCGTCAACGAAGCGCCCTATTTCAGCAAAGATCCGCGAACCAATGAGTGGTCGGGCCTCGTGATCGATATGGCGACCGATATTGCCAAGGCGCTCAGCGTCGAGCTCGAAATCGTGGAATCCACCTGGGGCAACTCGATCCTCGACGTGCAGAGCGGCAAGGTCGATATGGCCTTCGCCGCAACGGCTACCGCCGAGCGTTCGCTGGCCGTGACCTTCTCGGACCCCACCTACTACAACAGCTTCGTCATCATTTCTGCGAGCGAGAAGGTCGACGGCAAGAGCTGGGCCGAACTCAATTCGCCCGACTATACCTTCGCCGTTGATATTGGCTCGTCGCAGGACCTGATCACCTACAAGTTTCTGCCCAATGCCAACATCCTGCGCTTCCAGACACGCGATGAAGCAATTGTGGCGGCAACCACCGGCAAGGCAGATGGCCTCGTCAACACGCTGTTCAACGGCCTGGTGATGTCGAAGCGCACGCCCGCTTTGGGCAAAGTGAACGTTCCAACACCAACCCTTTCCACTCCATCAAGCATCGCGCTCAACTACAGCACCGATGAGCGTTGGAAGACCTTTGTGTCGACTTGGGCAAACTACAACCGCCGCATCGGCAACGTGCAGACCATGTTCCTTGAGAACCTGGCGCCATTCGGCATCACTGCAGCCGACCTGCCATCCGGCTACAGCTTCTCCGAGTAAGCTTGCGCTAGACGCACATTCGGCCGCTGCCATCCCCTCAAAGGTGGCGGCGGCTTTTCTTTGGCTGGTTCATTGACTGGAATTGCGCATGAACACCCCCGCTGGCGCCCATCCTGCGGAAGCCCCGTTCATCGGCGTGCTGATGCTGGATACAAAATTTCATCGCTATCCTGGTGATATCGGCAATCCCGAGAGCTGGTCCACCCCAGTGCGCTTCAAGATCGTACACGGCGCGCGACCCGCGCAGGTGGTTTTTGGCGACCCTTCCGAACTTCTTGAGCCATTCATCGCCGCTGGCCTCGAACTGGTGGCGGAAGGTGCCCGTGCCATAACCACAAGCTGCGGGTTTCTGGCGGTGTTTCAGCGAGAACTGGCTGAAGCCCTTCCCGTGCCCGTGTTTACCAGCAGCCTGCTGCAAATCCCGATGATCGAGATCGGCCTCCCTAAAGGCACGCGTGCAGGCATCCTGACATTTTCGGCGGAATCGCTAGGCTTCCGACACCTTAAAGCCGTTGGCGCGCCGCTCGACACCCCGATTCAAGGCCTGCCCAAGGGCAGCCTGTTCGCCCAGTATTACGGCGACCAGCCTTGCCTCGGCGACCTGTCCGTTTTCGATGAAGAGGTGGTCGCAGCGGCCAAAACACTGGTTGCCCGCCACCCCGAAGTCGGCGCAATCCTCTGCGAATGCACCAACCTGCCAAGGCACTCCAAGACGGTTTCCTCAGCGACTGGACTACCGGTGTTCGACGTCATGACAATGCTGAACTGGCTCGGGGATGCGCTGGGGCCGAACGCGTATTAGGCGTGAGCCTCCAAACGCATCCGAGCCCGTTGCGGTCATCCGCGTCCGTAGAGCGGCATTGTAGTGGCCATGACGGTTACGAACGGAATATTGGCTTCAATGGGTAGGCTGGCCATGTGAACGATGGTCGAGCCGACATGGTCGGACGAGATACGCTGCTCTGGCATGACGCTGCCATTGGCCTGAGTGGCGCCGGCCTGCATGTATGCTGACATCTCGGTCGCTGCGTTGCCGATGTCGATCTGGCCGCAGGCAATGTTGAAGGCCCGACCATCGAGGGCGATGGACTTCGTCAGACCAGTGATGGCGTGTTTGCTGGCCGTGTAGGCAACCTGATTTGGACGCGGGGCGTAGGCGGAAATCGAGCCGTTGTTGATGATGCGCCCGCCTTGCGGCGTTTGGGCTTTCATCACCCGCATGGCAGCCCGGGCGCAGAGCACCGACCCAAGCACGTTGATGTCGAAAACGCTTCTGAGTTCGGCGGCGGTCAAAAGATCCAACGGCTTTGCCGGCGCATTGACGCCTGCATTGTTGAACAGAAGGTCTACTCTGCCAAATCGTTGTATAGTCTGATCAAACAGTTGGTCGACCGACTCGCCATCAGTCACATCGGCGACAATGCCGACAATGTCCCCTGTGGCAGCGGCCGCTGCGGTTTGTTCGAGCGCGTCAAGACGACGTCCGGCGACGACAACCTGCCAGCCCGCGTTTGCGAGCGACAAAGCAACCGCCCGCCCAATGCCGCTGCCGCCCCCAGTCACGATGGCGCACTTCTTGGTATCGGTCATGCAGATAGTCCTTTCCGAATAGTTAGACAGCGCCCGCGATGTGATCGGCATTGCGAAATGCCAATGCCATCACCGTGAGCACGGGATTGAAGCCCCCATTGGTGGGGTGCAAAGCGGCGTCGGATACGAACAGGTTGTCATGGCCCCAGACACGTCCATATCCGTCGGTTACGGAATTGCGCGGATCATCGCCCATTCGACAGGTTCCAGCTTGATGCTGTCCCCCTGACAGGCGCGGAACGGCGGGTGCGCCCCAGACCTGCTCGGCTCCAGCCGCGTGTAGCCAATCCTTTGCCCGATCCAGCATGAAGTTTGCCGAGCGGACTGTCGCTTGATGGGCCTGCCCTTCCAGCCGCACCACGGGAAGCCCGAACCTATCGCGCACAACCGGATCGATGGAAACCTTACAGGTCGGGCTCGGGATTTCATGAACCGGGCCCTTGACCTGAACCACACGCTGATAGGCGTGCCGCATGAAGTCCTTGGCACCCTGCCCCCAATTGCGCATGCCGGGTGGCATGGCCGAATTCCAGAAGATGGCGGGGAGCATCACAAAGTCATCTGCGAGCATGCCACCGCCAATGATGCCGGGGTTGCCGTGGTTATAGTCGCAGGTGGCTGTCGTCACGCCCGGCCCCGACCATCCGATACGATGTCGTCGAAGAGGCCAAAGGCGGTCGGATAATAGTGGCCTTGCAGACTAAGCCCCACTTGGCCGTGGTCATTGCCTATGCCTTGTGGGTGGTGCCGTGACTTGGAGTTCAGCAGGAGGCGCGCCGTTTCAATCGCACCAGCGCACAGGATAACCTGATCAGCGGTGGCGACGTGACGCTCGGGACCCGTGGTGTCATCTACGAGGTAACTTATCCCGACAATGTTCCCGCGCGCGTCACAGTCGATCTGCTCCACGACGGCGCCGGTGACAAGTTCACAATTTCCCGTGACGAGCGCCCGCGGCAGCATGGTGTTTTGCGTGCCGTTTTTGCCGTCGCTCGGGCACGGGAAACCGACACATGAGCCGCACTCAATGCAGGCTGCGCGGCCGTCGCGTGGAACACTGTTGACGAGCAATGGTGGTGCAAAAACATTAAGTCCTAGCGCAGCGGCGCCTTGTCGTAACCTGGCAGATCCGGGGTTACTCGGCATTGGCGGCATAGGATATCGGTCTGCGCGCGCGGGTTGCTGGACTGGTCCTGCCGCATCGCCGCTGACACCGACTTCCCATTCCGCGCGCTGGTAGTAAGGCGCCAGGTCCTCATACGAGATTGGCCAATCGACAAGGCTGGACCCTTCCGGCACGCCATAGCGTGTCGCCATCCGAAAATCGTCTGGCAGGAACCGCCATGCAAGGCCGCCATAGACCAGCGTGCCACCACCGACTACGGCGGCATTGTTGTGATAACCAGGCTGGTGCGGCGCCAATATCTGCTCTCGGCCATCTGGTGTCACCAGAACACGCGGGTTGCCTACCACGTCGGGACCGGCATTGTGGCCATAGGGCGAGAAGCGTTGGTTGCGCAGATGGTCGCGATGACCCGACGTTGCATAGTCAGCCATGGGGCCGCGCTCGACGAGCAGAACGCGCCGTCCCGCCTCGGCCAAAACCGCGGCCACGATGTTGCCGGATGCGCCGGCGCCGACAATGATTGCATCGTAATGTGAGCTCATTTGGCGCCCTTGCTTCTCGGCGGACCGCTTGGTCCTTCAGGTAGACCATGGCGATAGCCCATCATGGTCCATGACCCTGCCCCGGCATTGCCGCCATTGTCAGGGTCCGCGTAAAATCCCTCTGAAGTGATTGTTACCAGCCGCTGGAACCAAGGCGTCGCCTCCAGCGCCTGCAGCATTTGGTCTTGTCTGTCGGACGTCAGCTGACAAAAGTCCGGGCAGGCCCCCGCCAAGTCCGAGAACCCTGCCCAAATGGGCAGAGCGTCGGCAGGATTGGCTACCAAAAACCCTTCAACATAGCGATCCGTCCCAAGGGCCTTGGCACCCGGATCACGGTCGCCCGGGATAATCCGGTCAACCACGGCTGCAAGCAATTGGGACTTTTCGACCATGACTGGGTGCTTTCCGGTTCGCCTTAAACGAAGCGCACGCAGATTGGTGTGCCAGCCTCAACCGGTTCACCACCCGGGGTGAGTTTGCCTGTTGCCGGGTCGAGGCGGAATGGCACGAGATTGTCGCTGTCCTGATTGGCGGCGATGAGGAATTGCCCGTTCGAGCTGACCTCAAAATTCCGAGGGATTTCGCCCCGGGTGCTTTCGTGGCCGATCGCGGTCAATCTGCCGGTCTCGGCATCGACGGCGTAGATGGCCAGCGAGTTGTGGCCCCGGTTCGACCCATAGAGGAACTTGCCGTCCGGCGTGATCTGGACCTCAGCGCAGGAGGTTTTGCCCGTATAGCCTTCGGGCAATGTCGAAAGTGTCTGGAGTTCGATAAGTCCGCCTGTCGCCTTGTCATAGGCATAGGCCGTCATGGTCGAGTTGAGTTCGTTGATCAGATAGGCGAACCGCCCCTTGGGATGCATGACCAATTGGCGCGGACCGGCGCCTGGCTTGACGCTGACGAAGGGCTGTTGGGCGGGTTTGACCGAACCGTTTGACGTATCAAGTTCATAGACCATGACCTTGTCCATGCCGAGGTCGGGCACATAGACAAAGCGCCCCTGGCCATCGAACTCAACAGCGTGTGCGTGTGGGCCTATCTGGCGGACTGGATCAATGCTGGTGCCCGCATGCTGAACGAAAGCGCATTCGTCGCCAAGCGAGCCATCGGCCTCGATATTGTAGCCAATGAAGCTCCCGCTGGCGAAGTTGGCGACGAATACAAACTTGCCGGTCTTGTCGAGAATGATGTGGCAAGGGTCCGTGCCCATGGACGGCTTGTCGTTGAGGAAGGTGAGTTCGCCGGTCTCCTGGTCGATGCGATAGGCGCTCAGCCCGCCGCCGAACTGGCCTTTCCATTCCTTCATTTCGTTGACGCAGTAGAGAAACTCGCGCTTGGCATCGAAGCACAAATAGGACGCGTTCCGGACGCCCTCGGTAATTCCGGCAAGGGTGAGGCTGGCGGTCGCAGGATCGAAGCGAAAACGGTAGATGCCCTTCCCCTTGCCATCAAGAAGCTGGCCAGTACCAAAGCGGATCTGCTCGCTATAGGTGCCCACATAGACAAGGTTTTCGATCGACATAATTCAGGCTCTCTCAGTTAGAATACTGGAATTTCGGGTGAATATTGCAGGGTTGAATCGCCCAAGACGACGGCCTTGACGAAGCCGCGGGGCTTGCTGGCAAGAGCTGCAAAAGCGTCGTCTACCTGGCTCAGCGAAAAGGTGTGGCTAGCCATGCCATGCAGGTCGAGTTTGCCGCGCGCCATCAAATCGAGGGCACGGCGCATGCAGTCCATTCGGTAGTCGACCCGGCGCTCATGGCCGTTGACCACTTCGAGGGCCTTGTAGTTCCACATCTGCATATCGACAGAGCGGTCACCGCCCTGGTGGTAGCCCAGGATGGTCAGGCGGCCGTGCTCGCGGGTGAGTTCCCCGGCCGAACGCAATCCTTCGGGCGTGCCGGTCCCCTCGACGACCAGATCGAATTTGTCCAATCCGCGTTGTGTCACTTCCGCTGGCGAAAGGCTCAGGCCACAGCCGGCGCTCAGTCCTGCGGCACGGGCATCCTCGCGAATGTCGATCCCGACAATCTCGGCGGCGCCCCTAAGGGCGAGCAGCTTGGTCATCAGCTGACCCATAAAGCCCATGCCGACAACAGCGATCCGGTCGCCTAGCTCGACCGTGGTTCGGCGGGCGGCGCTCATCGCGCAGGCCAGTGGCTCACCAAAAGCGAGATCCATCTCGACCGCGTCGGGAATGCGGAGCACCCGTTCCGCAGGCGCGACCGCAAAGTCGGAAAAGCCGGCCTCAAACAAACCGGTCACGCGATCGCCGACCGAGAATGCGGCAACGGCCGAACCGACGGCCACCACGTTCCCGGCGACTTCGTGTCCGAGAACAAGCGGCCTGTTGGCGCCATGCTCCCAGGTGTGAAGCTCTGATGCACAGATGCCAGACATCTGAACGCGGACCAGAACGTCGTTTTCGCCAAGAGCGGGCAGAGGCACATTGTCGACGCGTGACTGGCGCGGTCCGATCAGCGATGCTCGTTTCATTCCTGCTCTCCGACAAACAAAAAAACTGGCCCCGCTATGGGAGGATAGCGAGGCCAGGCGCGTCAGACGTCACTCGACGGTGATGCCGACCTGCTTGCAGATGTCCTTGAGGTAATTGGCGCCAGCAACCGTCTCAGCGACAAACTCGTCGGTGGCGGTGATGTTGCGATAAACGCCTGGCGAGTCGCTGTTTGGACCGCGCGAAACGCCAGGTACGTCTTCGAGCTCCATCGAAATGGTGCCGTCATAGCCGACGTCCTTGAGCGCCTGGAACATAGCCAGCCAATCGATCTTGCCTTCACCTGGGCGCCAGTGAACGTTGGTCACGCCATCGTTGTCGGAGACGTGCAGGTGCTTGATGTGCTTGCCGAGACGATAGACCGCAATGTCAGGGAAATCGCCGACCGGGAACGTGTGACTTGGGTCGAAGTTGATGCCCATCGCCGACGAACCGACATGCTCAAGCAGACGCAGCGCGCCGTCGGTGTTCGCCAGATAGCGAGCAGGATGTGGTTCAATTGTCAGGGTTACGCCAGCGTCGGCGCAATGCTGCGCACACTTCTTCAGGGACTCGACATAGTCGTTGTAGTTCTTGTCCCAGTCGACATTACGCGGCACGCCCCGGGTGGCGAACGTCTGCACCAGTGGCTTTGTGGTGATGCGTGGAATTTCCACCGCGTCCTTCATGGCGAAGGGGTGGCAGGAGACCATGTTGATCAGCTCCGAACCAAGTTCAGCGCCAACTTCAACGGTACGCTTCCAATGCTCAACGGCCGCGGCGCGCTTGCCGGCGTCGGCGCTGGAGAGATCGTGTGGCGTCGAGACGAACTGCGAGATGGCAATGCCTTCGCTCTGCAGGCAGGCCTTGAGTTCCTTGATCTTGGTCGGCGTGTAGTATTCCGTAAGATAGGTCTTGTTCCAGCCGATCAGCTCGATCGACTTAAAGCCAAGGCCCGCTACGCGCCTGATGCAGTCCTCGTACGGTGGATCCCACTGGAACGGCCAGGACGAAGCGCCAAATTTCATTTTAGTTTCTCCATAGATTGACAGTCAGCCGCATTCGACAGGTGGTCGCCTGCGGATCAGGTGGCGAAGGTCAGCCTTTGACGGCGCCTCCGAGCAGCCCCTGCACGATGAAGCGCTGCATGAAGAGGAAGAAGATCAGGACGGGCAGCGACACGATCGAACCGCCGGCCATCATCAAGTCCCACCGCAGCGTGAACTCTTCCTGGAAACTGGCCAGACCGAGCGGCAGCGTGCGAAGCGATTGGGACTGCAAGAACACCAGGGCGAACAGGAACTCGTTCCAAGCCTGGATGAAGGTGTACATTGCCACGGCTGCGATGCCCGGCCCGACGAGGGGCAAGATCACCTTGTGCAGCGTCGACATCAGGGACGCCCCATCGACGGCAGCCGCGTCTTCGAGCTCAGTCGGAATGGCCGCAAAAAAGCTGCGCAGCATCCAGATCGAGAAGGGCAAGGAGAACGCGGTGTAGGCGATGATGAGGGCAATGTGCGTGTTGAATAGGCCCAGCGCCTTGATGATCGCAAACAGCGGCAGCACCAGCATGATGTGCGGGAACATCTGGGTAATCAGCAGCATCAGGCCGAAAGCCTTGCGGCCTTTGAACTCAAGCCGGGCGATGGCGTAGGCGGCGTAGATCGCGACAAAGACCGTAAAAAGCGTCGTCAATCCGGCGATATAGAAGCTGTTCCAGAAGTAGAGCGGAAACGGCGTATTGAACCAGACGTTGACGTAGTTTTCCCAGGTCCAGACATTGGGCAAGAGCGTCATGTCGCGGGCAAACAGCTCACTCTGTCCCTTGAACGAGGACAGGAACATCCACAGCAAGGGAAAGAGGATCACCACCATGGCGAATAGCAGCGCCACATAGGCCAGCAGCAGGCCGACGACTTTGCGATTGAACCAGCCAGAGCGGGTTGGGGTGACGTCACCCATGTTCGTCATGACAACGTCAGCCATTTTTACCAGCCCTCTTTAAGAAAAACACTTCGAGCGCCTGTTGAGCCAGACCCAGAGAGACCAGCAGCACCATCATCAGGACGCCGATGGCAGAGGCGTAGCCGAGCTGCGTGGCCCAGAATGCCTTGGTGTAGACCATGATAGCCAAGGTCTGCGTGGCGCCGCCCGGTCCACCGCCGGTCAGCAGATAGACGATGTCAAAGCTCTGGAAGGTCCAGATGGCGCTGATCAGAACGATGATCATGCTTTGGGGGCGGATGAAGTTGAACGTCACATAGAAGAAGCGCTGGATGGGGTTCGCGCCGTCGACGCGGGACGCTTCGAGCACCTCTTTGGGCACGTTTTGCAGGGCGGCCAGAAGCACCACCGTCATCAGTGGATAGAGTTTCCAGACCTGCACCGCGATAACCGATGGCATTGCGGCCTCAGGCGTCGAGAGCCACTGAATGGGTTCGCTGATGATGCCCAACTTCATGAGCACGAAGTTCGCCACGCCAAACTGACCGTTGTAGAACCACTTCCACAGCAGCGCCGTCACCACGTTGGGGACCACCCATGGAATCAGGAACATCGCACGCAGGAACGCACGTCCCCGAATTTCCATGTTCAGAAGCAGCGCCAGGCCGAGCGAAATTATGTAGGCGATGACGACCGAGCCAATGGTCCACTGGAAGGTGTGGATCGTTGAGCTCCAGAATTCTGGATCGCTGGTCAGCGCCCTGAGGTAGTGGCGAGCACCGACGAATGCTGTTGGGTTTGGTCTGATCAGGTTCTGGCTTTGGACACTCAGGATCAGCGCCTGAATGAGGGGCACTACGTTGAGTAGCGTCACCAGCAGCAAGGCAGGCAGAACCAAAAGATAGCCAAAACGGGCGCGCTGCTTCTGAAGCACAGGGCCGCCTCCGGTTTAAATTGGAGTAAGTTGACTGGCGCCCAAGGGCGCCAGTCGGGATGCCGTGGCAGCCTATTCTTCCCAGAGGGCGGCCATTTTGGCCTGCGCGTCGTCGATAGCCTGGGCAGGTGTCTTCTGGCCGATGACCACTTCGTTGACGGGGGCGGCGAACATCTTCTCGCCGTCGATCACGCCCATTTCGGGAACACCTGTTCCTGGGTAGGCGAAGTCGGTGGTGTAGGGGATAACCTTGGCCAGCATTTCCTGCATCAGCGGCTGTGACCGCGTCAGTTCCGAGTCGAACTCCGACTTGAAGATCGGCCACAGCCCACCTGGGTTGGCGGCATAGAGTGGCTCGAGACGACCTGGCTGGGTGAACCAGTCAACAAAGGTCATCGCCGCTTCCTTGGCCGGGCTATAGTTCCACACGAACATCGGGTTGAAGAAGCCAGCGGTCAGCTTGGCTGCAGGGCCCTGCAAGGTTTCCAGAATACCGATTTTGTCGATCAGATCCGGGTTGCCGCGCTGGATTTCGCCGATCAGGACGCCAGTGCCCATGCCGAATGCTGCCCGCCCCTGCTGGAAGAACGTGTGCGCATCTGGGGTATCCCAGGAGCCGATGCCCTCGGGCGTCACTTTGTGCTTCGTGGCGAAGTCGGTGAGATATGTCAGAGCGCGGATATTGGCGTCGCGTGCCGTGGTGCCGAACACCAGGTTGCCATCCTTGTCGAGAATGGAACCACCGGCCTGGAACATGAAGCCCATAAAGAAGTGCTGGGTAATGTGGAAGTTGCCGGCCGGGAACGACAGACCATAGACGCCGTTTGCCGGATCATTGAGCGCAATGGCCGCTGCCTGGAATTCGTCCCAGTTGGTTGGCGGCTTGATGCCCTTGGCTTCAAGCAGATCCTTGCGGTAGTAAATCGCGCGTGGATCGAGATTGTAGGGCACGCCCCAATAGTGGTCGTTCCAGAAGAATTTCTTGTAGGCGAATTCGTTGACGACGTCTTTAAGGCGACCGCTGGTCTCCCAAGACTTGATCAGGTCATCCATCTCGGCCATCTGGCCCAGAGCCGCGAACTGCAGCGGATGATAGGAGTATGCCTCGGCCACGTCGGGCATCAACTGCCCCTGCACCGCGGTGAGGAACTTGGGGTAGACCAAGTTGCCAGAAACCGGCTCGTTCACAACCTTGATGCCAGGATGTTCAGCCTCGAACTGCGCAAGAATTGGCAACAGCGCGGCCTGCAATTCCGGCGTATTCAACCGCACTGACCAGAACGTCAGAGTGGTTGCATCCTGCGAAAATGCGCCGCGGGTCCCCAGTGCAAAAAGCGCACCAGCGCCTAGCACAAGACTCTGACGCCTTGTTAATTTCAGGTCAGACATAGCTCCTCCGAGACTTCGTGTCCTCCGGCAACAGCTGATCTGCCGCCTCACGAAATGCATTAGTATGGCCTTCTTTTATGCAATTTTTGCAATGATCGTGATAAAAATCGCATAGCGGACCTGCTACAAATGCATGACAAATGCCTTCCCCATTCGGAGAGCGAAGGAACGGAACGGCATGGAACTCAAGCAATTGCGGGCTTTTGTAGAGGTGGCTGAACAGTTGCATTTCGGCTTGGCTGCCGAACACCTGCATCTGACCCAGTCACAGGTGAGCCGGCGCATTTCGCAGCTGGAAGAAAGCCTTGATTTGCAACTTTTGGAACGCTCAAGCCGCGTCGTGAAGTTGACTGACGTCGGTCAGGCATTTTTGTCCGAAGCGGTGTCGGTGCTCGCGGCGGCAGAGAATGCAAAGCAGCGCGCTTTCTCCCGTGCGAGGGGCCGAAGAGGCACACTCAGAATTAGCGCCAACGACGCTGCAATGATCGGCAACCTGAACCCCGTGTTGCGGGCATTCTATCGGAAATATCCCGACGTCCATTTCGCGTTTCAGGCCGGTGTCGACGACAGTTTGGGCAGGATAGAACTGCTCACCAATGACCTGGTTGATGTCGTATTCTGTCACCCGCCCGCAGCCCGCTACATTGCCAACCTTGAGCGAATTGACATCGTTCGCGACCCGTTGATCGCCGTACTGCCTGGCCACCACCGACTGGCCAATGTCGGAACGATCGATCTGGCGGAACTGGCCAACGAGCCGTGGGTCATGTTCCCTCGTGAAGGCGACCCCCCGATTTACGACCGCATCATGGCCCTGTGCGAGCGGTCCGGCTTCACGCCAAAAGTGGTGCTTGAAACCGGCCGCATGCTCGCCCGCCTTGGCATTGTCGCTGGTGGTATCGGCGTCAATCTCGTGCACTCCGCGTGGCGCAACATGCCCTATCCAGGCGTTGCCTATGTTTCCGTCGAGCCGACGGACGATGTTGTCGTTTCGTGCTTCTGGCGTCGGGGAGACAACAATTCGCTGCTACGAAATCTCGTTGAAATCGTTCGCATGCACGCCGTGTAACGTCGAACTGGAACGCTCAGCCGATGGCAAAATTCTCTGCAAATCTTGGTTTCTTGTGGCCAGAACTGCCCTTGCCGCAGCGTATCGACGCTGCGGCGCGTGCTGGGTTTTCTGCTGTCGAGTTGCACTCTCCCTACGACTACGAGCCTGAGGTCATCGGCCAGCGGTGCCGCGATGCCGGGGTGAAGTTGCTTGGGATCAACACGCAAATTGGTGCAATCGATCGGGGCTGCGCCGCTGTTCCGGGTCGTGGGGAAGAGGCGCGCGCGCAGTTCGACCAGGCGCTCGACTTTGTCACCAAAGCAGGCGGCACTGCTGTCCACTTCCTGGCCGGTTTTGTGCCTCCGGATCAGCATAGCGCAGGCAAGGCGCAATTCGCTCAGTCACTGGGCTACGCAGCACCGCTAGCGCGAGCCCAAGGCATAACCATCCTGCTTGAGACGATGAACAAGCGCGACATGCCTGACTATTTCTACGACAGCATCGAGGAAACGCGCGAATGCGCCGATACCGCCGGGGGCGACGTCGTGAAGCTGATGTTCGATTGCTACCACATCGGCATTCTGCAAGGCGATGTCACAACCCGACTGCGAAACCTCATGCCGGCCATCGGGCACGTCCAGATTGCCGCTGTCCCCTCCCGTGCCGAACCGGACGAAGGGGAGCTCAACTATTCCCACATCCTCAATGAGCTCGACGCCCTGGGTTACGGCGGCTGGGTCGGATGTGAATACAGACCACGAACCACAACAGATGCGGGCCTTACATGGCTCAAGAATCTGGGCGTTCAACTCACCACACAAACCTCAACACACTAGCGAAGCGACCAGGACGCGCATCATGCAACATTTCGATGTCATCATCATTGGCAGTGGTCCGACGGGCAGCGCCTATGCGCGCACAATTCTGGACAGCGCTCCGACGACGCGCGTGCTGATGGTGGAGTCCGGTCCCATCGTGACCAACCCGCCGGGCTATCACTTCTCCAACATTACGGACGATCTGGAGCGCACGTCGGCACAGCTTGGATCGCAGGGGCCGAACCGCGGCAAGGCCTATCCACCCATGAGTGAGGACGAACGCGCGGCACGTCTCCGAGGTGAGCCGGATGTCACGATGCTTCGACGCCCGGGCCTGTTCGTCGTCGATAGCGAGTTCCAGGGCAAGACCTTCCCGGCAGGACATGCCGCGAGCAATGTGGGCGGCATGGGAGCCCAGTGGTTTGGCGCCTGCCCTGCCCCATCGGCCGACGAACGCATCGGGATTATCGCGCCTGCCGAACTGGACCGATTGCTCGACAAGTCCCGACGCCTGTTGCGCGTGTCGAATACCCAGTTTCCTGACTCGCCCATCGCAAAACCCCTTGAGAGCATTTTGAACGGGCTGTTTTCAGCGGGGCGGTCAGACGATCGCAAGGCGCAGCCAATGCCAATGGCTCTGGTTCGCGAGGGAGCCCGGATCCAGCGCACCGGCACCGATGTGATCCTCGGCACGCTCGGGACTGCTGCGCCAGAGAATTTTGAACTTCGACCCGAAACGACATGCCTGCAGATCCTGATGGAAAACGGCCGCGCGACGGGCGTGGAATTGGTCGGCGAGGATAGGAAGCCCTATCGCGTCACCGGCGACTATGTCGTCGCGGCCGCAGATTCCCTTCACACGCCCCAGTTGCTGTTTGCCTCGGGTATCCGTCCAGCCTCTTTGGGTCATTACCTCAACGAGCATCCACAAGTGTCGGCTCTGGCGATTTTCGACAGACTTGGCCACGTCGGCGCTGGCGCCAGCACGCCCGACCGCGCAGGCGGCATTCTGGCTGATCGGTCGGTCACATCGCTGATGACCAGCGGCGTGACGTGGCTGCCCTACAATGGCGAGCAATTCCCTTTCCACGTCCAGATCACGCAGGCCGATCCGGAGTCGCTCAGCCCAGAAGATCGGGCGGAGGCGGGTGACAAACCCGTGCTGTCGATCTCGTTCTTCCTCGCCTCGGACATCATCTTCAACAACGCCATTCACTTTAGCGAAAGCGCCAAGGACTGGCTCGGTCGTCCAAAGATGACCATCCAGTACGATTTCACCGCACGTGACCTCGAGCGGATCGAACTGGCAAAAATGACGTGGCAGCAAATCGCCCAAGCTGTCGGACGCCCCCTGCCTGGCCACGCGCCGCGCATGCCGCCCAATGGCAGCTCTCTGCACTACCAAGGCACGATGCGGATGGGTGCTGCCAATGACGGTGGATCGGTATGCGACACCCATTGTCGCGTCTGGGACACCGACAATCTTTACATCGCAGGCAATGGCCTCATCCCCACGGAAACCGCCGGTAACCCGACGATGATTTCAGTCGCTCTCGCTATTCGCGGTGCCGAGAGCATCGTCGATCAAATCGCCGCTGCTCATACAGCACAGTCCCGCGCTGCAGCGCGCTGAACCAACAATAATCAAGATAGGGAGCCGTCATGGGCAGGGTACAATTACACAACGTTCGGAAGTCTTTTGGGGCCGTGCCGGTCATTCACGGCATCGATCTTGATATCGCGGAAGGCGAGTTCGTTGCGCTGGTCGGGCCTTCGGGTTGCGGAAAATCGACCTTGCTCCGCATCATCGCCGGGCTGGAGGAAATGACGGCGGGTGATGTGTCCATCGGCGGACGCGTGGTCAACGATCTCAGCCCGCGCGATCGGAACATCGCGATGGTGTTTCAATCCTATGCGCTTTACCCGCACATGACGGTGGCCGAGAATATGGCGTTCAACCTGAAGCTATCCGGCATGAGCAAAGCCGAGCAGAAGCCCCGGATCGACGAAGCTGCCCGTATGCTCGATTTGTCCGCCCTGCTCGACAGGCGGCCGGCCGAACTCTCCGGCGGGCAGCGCCAACGCGTTGCCATGGGCCGCGCAATCGTGCGTGATCCGGCAGTGTTCCTGTTCGATGAGCCGCTTTCAAACCTTGATGCCAAGCTGCGCGTGCAGATGCGCGCCGAGATCAAGCTGCTGCACCAAAAGGTCAAACGCACATCGATCTATGTGACACATGACCAGATCGAGGCCATGACGCTCGCCGACCGTGTTGTCGTTCTGAATGGTGGCAAGATCGCACAGCAAGGCTCCCCGATGGAGCTCTATATGTCGCCGGCCAATCTGTTCGTGGCAGGATTTATCGGCTCACCATCGATGAACTTCATTGAAGGCGTGGCGAGCGTTCGCGGCGGTCAGGCGAGAGCAACGGTCTCCGGCGGCATCGAGCTGGAGCTGCCCAATGGGCTGCAGTTGGCGGACGGGCAGAAGGTAACTCTGGGACTACGCCCTGAGAACATCACGAGCGGATCGTCCGATGACAGCAACCTGCTTTCCGGCCCGATCCAGCTGGTGGAGCCGACCGGCGCCCAGACCTATGTCGTGTTCAACTGCGGTGATCGCCAGATCACCACGGTGGTCAATAGCGCCGATTTCACCGAGCATTCGGAGCGCTTCGAGGGCCACATTGCGGCTAACTATATCCACGTGTTCGACACGGAAACCGGCAATCGAATCCAGAGCGCCTAAGCCGGTTCAAGAGCGTTTATCGGCGGCCACGGTCTGACTTCGGTCAGGTGGCCGCCGATTTTTATGCGGCGTGGATTTTTGCCGAAGCGGAGGCTTTCCGCTTCGGCCACCGTCACCTGCCCTATTTGCGCTTAAGCGCCGTCACTTCGAGTTCCATCTTCATCTCTTCCATGGCGAAGCCGCAGATGATGGTGGTGTTGGTGGGGCGTGGGTCGGAGAAGGTTTCGCCGAGGACGGTGGAGACCGTCATGACGTCCTTGCGGTCGGCGATGTAGACGCGGACGCGGACGATGTCGGCGAGGCTGGCGCCGGCCTGCTCAAGGGCGTGTGCGATGGTCTTGAGCGACTGGCGGGTCTGCTCGGCGGCGTCGTCGGAAATCGAGCCATCCTCGAAGTTGTACCCGGCCGTTCCCGACACGAAGACCCATTCACCGTCGACCACGGCGCGGGAGTAGCCCGCCATCTTCTCGAACTTCGATCCCGAAGAAATGGTCCAGCGCGCGTCCGACATTATTTTACTCCTAAAGCATCTTGATTTGATCACATGATCACGAATATGCTCCGTTTTCAATCAGGTTGAGAGGGGCGCTGGAAAAATATGCAGAATAACACGCCAGCAACAGGCGCTGCGAAAGCCCAGGCAAGGGGCGCGCTGCACATCAAGGATGCAGTGAAAAGTTTTGGAGCGAACCGGGCTGTCGACGGCGTCAGCTTTGTCGCCGAGGCAGGCAAGATTACCGGGCTGATCGGCCCCAATGGCGCGGGCAAGACCACGCTGTTCAACGCGATTGCGGGTGAAGGCCCGATCAATAGCGGTTCGATCACGCTGGATGGCACACGCATCGACGGGCTCAAGCCCCACCGCGTGTTCTCCGCAGGCCTGGCCCGCACGTTCCAGATCCCTCGCCCCTTTGGGAAAATGAGCGTTCTGGAAAACGTCATGCTGGTGCCCGAAAAGCAGGCTGGCGAAAAGTTCTGGAACACCTGGATCCGCCCCGGCCTCGTTGCCCGGCAGGAAAAGGCAAACCTCGAAAAGGCTCGCGCCATCATCGAGTTCTGCGGTTTGACTCCGGTGGAACGGCAACTGGCTGGCGCTATTTCCGGCGGTCAGCAGAAGTTGGTGGAACTGGCCCGCGCGCTGATGGCCGATCCCAAGATCATCCTGCTCGATGAGCCCGGCGCCGGCGTGAACCCTGCCCTGCTCGACACCATCGTCGACCGGATCGTTGCGCTGAATAAGCAGGGCATCACCTTCCTGATCATCGAGCACAACATGGATCTGGTGATGTCGCTTTGCGACAGCATCGTGGTCATGGCCACAGGCCAGGTCATCGCCGAGGGCGATGCCGAAACCATCATTTCCGACACGCGCGTCGTCGACGCCTATCTGGGAGGAGCTCACGCATGAGCGGCCATCTGTTTCAGGCCAGCAATGTGGTTGCCGGATATCGTCCTGACCTGCCGATCATCCATGGGGTGAGCATGCATGTCGACAAGGCCGAGATGGTCACCATCATAGGGCCAAACGGCGCCGGCAAGTCGACCATGATCAAGGCAATTGCCGGTGTGCTGCCGATTTCGTCGGGCAGCGTGACGCTGGCGGGCAAGGATATTACCAGCCTGCCGACACACGGCATGGCGGCAGCGTCGATTGCCTATGTGCCACAGACCGACAACGTTTTTACGACGCTGACGATCAACGAGAACCTGCTGCTGGGCGCATCGTCGCTGCCCAAGGCCAAGGCACTCGAACAGGTCGCCAAGGCCTATGACAAGTTCCCCGCGCTCAAGGACTATCGCGACAAGAAGGCCAAGGTGCTGTCGGGTGGCCAGCGCCAGATGCTCGCCGTAGCGCGTGCGCTGCTTACCGATCCACACCTCATCATGCTCGACGAGCCAAGCGCAGGTCTGTCGCCGCTGATGGTCTCGGAAGTGTTCGCGCGGTTGCGTGAGCTGGTCGAGAGCGGCGTGTCGGTGCTGATGGTCGAGCAGAATGCCAAGGCGGCCATGGCCGTCTCGCACCGAACCTATGTGCTGGCCGAAGGCCGCAACCGTGTCGAAGGCGCATCCGCCGCCTTGGCCGTAGATCCCGAAGTCATTGCAATCTATCTCGGCGCTGGGGGGCGCAAACGCTGATGTTACAGGCGCTCGCAGACGGCATCCTGACTGGCTCGATCATTGCGCTGGGCGCAATCGGGCTCACCCTGACCATGGGCATTCTTCGCTTCGCGAACTTCGCCCATGCCGAAATGATTACCTGGGGCGCCTACATGGCGCTAGGCGCGATGGCGCTGATGGGACCATTCATGGCCCCGCTCGGTTCATTGTCCTTCGGCATTCCCCTCATCATCGCAATGGTCATCGCCGCTGGCCTGACCTCGCTGCTGGCGTTGATGATCGACTATCTGGTGTTCCGCCCGCTGCATGGTCGGCCCAATGACATGACCATCGTGTTCAGCTCGTTCGGCGTTTCGCTGCTGGTGCGCATGGTTGTGCTGCTGATTTTCGGCGGTAGCGCTCAGTATTATTCCAATACGCTGCAGATCGCGGTTCCGGTTGCACCGGGCCTGCGCATCCTGCCCGACCAATTGTTCGTGCTCGGCGTCACCATTGTGGCGGTGATCAGCCTGCACTTCTTCCTGCAGCGCACCCGGCTTGGCCTTGCCATGCGGGCCCTTGCAGAGAACCCAACACTGGCGCGCGTCAACGGCATCGACACCCGTGTCGTGATCCGCTGGACCTGGGTCATCGGTGCGTCGCTGGCATCGGTCGCAGGCGTGCTTTACGGCCTGACCGTCCAGCTGCGTCCCGAAATCGGCTTCCACCTGCTGCTGCCGCTGTTTGCGGCCGTGATCATCGGTGGCGTGGGCAATGTGTTCGGCGCCGTGGTCGGCGGTTTGATCGTGGGGCTGGCAGAGTCGTTGTCGGTCTTCATCATTCCGCCCAGCTACAAGCTGGCCGTTCCCTTCATCATCCTTCTCATCGTCCTCTATGTGCGCCCGACAGGCATCTTCGGCAGCGCCCACAATGCGGGTGCCAAATGACCGGTTTTGCTGCTTATCTGGTTTTCTTCCTCATCATCGCGCTGACCTATTCGATCGTCGTGATGGGCCTGAATCTGCAATGGGGCTTCACCGGCCTGTTCAATGCCGGTGTGGTGGGTTTCTTCGCCGTTGGCGCTTATGGCACCGCCGTTCTGATCGGCCCGGAACGGGCTGGCGCGATTGGCGGGTTCGGCCTGCCCTTCCCGATCGGGGTGCTGGGAGGTGCGGCGCTCGCCGCACTGGCGGCATTGATCGTCGGCTTGGCAACGCTGCGGTTACGCGAGGAATATCTGGCGATCGCCACGTTCGGCATCGCCATCAGCATCCAGTTGGTCGCCCTCAACTTTGAAGCGCTGACCGGTGGCGCCATGGGCCTTATCAGCCTGCCGCGCCCGATGCTCGACGTGTTCAACTCGCCAGCGCAGTACAACCTGTTCTATCTGGGCGTCATCGCTATCCTGGCACTGGTTGTCTATCTGGCGCTGGAACGGGCCGTCACCTCACCATGGGGCCGCGTGCTCAAGGCCGTTCGTGAAGACGAAACCGCTGCCCGCTCGCTCGGCAAGAACCCAGTACTGATCCGCCTGCAGTCCTTTGTGCTGGGTTGCACTCTGATCGGTCTGGCTGGTGGTCTCTATGTGGGCTTTATCGGTTATGTCAGCCCGCTCGACTTCCTGCCGATCCTGACCTTCCAGATCTGGGCCATGCTGATCGTTGGCGGCTCGGGCAATAACCGTGGTGCCATCGCTGGAGCCATCGGCGTCTGGGGTCTGTGGACCATGAGTGGCCTGCTAATCAGCCGCGTGCTGCCCGTGCAGTTCCAGTCGCAGGGCGGCGCCATTCAGGTGATCCTGATTGGTCTGCTGATCGTGCTGACCCTGCTGTTCCGGCCACGCGGCCTGATCGGCGAGCGCGAGACGGTCTCCAAACATGCCGGTTCGCGCTGATGCGATTGGCCAGTGCCTTTCACAGTCCATTCCACCTTTTCGCGTGGGCAACTCCCTCGGTCGTTCTGGCTGAGGGGATGCCCGCCGACAGGAAAACGGCCGTCTGACGCAGCGCCGTGACAACACACATGCGTCAAAGGGAACGAAAACCATGAATTTCAAGCTCATTGTGCTAGGGGGCGCTATGGTCGCCGGCCTTCAGGTTGGGACGGCCACGACTGCCAGCGCCCAGGACTGTCAGGTCTCGATCGGCGCGGTTTTGTCCATTACCGGCTCGATGGCCGCTATCGGTTCGGCGATTGGGGACGCCGGGCAGTTGGCAGTCGATCAGTTTAACGAAGCGGGTGGCGTCAATGGCTGCCAGATCCGCTACGTGCTGCGTGACGATCAGGGCTCGCCAAACGTTGGGGTAGACGCGGCCAAGACGCTCGTTGAAATCGAGCAGGTGCCTGTGGTGCTCGGCGCCATCCAGTCGGGTGTATCGCTGCCTGTGCTGACTTCGGTCACCGTACCGGCCAAGGTCACCCAGATTTCGTGCTGCTCGAGCGCACCATCGTTCACCGAGTTGGCCGCAAGCGGCGGCACCGATGGCTACTGGTTCCGCACCCTGCCGACCGACCGTCCGCAGGCCGTGGTCATGGCCAACATCGCCCGCGAAAAGGGCTACAAGAAAATCGCCGTCATCTATGTGAACTCGGACTATGGCGTGAGCCTGTCGCGCCAGTTCAAGGCTGCGACCGAAGCCCTCGGTGGCACTGTCGCCAGCATGACCGCCTACAATCAGGAGCAGGCCTCCTACCGCGCTGAAGTTAACTCAGCGCTGCAGGGCGAACCCGACGCGCTGTTCCTGATCGCCTTCCCTGCCGATGGCGCAACTGCCGCTCGCGAGTGGATCTCCTTTGGCGGCACGCAGAACATGCTGCTGAGCAACGCCCTGCGCGCCGACGAATTCGTTGACGCTGTTGGCGCCCAGTACCTGACCAACGCTGTCGGCATCGACAATGCGCAAGTTGAAGGCCCATCGGTTGACGCTTTCAACACCGCATGGACGGCAAAGTTCGGCAGCGCGCCAAACGGCCCTGGCCTGCACACCATGTATGACGCGGCCACCGTGGCCCTGCTCGCCATGGAAAACGGCGGCGAAGCCAATGGCACCGTGGTGCGTGACAATATCCGTCTCGTCACCGGTGGCGACGGCGAAGTGATCAATCCAGGCGTCGAAGGCTTCAAGCGCGCCAAGGAACTGATCGCCGAAGGCAAGTCCGTTCGCTATGTCGGCGCAACCGGCCCGATAACCTTCGACGCCAATGGCGACGTCACCGGCCCCTACCTGATCTGGGGCGTAAAGGACGACGCGCTCACCACCCTCGATAGCTGGGACAATGCGCGCGTCTCTGCTGCGATTGCGGAAATCGACGGCTAATCAGCCAGCAAGCCCATTTGGCGGCGGACAGCTTTATTGAGGTCCGCCGCCGGATCTGCCAGCCCATCAAGGACAATCGTAATATGATCCTGGCCCGCAACGATCATTGGCTCGACGCCGCACTGGCGCGCGAAGTCGGTCGTCTGCTGCTGGAAAACCTCGGTCTCATCGCCGCCAACCGTAACGATCAGCGGCGCGGTGATGGCGAGCGTACGATTGGCCGGGCTGAAGCGCGCGACCTCGTCGGTCGTCAGCGACAGGCTGTCGTTCTGGAAAGAACGGCTAACCGGCTCAAGATCAAAGATACCGCTCAGCGCCGCGCCGCCCTTGATGGTCGTGCCAGCGCCATCGAGCAATTCGGCTACCAGATGGCCGCCGGCGGAATTGCCGGAGATAAAGATTCGATCCGGATCGCCGCCGTAGCGCGCGATGTTGGACTCGACCCACTGCACCGCCAGCTTGGCTGCGCCGACGACGTCAGCCATGCGCGCGGTCGGCATCAGAGGATAGTCGATCACCACCAGCGTGCCGCCAAATGGCACAAAGCCGGGCGCCAGAAAGCTGAACAGATCAGCATCAAGCGAGCGCCAGAAGCCACCATGGATAAAGATCTGCACAGGGCCGGGACTGTCGGTGTTTTGCGCCGGGAAGATATTGAGTCGGTGGCCGGCATGCGGCCCATACGGAATACCGCTCACATAATCAAAGCCTTCGCGGCCCTGTCGCGCGGCCTCGGCGCGGCGGGCAAACACCTGCTCAATGTCGGTGATGCGGTCCAGCGAGAACTGTTCGTCCAGCCAGACCCGGTCGGTGCTCATGCTCATGTGTGATCCCTTCCTGCACAAGTTCGGTGCCTGCACTCCATATCCGGTTCAATACCTCAACTTGCCATTTGATCAAATGCTCACATTGACTTAGAGCGTATGAAGTTGGTTTTTTGCGCCCTGCCCTTTCAACGATCAAAAAGCGATCGGCAGGCCACCCAAACGAAAAGAGAAAAAGCATGTCACGCTTCGCCAGACGCATCACCCAGACTTCGGAAAAGAGCTACGGCATGTTCCAGAAGGCTGCTGCCAAGGCGGCCACCGGTGCCGACCTGATCCACCTTGAATTGGGGCGTCCGTGCCATGACACGCCGGATCACATCAAGCAGGCGACCATCAAGGCGCTGCTCGATGGCAAGGTGCATTACAGCGACCTGCAGGGCGAATTGACGCTGCGCAATGCGCTGCAGAAGAAGCTGGCCGAGTACAACAATATCGACGTCACTGCTGGCGAGATCCTCGTCACCAATGGCCTGACCCAGGCATCCTATGCCGCCTTCATGGCGCTGCTGGATGAGGGCGACGAGGCCATCCTGCTTGAGCCGTTCTACCCACAGCACGTCAACAAGATCGAGATGACCGGTGCAAAGGTTGTGCTGGCGCCGCTCGACGCTGCAGCTGGTTTCCGCATCAATGCAGATCTGATCGAAGCCAAGATCACCAAGCGCACGCGCATGATCGTGCTGGTCAATCCATGCAACCCAACCGGCCGCGTCTACTCCCGCGAGGAATTGCAGGCCTTGGCGGATCTCGCCATCAAGCACGACCTGATCATTGTGTCGGACGAAGTCTACGAGCAGATCCTGTTCGAAGGCGCCGAGCACATCAGCATTGCCTCCCTGCCCGGCATGAAAGAGCGCACCATCACCATGTTCGCCTTCACCAAGGCTTACGCCATGGACGGCTGGCGCCTGGGTTATCTCTCAGCTGACGCATCGCTGATGCCCGGCCTGATGAAAATCACCATGAACGAAGTGACCCACGTCAACACGTTCATTCAGGACGGCGCACTGGCCGCCGTCACCGGCCCGGCTTCGGTGCTGCAGGATATGGTCGATGACGACCAGAAGAAGCGCAACCTTGTCGTGCAGCGCCTCAACCAGATGCCCGGCGTCACCTGCGCCATGCCTGAAGGCACCATCTATGCATTTCCAGACATCAGTGCGACCGGCATGACCTCGCAGCAAGCAGCCGACGCTCTGCTCGAGAAGGCCAATGTGGTCGTTGAATCCGGTGGTTTTTATGGCGCACTGGGTGACAAGCACGTTCGCGTCTGCTTCGGATCGCAAAGCTATGAGCGCATCGAAGAGGCCATGGATCGCATGGCCGGATTCTTCAACTCGCTCTAAAAAGCATTGGGTCTTCTGCAATGGCAGAATACAAGGCAACTCAAAATCAGGCGGCCCCATTCCGGTGGGGCTGTCTTTGAAGGAGTTGCGCGCATGTCCATGGCTGGTGAATTAGCCCCGGTATCCTCGCGGATGACCATCGCCGATGGGGTCTACCAGCAATTGCGCGATGCGCTGATGGTCGGGCGATTCGATCCCGGCCAGACCCTCACCATTTCCGCCCTCGCGACTACATTCGGCACCAGTCACATGCCCGTCCGCGAGGCCCTGCGGCGTCTGGCGGCGGAAAATGCGCTTGAGGTGTCCTCCGGCGGCTCCGCGCGCGTACCCGCCGTGTCGGTGGATCGCCTAGACGATCTCTGCCGCGCCCGCGTCGTCATCGAAGGACTGGCCACCGAGCTAGCCGCGTCGCGCACCACGCCCGCTGTATTGATCGAACTGCGCACCATCGTCGCCGAACACGAGGCGCTCAGCGACGAGAAGCACGTCTACGACATGCTCGACCGCAACCGCGCCTTCCATTTCGCCGTCTATCGCCAGTCTGGCTCGGAAGTGCTGTTGCAGATCATCGACAGCCTGTGGCTGCGCTACGGGCCGTATATGCGCATGTTGTCCACCCACATCGCTCCCCTGCTCAGCACCGGCCTGCATGAGCCCTTCACCATGCATCACCACGAAATCATCAAGGCTATGGAACGTGGCGATGGCGCTGCCGCCAAGGCGGCAATGGTGGCCGACATCACCGATACGTTGGTGCTGCTGCGCCAGCTTTGCGAGCGCCACGTCCGCCGCTAACCGTCCCTGACGCGACCCGACCGCCTGAGCAAACACTTTAGGTCTTGACTATTTTGGTCGGGGATTTAGTTTATATCTAAACTAATGCCGCAACTTCAAAGGATCACGGTTCATGCGTATCGTCTGCATTGGCGGCGGCCCCGCAGGGCTCTATTTCGCTCTCTTGATGAAGAAGAACCACCCAGAGCACAGCCTGGTGGTTGTGGAACGCAACAAGCCTTACGACACGTTCGGCTGGGGTGTCGTGTTCTCGGATGCCACCATGGCCGCCATGGTCGAGTGGGACCCGGAAAGCGCCGCGGAAATCCAGGACGCGTTCAATCACTGGGATGACATCGAGATCCTGTTCAAGGGCACGCGCCAGCGCACGTCGGGCCACGGCTTTGTCGGCATTGGCCGCAAGAAGCTGCTCAACATCCTGCAGCGCCGCTGCGAGGCGCTTGGCGTCGAACTGGTGTTCGAAACCGATGCGACCGGCGACCTGGACTTCCCCGATGCCGACCTGATCATTGCGTCGGACGGTTTCAACTCCAAGATCCGCAACGCCTATCAGGACGTGTTCCTGCCCGATCTGGCCGTGCGCCCCAACCGCTATATCTGGCTGGGCACCAACAAGCTGTTTGACGCCTTCACCTTCGATTTCCGCAAGACGGATCACGGCTGGTTCCAGGCTCACATCTACAAGTTCGACGACACCACCTCGACCTGCATCGTCGAAACCACCGAAGAGGCCTATCTGGCCCACGGCCTCGACAAGATGGAGCAGCAGGGCTCGATCGACTTCTGCCAGGATCTGTTCAGCGAAGTGCTCGAAGGCCAGCCGCTGATGACCAATGCGCGCCATATGCGCGGTTCGGCATGGCTGAACTTCAACCGCCTGATCTGCGGCAAGTGGAGCCATTTCAACGGCAATTCCCACGTCGTGCTGATGGGCGACGCTGCCCACACCGCTCACTTCGCCATCGGTTCGGGCACCAAGCTTGCCATCGAAGACGCGATCGAGCTGACCCGCCAGTTCAACATTCACGGTCACGACAAGGCGGCCATTCCGGCCGTGTTGCACGACTATGAAGAGATCCGCCGCGTCGACGTCGCCCGCATTCAGAATGCGGCGCGCAACGCCATGGAGTGGTTCGAAGTCGTCGGTCGTCGTTACGCCGACCAGCTTGAGCCAGAGCAGTTCATGTATTCCATGCTGACCCGCTCGCAGCGTATCAGCCACGAAAACCTGCGCCTGCGCGATGCCAAGTGGCTTGAAGGCTACGAGCGCTGGTTTGCCGCCGATGCCGGCCTCAATGTCGAGCCCGACAAGCGCAGCCTGCCCCCGATGCTGACCCCGTTCACCGTGCGCGGCGTGACGCTGCAGAACCGCATCGTGGTGTCGCCAATGGCGATGTATTCGGCGGCCGATGGCCTGATCGACGACTTCCACATGGTTCACCTCGGGTCACGCGCCATGGGTGGCGCGGCGCTGGTCTTTGCTGAAATGACCTGCGTATCGCCCGATGGTCGCATCACCCCCGGCTGCCTTGGCCTGTGGAACGAACAGCAGGCTGTTGGTTGGAAGCGTCTTGCCGATTTCGTGCACACCAATAGCGGCGCTAAGCTGGGCATCCAGCTCGGCCATGCCGGTCGCAAGGGTTCGACCAAGCTCGCCTGGGACGGCATCGACCAGCCACTCGAAACCGGCGCGTGGCCGCTGCTCTCGGCTTCGGCCCTGCCCTATCTGCCACATGGCCAGGTGCCAAAGGCGATGGACCGCGCCGATATGGACCGGGTGCGGGACGATCACGTTGCGGCGGCCCGTCGTGCGGCAGCCGTCGGTGTCGATTGGCTCGAACTACACTGTGCCCACGGCTATCTGCTGTCGAGCTTCCTCAGCCCGCTGACCAATCAGCGGAATGACGAATATGGTGGCAGCCACGAAAACCGTGCCCGCTTCCCGCTCGAAGTGTTCGAGGCCGTGCGTGCGGCCTGGCCACAGGACAAGCCGATCTCGGTTCGTCTGTCGTGCAATGACTGGTTCGAAGGCGGCAACACGCCTGACGACGCGGCGATTTTTGCCCAGATGTTCAAGGATGCCGGTGCCGACGTGATCGATTGCTCGTCGGGTCAGGTCTGGAAGGACGAAAAGCCGGTTTATGGCCGCCTGTTCCAGACGCCGTTCTCGGACAAGATCCGCAACGAAGTGGGCATCCCCACGATCGCTGTCGGTGCCATTTCCGAGGCCGACCACGCCAATTCGATCATTGCCGCCGGTCGTGCAGATCTCTGCGCCGTGGCCCGTCCACATCTGGCCGATCCAAGCTGGCTGTTGCACGAGACCGCAAAGATCGGCATCAAGTCGGTTGCCTGGCCAAAGCAGTACTATTCCGCCAAGGCGCAGTACGAAAACAATCTGGCGCGGGCAGGTAAATGAGCCAAGACAACAAGCTGACCGGTCGCCACGCTTTGGTGACCGGCGCTTCGGGCGGGATCGGACAGGCTGTTGTTCGCAAGCTGATCGGCGAAGGCGCGTCGGTGACCCTTGCCGGTCGCCAGCGCGAGCGCCTCGAGACTTTCGCGGCCACCCTGCCTGCCGCGCAGGTCAAGATCGTCGATGGTTTTGACGTCACCGACTTCGACAAGATCGCGGCAGGTGTGGCAGCAACCCGTCAGGGCTTTGGCCCGGTCGATATCCTGATCAACAATGCCGGCGAGGCGCCCAGCGCCCCGTTCGACAAGATGACCCCAGACTTCTGGAACAAGGTCATCGCCACCGATCTTACCAGCGTTTTCCTCGTCACCCAGGCCGTTCTGGGGGACATCAAGGCCTATGGCGCGGGCGGCCGCATCATCAATATCGCCTCGACGGCGGGGCTGATCGGCTATCGCTATGTCAGCGCCTATGCGGCGGCAAAGCATGGTGTGGTGGGTCTCACCCGCTCGCTGGCCCTTGAACTGGCCCGCACCGGTATTACCGTCAACGCGGTGTGCCCGGGCTTTACCGATACGCCGCTGATCGCGCGGGCCGTTGAAGCCATTGTTGGCAAGACAGGGCGCAGCGACAGCGAAACGCGGGCCGAGTTGGCCAAGGCCAATCCTCAGGGGCGTCTCGTTGACCCCGATGAAGTGGCCGACACCGTGCTCTGGCTGGCTTTGCCCAGCGCATCCGCAATCACCGGCCAGGCCATCGCGGTCGCCGGTGGCGAAGTTATGACCGGCTGAACAGCGGAGTTTTCATGCCCTATACCCATTCCAAGCCCCTGCGTTTCGGCGACTGCGACCTGACCGGCATCGCCTACCATCCGGCCTATTTCTCCATGCTGGTCGACGTCAACGAGGCCATGTTCGCCTCGTTCGGCGTCACCTGGAAAGAGCTGATGTATGAGCGCAAGATGGGCCTGCCCACCGTGACCATGAATGTCGAGTTCAAGCGCCCGTCCACTTATGGTGACGTGCTCGATTTCGCCGTTCATGTCCGCAATATCGGTCGCGCATCGCTGGACCTTGAAACCGTCGTCACCGTGCGTGACGAGGTCATCTGGACCATCAAGCAGCGGATCGTCGCGACCTCAACCGTCGACCACAAATCACACCCCTGGCCGGATGATGTCCGCGCCGGACTTACGCGTTATCTGGAGCCAGTAGCATGACCCATCAGACCATCCAGCCCGAAGGCTGGGCAAAGCCCATCGGCTATTCCAACGGTATTTCGGCACGTGGCCGCATCGTGCAGGTCGGCGGTCAGGTTGGCTGGGACGAAAACTGCGAGTTCCAGTCCGACGACTTCGTAGATCAGGTACGCCAGACGCTCAAGAACGTTGTCGACGTGCTGACGGCGGCCGATGCCAAGCCCGAGCATATCATCCAGATGACGTGGTATTTCACCGATCGTCACGCCTACAAATCCCGTATGAAGGAAGTGGGCGCCGCCTATCGCGACACCATCGGCCGTCACTTCCCGCCAATGGCTGCCGTTCAGGTCGTTGCGCTGATGGAAGACCGCGCCAAGATCGAAATCCAGGTGCTCGCCGTCGTTCCTGAATAACTAATCCAGCGACCGGCGGACGGACGTCTTGAGCTTTTGCAAAAGAGCTTGAAGTGAACGGATGTCCGCCGGTGCGAGATCCTTGGTCAGATCGCGAATCCAGGCCTCATTGGCCTCTGCCATCTGGGCAAACTTGGTGCGCCCCTCTGCCGTCATCTGCACGATGTTTTCGCGGCGGTCATCGGGGTTCTGATTGCGCACGATCAGCCCATCTTCGATCAGACGCTTGATCACCGACGTGATGTTGCCCGGCGAAACCATCAGCCGCTGCGACAATTCCCCTAGAATGAGCCCGTCCGGCACGCGATAGAGCTGGGACAAGATATCGAAGCGCGGAAACGTCACGTCGAACTGGTTCTGCAGTTTGCTGCGGACGTCGTTTTCGATCAGTCGCGTCACGCTGAACAGGCGCAGCCATAGCCGCAATTCATCATGATGGTCGTCTGGCGCGTCGGTAATCTTGGTTTCGGCGTCGATCCAGATCCGGGATTGTTCGCTCACGGCTTTGGCCCCCTATTTGCCCACTGTGTTATGCTAGCCGGGGCCCTGTCGCAAGGACGCCGACCACCTCAGATTACTTGACACCTAAACTAAAACAACCGATACCAGAGGGGTGGCGGGAGCGAGCTCGCCGAGCAAATTGGAGGATGCATCATGGCCGATCAGGTCAAAGCTGTTGTGACGCGCAAGGGGCATGAACATACCGGGACGGCACAGTCCGGCGGGTGCATTCGCGTCACCGGTGTTGGTTCGAGCCACACCCCTGCCACCAAGATCTGGTTCGGCAAGGTGAGCAACGATCCGGGCTACCGTTCCCTGCCCCACCACCACGGCGAAGCTGAAACCGGCGGCTATGTCCTCAAGGGCAAGGCACGCATCTATTTCGGCGAAAACTACAGCGAATATCTCGATATGGAAGAAGGCGACTTCGTCTTCGTGCCACCACACTGGCCACATGTGGAAGTGAACATGTCGACCACCGAAGACCTGGTCTGGCTCACCACCCGCACACCCGACAATATCGTCGTCAACCTGCCAGACGTCGACGACTCGACCCTGGTCGGCTTTGCGCGTGCATAGACTATGAAACTGCTGCGATACGGCCCCAAGGGCTCTGAAAAGCCGGCTCTGCTCGATGCTGGCGGCGTAATCCGCGATCTGAGCGGCACTGTCGATGATATTGCCGGCGCCGTGCTGTCGCCCGAGGGTCTGGCGCGGGTTGCCGCGCTCGATCCCGCGACGCTCCCCACCCTCCCCGAGGGCCGTATCGGCGCCTGCGTGGGTCGTGTCGGCAAGTTCATCTGCGTCGGTCTCAATTATGCCGACCACGCCAAGGAAACCGGCAAGGCGCCACCTGAAGAGCCCATCCTCTTCATGAAGGCGACCACCGCCATCAATGGCCCCAATGACGACGTGGAAATTCCACGCGGCTCCAAAAAGGCCGATTGGGAAGTCGAACTCGGCGTCGTCATCGGCAGCCGCGCCAAATATGTCAGCGAAGCTGATGCCCTCGCCCATGTTGCAGGCTATTGCCTGATCAACGACGTGTCCGAACGCGCCTTCCAGTCCGAGCGCGGCGGTCAGTGGACCAAGGGCAAGAGCCACGACACCTTTGGGCCAATCGGCCCATGGCTGGTGACGCGCGACGAGGTCGCCGATCCGCAAAATCTCGGCCTGTGGCTCGATGTCGATGGCGTTCGTCGCCAGACCGGCAACACCAACACCATGATTTTCACCGTGGCGCATCTGGTCAGCTACATCAGCCAGTTCATGACCCTTGAGCCCGGCGACGTAATCGCCACCGGCACCCCACCGGGCGTAGGCATGGGCATCAAGCCAGAGCCGATCTTCCTGCGCGAAGGTCAGGTTATCACGCTGGGTATCGACGGTCTGGGCAGCCAGCGTCAGCTCACCATTGCGGCAGGAGCATAGAATATGACGAAGCTCGAAGGTAAACTTGCGATTGTTACTGGCGGCGCACGCGGTCAGGGCGAGGCGGAAGCCCGACTGCTCGCGCGGAATGGCGCTGCCGTCATCATCGCCGACGTGCTCGATGCCGAAGGCGTTGCGCTGGCGCAGGCGCTGACCGATGAAGGTCTTGCGGCGAAATTCATCCATCTCGATGTAACCAGCGAACAGAGCTGGGCCGACACGGTGGCGCTGGCGCGGGACTGGCAGGGCCGTGTCGATATCCTCGTCAACAATGCCGGTATCATCAATCGCACCACGGTTGAGAGCACCGCGCTCGACGCCTGGGAACGCGTACTCAAGGTCAACCTGACCGGCGCCTTCCTCGGCATCCAGGCTGTGAGCCCGCTGATGGCGGAAAAGGGTGGCGGCGCCATCGTCAACATCTCGTCCAATAGCGGCTTTTCGGGCCATTACGACCCAGCCTACACCGCCAGCAAGTGGGGCCTGCGCGGCCTGACCCGCAGCGCGGCGATGGAATATGTCGGCAAGGGTATCCGCGTCAACGCGATCTGCCCCGGTCTCGTGGTCACCGGCCTCAATGCCAGTAGCCCACACCTGGCGCCCATGATCGGCATCACGCCGATGAAGCGCAGCGGCAAGCCGGAAGAAATCGCCGAACTGGTGCTGTTCCTCGTCTCCGACACGTCCAGCTTCATCACAGGCGAAGACTTCGTCATCGATGGCGGCTTCACCGCCGGTGCCGCCTATCGGCACGTGGCGAGCGAAACCGGCATCTATAAAGACTAAGCGACTTTCGGTGCGGCGGCGTGATCGATCACGCCGCCAACCAGCCTGTCCCGACCACGGGCAGCGGAATGGCGTCGATCAGGGCACGCGTATAGGCGTGCTGCGGCGCTGCGAACACGGTCTCGCACGGCCCCTCCTCGACCACCACACCACCATTGAGCACATAGACCCGGTTGCACAGCGCGCGGATGACCGAGAGGTCATGGCTGATGAAGGCCAGCGCCATGCCGATCTCGGCGCACAGCTCCTTGAGCAGCACCAGCACGCGCGCCTGCGTGGACACGTCCTGCCCCGAAACGATCTCGTCAGCCAGTACGAATTTGGGCTTGAGCATCACCGCGCGGGCAATGCCGACGCGCTGGCGCTGGCCGCCCGACAATTCATGCGGATAGCGCGCCAGCACAGCCAGAGGCAAACCCACTCGATCCAGCACCGCTGCAACAGCCGCATCGGCCGCCGTCTGGCTGCTTGCAACGCCATGCAGCATCATTGGGCGCGTCAGGATGGTGCGGATGGTGTGGCGCGGATTGAGCGAACTCATCGGGTCCTGAAAGATCATCTGCATCTGCCGCCGCAGCGACAGCGCCCCCGCAGGCTGCGCATCGAGCGGATGACCCGCATAGAGCACTTCGCCTTCGGTTGCCGGCACCAGTCCGAGCAAAGCCCGGCCAAGCGTCGACTTACCTGACCCGGACTCCCCGACAATGCCGACGATTTCGCCGGCGTTGATATGAATATCGACGCCGCGCAGCACGCGGGTCGCGCCATTGGTCGGGCCCCAGAGCGAGCGCCGCGCGGCATAGTCCACCACGAGGCCGCGTGTTTCCACCAAGGTCTCAGCCATGACGGGCTCCATCAAATTGGGTGATCTCGGCACGACAAGCGGCAATCACCGCATCATCGATTGGCTTGAGCCCCGCGGCCGGATCGTCATAGCGCGGGCTCGCGGCCAGTAGCGCGCGGGTGTAGGCGTGGTGCGGGTTGTTAAAGATCGCCTCGGCCGTCCCCTGCTCCATGACTTTGCCCTGAAACAGCAGCGTGACCTCGTCGCAGATCTGCGCCACGACGCCGAGGTCGTGCGTCACGAACACCACCGCCGTACCATGCTCGGCCTGCAGGCGCTTGAGCAGCTGCAGCACCTGCTTTTGCACCGTCGCGTCGAGCGCCGTCGTCGGCTCGTCAGCGATCAGCAGTTTGGGTTCGATGGCAAAGGCCGCCGCGATCAGCACGCGCTGGCGCATGCCGCCCGACAGATGATGCGGAAACAGACCCATGACCCGCTCAGGATCGCGGATAGCGACATGGTCGAGCAGTTCGAGCCCACGCGCCCAGGCGGCCTTGGAACTCATGCCCTTCCACATGCGCAAGCTATCGGTCAGCTGATCGCCGATGCGCCGCCCAGGATTGAGCGCCGTTAACGGGTCCTGCGGTATCAGCGCCAGTTGCGAGCCGATCAGAATGCGCTTTTCGCGCTCGGGCATGCGCACCAGATCGTTGGCGCCGAGCATGACGCTGCCGCCCGTCACCACCACGCCACCCGAGACGATGCCGAGGATGATCTTGCTGATGGTGGACTTGCCGGCGCCACTTTCGCCGACCAGTCCGTGGATGGTGCCGCTTTCGACGCGGAGCGATACGTCACGCAGGATAGGCTTGCCGTCGCGTCGGGAGACGGCACTGAGATTGTCCATGGAAAGAAGGGGCTGGCTCATCGCTGCATCACCGGATCAAGGCTGCGGCGCAAGCCGGCACCCAGTTGATTGAAGGCCAACACCGTGGCCAGCAGACCCGTCAGTGGCAGCGCAAACACCCACCACGCCTGATAGATAATGCCACGCCCCTGCGCTATCATCCCGCCCCAAGTGGGGGTATCGGACGACACTGAGAGCCCCACGAAAGACAGGATCGCCTCGATGACGACGGCGAGACCCAGTTCCAGCGTAAACAGCCCCAGCACAACCCAGAGCACGTTGGGCAGGATTTCACCGGCCAAAATCCCAATGCGGGAAAAGCCCAGCACCTGGCTGGCGGTCACATAATCCGCCTGCCGTTGCGCCATGGTTTCGGCGCGCACGACGCGGGCAAAGCGCGTCCAGTCGATGATCGCGATAGCAAAGATCACCGAATGGATGCCCGACCCCAGAATGGCGACGATCAGGATCGAGAGCAGGACAGCGGGGAACGCCATCCAGATTTCGATCAGTCGCGAAATGACGGCATCGACCCAGCCACCGAAATAGCCAGCCAGCAGGCCGACAAATGTGCCGACTACCGCCGCAATGGTCGCGGCGATAAAGGCCACGGTCAGCGCCGTGCGCGTGCCGTGGATGAAGCGCGATAGGACATCGCGACCCAGATCATCGGTGCCCAGCCAATAGCCGGGCTCGGTGCCAGCCATGCCCGCTGGAGGCAATGAACCCAGCATCAAATCCTGCGCCAGCGGATCATGCGGCGCGATAATGTCGGCGCCGAGCGCAAGCACGATGAGGAACAGGATGAAGCCACCGCCGACGATGACCTTGGGGTCACTGAGGGCCGCGCGAAGCGCGGGTTGCCAGCTGCGCCGTGGTGCCGTTGCGAGGGAGGTGTCAACCATGGCGGAGCCGGGGATTGAAGGCGACAACGGCAAAATCCACGATGAGATTGATGAGAATGAAGATCACGCCGAACATCAGCACGAGACCTTGAATGAGGGGGAAATCGCGGTTGATCACGGCGTCGATCGCCATGTTGCCAAGCCCCGGATAGGAGAAGATCTTTTCGACGATCACCGTGCCGCCGATCAGGAAGGTGAATTGCACCCCTGTCAGTGCCAGCGTCGGGCCGATGGCATTGCGCATGGCTTCCGACAGGATCAGGCGCAATTCGCTCATGCCCTTGACCCGGGCAAGCGTCACATAATCCTGCATCATGGCTTCGCTCAGCGCCTCGCGCAACACGCGGGCAATGATGCCGGCCAACGGCAGCGCGAGCGCCAGTACCGGCATCGCCATGTGCCGCATGAGGTCGAGCGCCAGGTCAAAGCGCAACGTCACAAGCGACTCCAGCAGGCTGAACCCAGTCTTGAAGTCGGTCGGCAGCGACGGATTGATCCGCCCTGACAGCGGCAACACCGGCAGTGCGACGCCCAGCACCAGCACCAGTGCCAAAGCCCAGACAAATTCGGGAATGGCCAACAGCAGGCCATTGACCCCATCGACCGCGCCTACCGCCCAATGGCGGCGCCACAGCGTGCCGATGATGGCGATGAAGCCACCGAGCGCCATCGCCACCACAAGGGCGGCCAGCGCCAGTTCGATGGTTGCCGGCAGGCGTTCGAGCAGCAGTTGCCCAACACCAATACGGCGCGAAATGGATGTGCCGAAGTCGCCCTGCAAAAGGCTACCGAGCCAGATCCAGAACTGGTTGAACAGCGACTGGTCCAGCCCATAGCTGGCGCGCAGGCGCACAATGTCTTCGGCCGTCGCGCCGGGGCCAATCATCATGGCGATGGGATCGCCCGGCGCCACCCGCAACAGCACGAAAACGACCACTGCCACGCCAAACAGCGTGATAGCGGCCATCCCTGCCCGTTTCGCAATCAGCCCGATCATAAAAATTCCTCCGGCACTGTGGGGCGCAGCCGGTGGCCGCGCCCCACAGCCAAGATCATGCCTTGGAGATCAAGGACGGCTGCACGGCACCCGATGTATTGGGCGTAACCTTGAGCGTCGACTTGAACAGGACCGGCTGCACGTATTGCAGCAGCGGGATCACATAGCCTTCTTCGGCGATGTACTTGTCGACGGCCTTCCAGCCGGCAACGCGAGCGCCCTCGTCCTTCTCGGTCCACAGCGGCGCGATGAGCGCGTCGAGGTCTTCGGTGTCCCACACGGAGTGCGGCGAAGATCCGAACATGGCAAAGCCGGTCGAAGCCGATGCGTCGCCGATGGCGTCTCCCCAGTTGTAGAATGCGGCCGGCGCGAGTTGATCGGCAGCGCGCAGTTCGTAATGCTTCGCGATTTCGTAGACTTCGATCTCGGCCTCGATACCCACCTTGCGCCACATGCCGACGATCGCCTGGATCATCTCATAGTCTTTTGGCTTCAGGCCACGCGTGGTCTGGATCGGGAACTTGACCGGATTGGAGGTCGAGAAACCGCTGGCCGCCAGCAGCTCGATGGCCTTGGCCTCGTCATATCCAACCTTGATGGTCGGATCAAAGGCTTCGTATTCCGGCGCCTGCAGCGTATCGATGGCAACACCATAGCCACGCAGCAGGCGGTCGATGATGGCCTGCTTGTTGATGGCGTGGTGCGCAGCCAGACGGACATTCTTGTCCAGCATCGGGCCGATATTGTTGAGGAAGATCATGCCGATATCGGAGATCGGCACGGCAACGCCGGACAGGCCTTCTGCGTCCTTGAGGCGGTCATAGTCTTCGTAGGACACTTCGAGCGTCACGTCCGACGCGCCGCTTTCGATTTCGGCGGAACGGCTGGTCGCGTCGGTGACGAACTTGAAAATCACCGTCTCGAACGTCGGCTTGGTGCCCCAGTAATCGGGGTTTGCCTTTAAGCGGAGGAAGGCGTTGCTCTCGAACGCGTCGACCTTATAGGGGCCGGTGCCAATTGGCGCCTGGTTGAACGCCTCGGCGCCGACCTTTTCATAATAGGCCTTGGGCAGCACGTAACCGGTGAGGAATGCCATCCACTTAAAGACGGTCGGATCGAAAGCAATGACGTCACCGTCAATGCGGTTGCCGTCGATGGTGAAATTGCCGATCGAGGCCCAGACGTTGGACACTGGATTGCCATTGGCAGGATCGCCTGCCCGCACCAGCGACCACACGACGTCTTCCGGGGTCAGTGGCGTGCCATCATGCCAGACCACGCCCTCGCGGACGGTCATCGACACCTTGGTCTTGTCGTCGTTAAAGCCCCATTCGGTCAGAATGCCGGGCTCGAAGGCAAGATCAGGCGCCTGGCCGACATACTGGTCGAACACCGTGCGATAGATCGCCTGGATGGTCGGATTGACCGCGGACGCGCCGGTCGTCGGATCAAAGCTGGGCAGGTTGACGTTAAAGGCGATGGTCAGCGTGTCGGCACCCTGGCCGAACGCTGGAAGCGTGCCCGCCAAGGCGGCGGCAACGATACCGGCCGAGCCGGTGGCAAGAAATGTGCGTCTTGTAAGCATGATTGCTCGGTCCCTCTCTGCGTTCCCATCGACGCCTCCGCGATCCACTCCCGCGTAGTTGAGGCGTCAATAGTTGATACCTAAACATATTGTATAGCATGTATCTAGAGGGATTATTTCGCGCTCCTTTTACATGCGCGATGCTTAAACAATAAGCAGCGAGATCATGGGCTTGGCAGAGCGTCGCGCCGACGTTTCATGTCGACATTCCATATAACCTGCGCATCCACGACAAAGATGCGATCCGCCTTTTGTCTAGATTTGACAGCGCCTAGCTTTTGGATAAATATGCAAATGCATATATATTGCCGACAGGTTGAGTCAGGTTATCCTGAGTTGTCGAAAAGGTTGGGAGAGACATATGGCAGAACGTTCGTTTGCCCGGGAAGTGGAAGATCTCAAACTGGGAGAGGGCGAGGTCTTCCGGGGCGAGGGTATCCTGGCCATCACCAAGGCCCTGCTGCAGTCCGGCGTCGCCTATGTCGGCGGCTATCAGGGCTCGCCGATCTCCCACCTGATGGACGTGCTCGCCGACGCCAAGCCGGTGCTCGACGATCTGGGTGTTCACTTTGAATCCTCAGCCTCGGAAGCGACGGCTGCCGCCATGCTGGCCGCCTCGGTCAATTATCCGCTGCGCGGCGCCGTTACCTGGAAGTCCACCGCTGGCACCAACGTTGCCTCCGATGCCTTGACCAATTTGGCGTCGAGCGGCGTCAAGGGTGGCGCGCTGATCATTCTCGGCGAAGACTACGGCGAAGGCTCGTCGATCCCGCAGGAGCGCAGCCACGCGTTTGCGATGAAGTCGCAGATGTGGTTGCTTGATCCGCGTCCAAATCTGGAATCGATCGTCAAATCGGTGGAAGACGGCTTTGCCCTGTCGGAGGCGTCCAACACGCCCGTCATGCTGACGGTGCGCATCCGCGCCTGCCACGTCCACGGCCAGTTCATCGCCAAGGACAACAAGCGCCCCGCCTATTCGATGAAAGAAGCGCTGGAGAACCCGGTGCGCGATCTCAGCCGTATCGTGCTGCCGCCCGTCTCGATCACGGTTCACGACAAGGAAAAGCTGGCCAAGCGCTGGCCCGCCGCTGTGGATTTCATCCGTGACAGCAAGCTCAACGAGTTCTTCGGCCCCGAAGAAGGTCCGGTCGGCATCGTGCTGCAGGGCGGCATGTATAATTCGGTGATCCGTGGATTGCAGCTGCTTGGCCTCGCCGACAGCTATGGCAACACCTCCATTCCGCTCTATGTGCTCAACGTCACCTACCCGCTGGTCGATGACGAGTTGGCCAAGTTCTGCCAGAGCAAGAGCGCCATCCTGATGGTCGAAGAAGGCCATCCCGATTACATCGAGCAGGCCGTCAACACGGCCCTCCGCCGTCGTGACATTCAGACCCGCGTCGCCGGCAAGGATCGCCTTCCAATGGGTGGCGATTACACCGCAGCCGTGATGATGAACGGCATCCAGTCGTTCCTCGCCGAGTTCGCCCCACCGTTGCTGGGCAACCAGCCGCCCGTACCGAGCGCCGATGGCGTGCTGGCCAGCGACGAGGTCAAGGCGCTGGGCGACGTGGTCCCTGCTCGCCCCGCCGGCTTCTGCACCGGCTGCCCCGAGCGTCCGATCTTTGCCGCCATGAAGCTGGTCGAAAAGGAACTGGGCACGCATCACATCTCGGCCGATATCGGCTGTCACCTGTTCTCCATTCTGCCGCCGTTCAATATCGGTGGAAGCACGATGGGCTATGGCCTCGGCCCCGCCTCCGCTTCGGCATTCAACGTCGATGCCGACAAGCGCCCGATCTCGGTCATGGGTGACGGTGGTTTCTGGCACAACGGCCTGTCGTCCAGCGTCGGCAATGCTGTCTATAACAAGCATCCCGGCGTCATCATGATCGTCGACAACCACTATGCGGCAGCAACAGGTGGTCAGGACATCCTGTCCTCGCGCGCCAACAATCCGTTGCGCTCGACCAACAACTCCATCACCAAGGCGGTGAAGGGCATCGGTGCCAAGTGGGTTCGCCAGATCGACCGCACCTATGATGTCGGCAAGATGCGTGACACGCTCAAGGCCGCGCTGACCTCGACCGAAGAAGGCCCCAAGGTCATCGTCGCCTCGTCAGAATGCATGCTCAACAAGCAGCGCCGCGAAAAGCCGCTATTCTCCAAGTCGGTCAAGGACGGCAAGCGCATGGTGCGCGAGCGGTTCGGCGTCGATGAGGACACCTGCACTGGCGACCACGCGTGCATCCGCCTGTCGGGCTGCCCATCGCTGTCGCTCAAGCACCTCGATGATCCGCTGCGTGACGATCCCGTGGCGGCAATCGACAACACCTGCGTCGGTTGCGGCAACTGTGGTGAAGTCTCGGAAGCAGCCGTGCTGTGCCCGTCCTTCTATCGCGCCGACATCATCTACAATCCATCGCGCACCGACCTTTTCATGGCCCGCGTCCGCACCGCCGTCATTGGCTTCTTCCAGAAGCGGCGCCATGCGCGTCGCGTGAGCTTTGTCTGATCTCGCCATGAACACTTATGAACGTCCTATCACGCTGGCAATTCTGGCCATGGGCGGCCAAGGCGGCGGCGTCCTGGCCGACTGGGTTGTCTCCATGGCCGAAGCGCAGGGCTGGGTTGCCCAGTCCACGTCCGTTCCGGGCGTCGCACAGCGCACCGGCGCCACCATCTATTACGTCGAAATGCTGAAGCCGAGCGGCGGGCGGTCACCTGTCCTCTCGCTGATGCCGACCCCCGGCGACGTCGATATCGTCCTCGCCGCCGAATTCATGGAGGCCGGCCGCTCGATGCTGCGTGGCCTCGTGACGCCTGACCGGACCACCCTCATCGCCTCCACCCACCGCGCCTATGCGGTGGGCGAAAAAGAAGTGCCGGGCGACGGCATTGGCGACCCACAGGTCGTGGTCGCGGCAGCGGGCATCGCCGCCAAGCACACCATCGCCTTCGACATGCAAAAGCTTGCCGAAAAGAACGGCAGCGTCATTTCCTCGGCGCTGTTTGGTGCTCTGGCCGGCGCCAAGGTTCTGCCCTTCGAGCGCGAGACGTTCGAAGATGCGGTCCGTGCCGGTGGCAAGGGCGTCGAAGCCAGCCTTCGTGCCTTTGGCGCCGCCTATGAGCGTGCCCAGACCGGCAAGACCGAGCCCGTCGCGCGCCGCATCGACAACACGGCAGAGATGCCACCCGTGTCGGTCGGCCAGCGCCAGCTCGATGCGCTGCTGACGCGTCTCCACACCAATCTGCCCGAAGCGGTCCGCCCAATGGCCTATGCTGGCCTCAGCAAGGTCGTCGATTGGCAGGACACGCGTTATGGCGATGAATATCTCGACCGGCTTGAGGCGCTCTATCTGCTCGACCAGGAAGCAGGTGGCGCGGCGCATGGCTTTGCCTTCACCGATACCGCCGCCAAGTACCTGGCCAATGCCATGGCCTATGACGACGTTGTGCGTGTTGCCGATCTCAAGACCCGCGCCAGCCGCTTCGAGCGCGTCCGCAAGGAAGTCGGCGCCCGCGACGAACAGCTGGTCTACACCACCGAATACATGCATCCGCGCATGGAAGAAGTGGTGGGCAGCATGCCCGCCGGCATGGGCAAATGGCTGATCGGCAATAAACGCCTCTATGACGGGCTCGACCGTTTCGTCAACAAGGGTCGGCGCGTCCGCACCGGCACGGTGTTCTGGTTCATGGGGCTCTATGTAGTCTCGGCTCTCAAGCCAATGCGCCGCGGCATGCTGCGTCATGGCATCGAGATGGAGCACATTGCGCATTGGCTCGATGTGGCCAAGGGCCAGCTGCCGTCCAACTATGCCTTGGCAACGCAGGTGCTGGCGACCCGTCGTCTGGTCAAGGGCTATTCGGACACCCATAGCCGTGGCGAAGCCAAGTTCGACCGCGTGCTGTCGGCTGTGCCGATGCTGGCAGATCGCGCCGATGGCGCCGAGTGGCTGGGTCGTCTTGTGCAGGCCGCACTGGCCGATGAAGAAGGCAAATCGCTCGAAGGCGCTCTCGGCACCGTCCGGAGCCTGGCCGATTAAGGCTGGGCCTCGCCCGGCTCTTCCACTGCCGCTTCGCCCTCGATACGGCGGTGCATATTGCGCAGCACCTTGTGCAGCGTATCAATGAAACGATCATATTCGTCGGCCTCAACGCCGGCGAATAGATCGGCATAAAGCCCATAAAGCAGCGGCCATGACTCAGCGAAAGCCGTGCGGCCCTGTTCGGTGATGTAGAGCTCACGCACCCGCATGTCGTCGCTGCGCGACTGGCGACGCACGAAGCCCTGCCCTTCCAGCGCATCGAGCGTGCGGCTCATGGTGGATTGCTCGACAACCGCGAGATACGCCAGTTCGTTGACGGTCAGCCCCGGCGAAATAGTCAGGATCGACAGCGCCCGCATCTTGGCGGTCGTCATGCCGTTGTCCTTGAGAACGTCCTGCAGATGGGCGTTGTAGCTCGCAGACAGGCGATTGATGAGATAGGGCGCGAACTGGTTGAGCCCGATTTCTCCCAGGCTGGGCAACCGCCCTTCGCCTGTCTGACGCAACGAGCCGATAAAGTACTTCGCCAACGGCAAGCCCTTCGTGAAAACTGTTGTTACGGCGTCTAGCGCAGCGCCTTGCCGATCAGGAACCCAGACCCGCCGCCCAGGCCGGGACCGGGATGGCTGGCCGCACCGATATGGTAGAGGCCGGGGACATGGGTAGTGTGATTGACCGAGGTCTTCAAGGGACGCCAGACGAAGAACTGGTCGATGCCGCAATAGCCACCATAGGGGTCGCCACCAACGAGATTGACGTTCATGCGCTCCAGATCGGCCGGCGAATAGCTCGCCCGCTTGATTACTGCCGTGTCGAAATTGGAAATGTGCTGGCGCAGGATGGCGTCAATCCGGTCGGCATAGGCCTCGCGGATTGCGTCAGTCCAGCGCCCATCGGCACCGATCTCGATCTTTCCGGCAGCATCGCCCTTGATGTGGCGCGGCGCTTCAGGCAGTTGCAGCCACAAGATCGCCTGCCCTTCGGGCGCGCGGCTTGGATCGAGTGCGGTCGGCTGGCCGACACAGATGGTGGGCACGGCTGGCAGCAGGCCACGCTCGGCTTCGTTCGAGGCGCGTGACACGCCATCCAGCCCCGGCGTCAGGTGGATCAGTGCCACCTTTTCGAGGCCATCGGCGATCCACTTTGGCGGCTCGCGCAACGCGTAGTGGATCTGCATGTCGCCCTTGCCATAACGGAAGTTGGCGACACCTTCTGTGACTTCGGGCGGCTTGGGCTGACCGGCCAGGAACCGATCGTAAAGCTGGCTCGGCGCGACCGAGGCGATGACGCCCTTGGTGGCGCGGATCACCGTCCCATCGGCCAGCGTCACGCCGGAAGCGGCGCCCTTGTCGTTTAGCGTGATCGAGGCGACATCGGCATTAGTGCGGATTTCGCCGCCCTGCTCGGCGATCAGCCCGGCAAAGGCGTTGACTGCATTGACTGCGCCGCCCTTGACGATAGGGGCACCAGCCGCTTCGAGCGCAAAGCCGATGACCTTGAGCATCTGGCCAGAATAGGTGCTGTCGGGGTTAAGCCCGCAATGGAGCACCCATGGTGCGAACAGCGCCTGCACGGCATCCGAGCGGTAGCGGGTTTCAAGATAGGCGCGCGCCGGGATCAGCGCTTCGCCGACAAAGGTGGCAAGCCCGCGCGCGCCGCGTTTCCAGAGTTCCTTGGCCGCCATGCGCAGCGTATCGAGCGACCACAGCCGTCCGCCCAGAAGGCCGAACACAAAGCCCATATCGCCGCCAAAGCGGTCCATCTCACGCTGGAAGCTCGGACCGTCGGCAGCATCAACTGCCGAGAACGCCGCCAGATTGCGGGCGCGGTCGGTGGTCAGCACAAGGCTTGAATTGTCGGGTCGCACGACAGCGGTCGGCGCGTCGGTATGGCAGAATTCGAGGCCATGCCGCCCGAGGTCAGGCGCCAGCGCCGCATAGGCGGGCGAGGTGATGAACAATACGAATGTCGTCGCCATGATGTCATGGCGAAAACCGGGTTCGGTGATCTCCTCGGTGCGCAGGCAACCGCCTGCGACGGCCTCGCGCTCGAGTACCAAAACCCGGTTGTTCTTTTTGCCCAGCATGGCGGCCGCGACCAGAGCGTTGATGCCACTTCCAACGATGATGTAGTCAACGTCCGCCATAGCTGGTTCTCGTTTTAGCCGCGTGGAACGATTGCGAAGGCGCGGACCGGGCTGCCCGTGCCGCCGACGATCTTGAGCGGCGCGACAACAAGCATTGCGCCGGTTGCTGGCAGCTTGTCCAGATTGGTCAGGCTGGCCAGACCATAACGGCCGACGCCGAGCAGCAGATTGTGCGCAGGGAATGGCGGATCGAACGTGGCTGCAGCGCCCGCATCGGTGCCAACACATTCACTGCCGAAGCCAAGCGCGCCCTTCTCGACCAGATACTGGACCGCATCGACGCTTGGGCCGGGAGTGTGCGGGCCATTTTCATCGGCGTTGAGGAAAGTCTCGGTGCTACCATTGCGGTGATACCAGTCGGACCGCAGGACGACCCAGCTACCGGCCTTGATCTCGCCGTGCTCGGCTTCCCATGCCTTGATGCGCTCGGCGGTCAGCAGGAAGTCGGCATTCTTGGCGACATCGGCGGCGCAGTCGATCACGGCGACGGGCGCCACGAAGCTACCGACGGGCACTGTGTCGGTGGTGTTTTCAGCAAGATCCTTGCCCGAAACCCAGTGCGACGGCGCGTCAAAATGGGTGCCGGTATGCTCACCGAGTTCCATCCAGCCCCAGGCCCACCAAGGACCGTTTTTGTCGTAGGCGGAAATCTCATGCATCTTGAACTTTGGCGTGTTTTTCGCAAAGTCGGGCGGCAGATAGAGGACCGGGGTATCGGGGCCAAGTGGGGCGGTAAGGTCAACGACCTCGATGCTGCCATCGGCCAAGGCAAGGGCCAGGTTGGCCAGTGTTTGTTGCGCGCTCATGATCGTCTCCTACACACGTTTTTCTCTGCGGCGTTGGCTCGCCGGCATCTCACTCACGGCCAAAGGTTACGGCAACTGCATGGACATGCAAGAGCCAAAATCCCCTATTTTGCACAGTTAGAAAGATATTTTAGGTTCAAAATATTGGCAGCTGCATATTCTTGGTGAGTATGGCTGGTGCATTTTGGGGGGAGCGGACATGTCCGAGTATGATGCGATTGTGGTGGGTGCGGGCGTCAATGGATTGGCCGCTGCCGTCCACCTCAGCCAGCGCGGCTGGAAGGTGCTGGTTCTGGAGCGCGCTGCCAAGGCCGGCGGCGCCGTCCGCACCGAGGAAATCACCCTCCCCGGCTATCGGCACGACCTTTATGCGATGAACCTGTCGATGTTCGCTGGCTCGGCATTCTATGCCGAACACAAGGCGGCGCTCGACGCGCAAGGCCTGGCCTTCGTTCCCGCCACCGACAGTTTTGCCAGCCCCTTCCCCGATGGCTCATGGCTCGGGGTCAGCACCGACCTCGACACCACCGCCGCACGTATCGCCGCCATCTCGCCCGCCGACGCCGCAACCTGGCGACAGATGGCCGCCGACTTCGCCTCCGAAGCCCCGTTCATCGGCGGCATTATGGGCCAACCCATGCCGTCGCTTGGCGCGGTGCGCCTGCTGGTCAAGGCTTGGCGTGAGAAGGGCCTCAACTGGGTGCGGGAGATGGTGAAGCTGCTGCTGGCCTCACCACGCAACTATCTCGACCCACGCTTTGAAAGCCCCGAGGTTCGTGCCCTGATGGCCGCGTGGGGCCTGCATCTCGATTTTGGCCCGGACGTCGCTGGTGGGGCGGTGTTCCCTTATCTGGAATCCATGGCCAACCAGAATTTCGGCATGGTGATTGGCCAGAGCGGCGCAGACACCATCATCAAGGCAATGGTCGGCGTTATCGAAGCGGCAGGCGGTGCGGTGCGGTGCAATGCCGAGGTTGCACAGATCGTTCAAACCAACGGGCGGGCCTCCGGCGTGACACTCACCGATGGCACGACGCTGACTGCCAAACGCGCCGTTATCGCCAACACACATCCGTCGCTTCTCGCCGACAAGCTCGTCCCGGGCATCGATCAGAAATTTGCCAAATCTGCCCAGAAATTCCGCGCCGGCCCCGGCGCCATGATGATCCATCTGGCGCTCGATAGCCTGCCGGACTGGACCGCCAGCGCCGAGCTCAAGCGCTTCGCCTATGTGCATCTGGCGCCCAGCTATAACGTGATGAGCGCCGTCTACCACGAAGCGATGTCCGGCTTGCTGCCGCGCGAACCTGTGCTGGTCGTTGGCCAGCCGACAGCGCTCGACCCAAGCCGCGCGCCCGATGGCAAGCATGTGTTGTGGGTGCAGGTGCGCGTCGTGCCCTATGAGATCAAGGGCGATGCGTCGGGCACCATTGCGGCGCGAAACTGGGATGAGGCCAAGGGTCCCTATAGCGAGCGCGTGCTCGATTTGATCGAGCGCTATGCGCCGGGTCTGCGTGGCAAAATCTTGGGCAGTTCGGTGATTTCGCCGCTCGATCTGGAGCGGGCCAATCCCAATCTGGTTCGTGGTGACTCCCTGTCGGGCAGCCACCACCTTGACCAGAATTTCCTGTTCAGACCGGCGGGCGGATGGTCGCGGTATCGCACGCCGGTCAAGGACCTTTACATGGTCGGCGCCAGCACGTGGCCCGGCGCCGGCACAGGTGTCGGCTCGGGCTATATGCTGGGCAAGATGCTCGCCCGTTAGCCTTCGCGCAGGATCGCACCCAGCGACTGATCGAGCCGGGCGATTTCCTCGAGCGTATTGTAATGCGCCAGAGAAATCCGCACGGCGCCGCTCGCCATGGTCAGGCCAAGACGAGCCATCAGGCGCGGCGCGAACATGTGGCCATCGCGGACGCCGATGTCGCGATCGGCCAGCTTCTGCGCCAGCTGCGCTGGTGGCACTTTGGCAAAGTTGAAGCTGATGGTGGGCACCCTGCCCTCGGCGCTATCGGTGATGCCATAGACAGTCGCGCCATGGCGATGCAGCACATCGAGCACAGCCTGCGACAGGATCATCTCGTAGCTCTGGATCGCAGCCATCGCCGAGGCAATGGCCTCGCGGCGGGTCAGCTTGGCGCCGCCCGACATGTCATGGCCGAGTTGTT